>DASPUH010000088.1:0-37942 GCA_035622975.1 Candidatus Sulfotelmatobacter sp.
GCGCGACCGGAGGCGGACATCACGGCGATCACGGCGCCGGCCAGGTACTCGCCCAGACCGATCGACCCGGCCATCGCCAGCAGGGCGATGACGTCCACGCCCACCCGGCCAGCCAGCAGGTCACGGCCGATGGCCACGGCAAGGACTGCCGCGGCGAGCCCGGTGGCCATGAGCCAGGCGAGGTCGCCAGCCCCGCCACCGCCGACCAGATGCGCCACCACCCCTCCGCCCAGGAGGGCGACGACGGCGGGCAGGAAGGCCGCGTCCGCGATCGCCGACAGGTTCCGGGCCGCGCCGGGCCGCAGCCGACCGATGGGCCCTGAAGCGCTCACGCCGGCAGACTGGCACCTGATCCGCGCGCGCCATAGAGTCTTCCGGCCGACGAGGGGGGCCGGGCGGCCCCATCGGACGGGACGTTGGGCCCATCCCCGCACAGGACATGGCCGTCACCATGCCGACATGGCGCGCGCCACGTACGACCTGAGCGACGATCGCCCAGAGGATGGGGGGCACTTACTCCGCCACGAGCATCCGGCCGGCGAAGGACCGCCCGATGGCGGGCGGCGGGTCGACGGGATCGCCCGTCTCCATCTCTCCCTGCCCGCGCGCCCGGACATGACACGGATCCAGGACCTCCTGGGCAGCGCCGAGGCGGCATGGCTGGGGGAGCGGACGCAGGAAGCGCCGGACTCCACGCGCGAATACGCGTGCGACCTGGACCTGCCCGTCGGGGATATGGGTCCGCTCCTGTTCCGCAAGTCGGCCATCGTCGGGCTCGGTGACCCAGCCCACGACGGCGCCGCCTGGCACGTCCCGATCGAGTGGCACGCCGCCACCTTCAAGCCCTTGTTCCCCGTGTTCGCCGGGACGCTCACCGTGACGGAACACCAGGTCGTCCTGGACGGCCACTACGCACCGCCAGGGGGCCGCCTGGGGGCCGTCCTCGACGTCGCCCTGTTGAACGTCGCCGCCCGTGGCACCGGCCGCTGGTTCCTGCGCAAGGTCGTCGCCGCGCTCGTCGACTGAGGTAATGGCGCAACGATGATCGTTGCGCTAGGATCGACACCCCCTAGACGGAGGTGTCCCATGCCGGTCCAGGCGGCGCGGCGGATCGAGGCCCTGGTGGATGACTTCGGCGGTCGCGCCGCGGTCGCCCGGGCCCTCCAGGTCGACCGCAGCCAGGTGACCAGATGGCTGGATCGCGGTCAGGAGCCCGACCCGGCCAACCTTCGCAAGGTGGAGGCGACGGAGTTGGCCATGGCGCGCCTGCTGCGGCTGTACGACGCGGCGACGGCGCGGCTCTGGCTGGAAGGTACGAACGCACACCTGGGAGACCGGCGGCCCATCGACCTGCTCGCCCGCGGCCGCCTGGCGGAGGTCCTGGCCGCCATCGATGCCGAGGAGGCGGGCACGTTCGCCTAGCGAGCGGCAGGCGACTCGCAGCCCGCCATGCTATACCGCGTCTTCGCCCACGCGCCGGGTCCACCGGCGGATCCGTTCGCCGTCCCGCGCCACTTCCAGGGCGGGGGGCGGCATGATCACCCCGACCACTACACGGCGCTGTACCTGGCGCGCGAGCCGATCTCGGCGATCGCCGAACGCATCCAGGGCTTCCGCGGCCAACGGCTGGTGGAGGGTGTCTTCACCCGCCCGGATGGCCGGGTCGACGCCCTGGCCGAGATCGACGACACCGGCTGGCCGGAGCTCATCGACCTGGACGACCCGCAGGTCCTGGCGGCAAGGGGGATCCGGCCCTCTCGCGTCGCCACGGGCGACCGGGCCGCGACCCAGCAGCTGGCCCTGGACCTGTTCCTGGGCGGCGCCACCGGCCTGTCGTGGTGGTCGACGCTGGAGGCCTCGTGGACCAACGTCACGGTCTTCGAGGAGCGTCTCGCGGCCGTCCTGCGCCGGGTGATCTCCGTCGAACCGCTTTCGACCGTCCACCCGGTCGTCCGGGAGGCCGCGGACCGGCTGCTGATCGACGTCGCGCGGCCGAGGCTGCGTCGTGTGGGGATCTGACCCCGCAGGGCAAGAAGAAGCGGCCGTCGCACGAGGCGACGGCCGCTCGAGAGCTCGACGGGTGGCGACTAGGCGGGAGTCGTCACGCGCGTCGTCGTCTGGTGCGCGCCGGGGATGCGGGCGCCCCACGGGACACCCAGTCGCGGCAGCAGGTAGCGGTCGACGCCGTAGTAACCGGCCACCTTCCACGCGAGCATCAGGCCGACGCTGAGGGCGAACATGACGGGGTTGACGGACGTCGAGCCCGCCAGGAGGTACGACATGTTCATCGTCACGCCGAAGAACGCGGCGATGCCAGTCAGGACACCCAGGATCAGGCCGATCCCGACCGCCAGCTCGCCGAGGGCGATGAGCCAGCCGAACCAGCTCTGCGCGCCGTTGTCGATGAGGAGCTGCAGGAAGCTGCGGTACCACTCGAACGTGATCGCCGCATGGCCCGTCGTGGGGATCGCCACGGCGCTCTTCCAGTAGCCCAGCAGGGCCGCGCCGCCGTCGGTCCAGCCGGTGCCGACCAGCTTCTCATAGCCGGCCGTCGCCCACTCGAAGCCCAGGAAGAGGCGGATGGGCAGCCAGATCAGGCCGGCCCGCGTGTTGCTGAAGAGGTATCGCGTGAAGGCCGGCCCCTCCACCTCGACCGTCTGCGCCTCGGGCGCGTTGCGGTCGGTGAAGAGCAGCACCAGCACGACGATCATGAGGACCCAGAACGCGACCGAGGCGATGCCCCGTTCGGTCGAGCCCGCGGCCGGGAAGAACCACGGGTTGACCATGTAGAACAGCACCACGGCCGCCACCACGGCCAGTGGCACTGCCAAGCTCCGGTAACGAGCGAGCATGCGACACCTTCCTTCGTTGCCTTGCGGGTCGTCCGGCTGGGAGCCGTCCGCCTTGTCCCGTCGCCGTCAGACTGGGGCTTGTCGCCCGTACCCCTCAGGGCCGAAAGTCCCAATTCGGCCGGGACGGACGGGCCTCGCTGGCGGTCCCCTCAATCATATGGAGCGGGTCAAAGGTCCCGTGCCGTCTTGATGGCCGTACCGAGCGCAGCAGCCATGCCCGCCACATCCCGGCCGCCAAGCCGTGCGGCGGTGAAGATGTCGGGCCCCACGCCGACAGCGGCGGCGCCGGCGGCGAACCAGCGCCGGAGGGTCTCCGCGTCCGACGGGCATCCCGTCGGCACGAGACGGGACCAGGGCATGGGGCGCAGCACGGACTCCAGCCAGGCCGGCCCATCGACCGCCGCCTGCGGGAAGAGCTTGATCAGCTCGCAGCCCAGGGCCTGGGCCTCCGACACCTCGGTCGGCGTGAAGCAACCGGGCAGGTAGGGCACGGCCCGCCGGTTACAGATCGCGGCGACCTCCCCCGAGAGCGTGGGGGCCACGATGAAGTCGCTGTCGGCGGCGATGAAGAGGGCCGCCGTCGGGCCGTCCAGGATCGTGCCGACCCCCAGCATGACGTCCGGACGAGCGGTCGCCACGTGGGCCGCCAGCGCGCGGAAGACCTCGTACGCGCCCGGGCCCCGGTTGGTGTACTCGACGACCCGCGCGCCGGCCTGCGCACAGGCCTCCACCACCGCGATGGCCGTGGCCGGGTCGGCGGTGTTGAAGATGGGCAGGACCCGTTGTTCGAGGGCCGCCGACAGCACCTCCAGGCGGCTGTGTCGCGCCACGCGCTTCCTCCTCATGACGCCCGGACCAAAGTACGGCTTGGCGCGTCCCTCGCGGAACGTCAGCATTCGCCCCGGTAGTCCTGCTCACCACACCGCACCCATCCGGTCGCGGATGCGGCTGGGCAGCAGGTCGCAGCGGATCGCCACACCATAGCGCGAGGGATGACGAGCAGATGGCTTCCATGGCGGTTCAGGAGATCGGCCCGATGATGACGGCCAGCGAGGTGGCCGAGCTGCTGCACCTCCACGTCAACACGGTCAAGCGCCTCGGCGACCGCGGCGAGCTGCCCTTCTACCGCGTCTGCAAGCGGGGTGACCGACGCTTTCGCTACGACGACGTGCTCGCCTTCCTCGCCCGCAACAGGTAGCGATCACCCGACCCGCCCCCTGACCCTGCACGCTCCTCAACGCTGACGCCGCCGGGGCCCTCCTCCCGACGGCGTCCGCGTATCCGGCGCACCACAGGCGCGATCCGCCGGCGCCACGCTGCCAGAATGGACACGTGGATCTTGAGCTGACCCAGGAGAACCGCCTGGTCCAGGACGCGGCGCGATCATTCGCGGAGGGCGAGATCGCGCCTCACATCCGCGAGTGGGACGAGGCCCATCACGTCGACCTGCCGACGTTCCGTCACATGGGCGAGCTTGGCCTCCTCGGCGCGCCGATCCCCGAGGCCTATGGCGGCTCGGGCATGGACTACGTCAGCCTGGGGCTCATCTGCGAGGAGCTGGAACGGGTCGACAGCGCCTTCCGCGTGATCATGAGCGTCCACGTCGGGCTCAATAGCCTGACGCTGCTGCAGTGGGGCACGGAGGACCAGAAGCAGCGCTTCCTGGTCCCCCAGGCGCGGGGCGAACGGTTCGCCACGTTCGCCCTGACCGAACCGGGGGTCGGCACGGATGCGGCCAGCCTGGCCACGACCGCTCGACGCGACGGCGACGAGTACATCCTCAACGGCAGCAAGATCTGGATCAGCCTGGCCGACGTGGCCGACCACTTCCTGACCTTCGCCACGCTCGACCGGTCGCAGGGCCACCGGGCCATCACGGCCTTCATCGTCGAGCGAGGCATGGCCGGCCTGAGCACCGGGACGCTGGAGGGCAAGCTGGGCATCCGCGCCGGCAACACCGGCACGCTCTTCTTCGACGGCGTGCGCGTGCCGGCGGCCAACCGGGTCGGCGAGGAAGGGGAGGGCTTCATCGTCGCCATGAGCGCCATCGACCAGGGCCGCTACACCGTCGCCACCGGGGCGGTGGGCCTGGCGCGGGCCTGCCTGGAGTCGAGCGTCAGGTACGCCCACGAGCGCTCGACGTTCGGGCAGGAGATCGGGCGGCACCAGCTGGTCAAGCAGCTCATCGCCCAGATGGGCCGGGGCGTCGAGGCGGGCCGCCTGCTGTGCCTCCAGGCCGCGTGGCTCAAGAACCGCGGCCTGCGCAACACCCGTGAGACCAGCCTCGCCAAGTGGTTCTGCACCGAGCACGCCGTGCAATCCGCCCTCGACGCCATCCAGGTGCACGGCGCGTACGGCTACTCGACCGAGTACCCCGTGGAGCGCTACCTGCGCAACGCCAAGGCGGCCGTCATCTATGAAGGCACCAGCCAGCTCCACACGCTGATCCAGGCCGACTACCTCCTGGGCTACCGCGAGGACCGCCCGCTCCGCTGCCCCCAGCCGCCCGCCCCCGGGTTCCAGCCGGCCTGAGCGGTCGCGTGCCCCTCGTGGTGCGGCCCGCCCCGCCGCCGCCCGGCTGGTCCGCCGCCGAGCTGGCCACGCTGGCGGCCATCTTCGCGACCGTTGCCCCGGGTGACGCGCCGCGGCAGGCGAACCTGGCCGCCGCCGTCCTGTCACAGGTCACCGACCCGGCCGCGCTGCTGCAGCTGCGCCTGACCCTGCGGGCCCTGGACCGGGCCGTGGTCAATGCGCTCACGGCCGGTGTCGCGCGGTCGTTCCGGTCGGCCGATCCAACCGCGCGCGAGGCCATCCTGCGCCGCTGGGCGCTCAGCCCCATCGGCCTGCGCCGCACGGCGTTCCAGGCCTTCAAGCGGCTGGGCGCGTTCTTCGCCTATGCCGACGCCGGGGCCGACGGCAGCAACCCGACATGGCCGATCGTGGGCTACCAGCTCGTGCGGGAGCCGGTGACCTCGGATGGGCCGGCCGTCACGCCCCTGGCCGACGATGGTGGCGACGAGCCGTTGCGGCTCGAGGCGGATGTCGTGGTCGTGGGCAGCGGCGCCGGTGGCGGGGTGGCTGCGGCGAGGCTGGCCGAAGCCGGGCGGGCCGTCCTGGTCATCGAAGCCGGTTCGTTCGTGTCCGAGCCCGACCTCTCGCCCAACGAGCTCGACGGCTTCGACCGTCTCTACCTGGACCACGGGCTGGTGGCCACGACCGACCTGTCCATCGCCATCCTGGCCGGCGGCACGCTGGGTGGCGGCACGGTGGTCAACTGGATGACCTCCATCCCGCTGCCCGACCGCCTCCGCCACCACTGGGCCGTCGAGTTCGGGCTGGACGGCCTGGACGGTGCGGAAGGGGACGCCGATCTGGCCCGCCTGCGCGATGAGCTCGGCTTCGTCGCCCCGGTCAACACGCCGCCCAAGGACCAGCTGATCCTGGACGGCGCCCGGGCCCTGGGCTGGGAGGCCGCCACCACGGAGCGCGACGCCTGGGCCTGTGGCGACTGCGGCGCGTGCGGCTTCGGCTGCCCGCGAGCCGCCAAGCGCTCCGGGCCGCGGCTGCACCTCGCCGCTGCCGCGGCGGCAGGCGCCCGCATCCTGGTCGACGCGCCCGTCGAGCGCGTGCTCCTGGAGGGCACCACGGCGGTGGGGGTCGGCGGGCACATCAGGCGGCCGGATGGCACCCAGCGCCCCTTCACGGCTCGCGCGCCGCAGGTCGTGGTCGCCGCCGGGGCGCTGCGCACCCCGGCCATCCTGGCTCGCAGCGGACTGGCCCATCCGGCCATCGGCGACTATCTGCGGTTGCACCCGGTGCCGGTCCTGAGTGCCCGCCTGACGGAGCCGGTGCTGATGTGGCGGGGCGTCCTGCAGGCGGCGCGGTCGATGGAGTTCGGGGAGCCGGGGCCGGCCTCGGCCGACGGCGTCGGCCCGGCGCACGGCGGCTTCCTCATCGAGTCGGCGCCCGCCCATCCGGGCCTCATCGCGCTTGCCTACCCGTGGGAAGGGCGGGCCGCCAGTGACGCGCTGCTGGCGGACATCGGCCACCAGGCTCCCCTCATCGGTATCACCGCGGATCGCGGCCACGGGCGCGTTCGGCTGAGCCGGCGCGGCGTGCCGCTGATCGACTACCGCCTCGCAGCGCAGGACGCCATGACCTGCCGGCGCGCCCTCGTCGAGATGGCCCGCCTGGCGCGCGCCGGGGGCGGTACCGAGCTCCTGGCGGTCGGCACCCCGCCCGCCTGGCTCCGTGACGGGGCCGACGAGCGCGCCTTCCGGGCCTTCCTGGAGCGCCTGGCGGTCTTCGACTTCCGGCCCAACCGAGGCTCGCTCTTCTCCGCCCACCAGATGGGCACCGCACGCGCCGGCCGTGACCCACGGACGACCGCGTCGGATCCGCGCGGTCGCGTGCGTGCCGACACGGCGGGCGGGCTGGTCGGCGGCTGCTACGTGGCCGACACGTCGCTCTTTCCGACCGCCTCGAGCGTCAATCCCATGGTCAGCGCGATGCAGCTCGCCGCGCGTACCGCCCGCACGGTGCTCGCCGAGGCCTGAGTCAGTTCGTCCGGGGCACCGCCTGCAGGGCGTATCGGACGGCCTCGTCCAGGCTCATCGCCCGGCCCTCCGCGAGGAGACGGTCGGCATCCTCCGCCCGAAGCGTCTCGCGGTAGCGCTCACGCCGCATGACCAGTTCGGTCGCTGCGGCCAGGCCTGTACCGGTCGCATCCTCCAAAGCCCGGCCGGCCCCGATGAGGCGCAGGCTGCGCTCGAGGTCGCCGGTCGCCGCGGCGTAGTCGGCGAAGTCATCCAGCACCAGCACCAGCCCGGTCGTCTCGCCGGCCGCCTGCATGTTGACCAGGGCGCCGCGGATATGCTCGAGCGCCGGGTCGAGCAGGCCGAGGCGGATCTCCGTGGTGCCCAGCATGTGGAGCACCCAGCCGTGCATGAAATCGTCGTCTCCGGTGCTCAGGGCCTCTTCGGCTGCCCTGAAGGTGTCGAGCGCCAACGGCCACTCGGCGCTGAAGTACTGCGCCGTCCCCAGGCCCCACATGGCGCGTGCCGCGCCCAGCTGGTCGCCGGTCTCGCCATAGAGCCGGATGGCCTCGGAGAGCATGGCCATGCTCTGCTCCACGATGTCCTTGGAGTTGACCTCCAGCACGTTGCGCACCATGGCCGCGTTGTAGAGCGAGTCGGCGATGAGGTGCGGGTCGCCGATCTCGCGGGCGATCTCCAGGGCCTCGTCGTAGTAGCGGGCGCCAGCCTGCAGGTCGCCGTGCCAGTAGGCGATGCCGCCACCGGCCTCAAGGGCCCGGGCGCGCAGCTCCGTGCGGACTTCGTCGGTCGGGATGGCCAGGACCGTCGCGGTCCGCTCCGCGCCTTCCTGCAGGTGCGCCCGGCTCTGCCAGAAGCGCCACAGGGCGTAGACCAAGCGCATCCCCAGGTGCGCATCACCGGTCTCCACGGCGAACGTGATGGCGGCGCGCAGGTTGTCGTGATCGTCCTGGACCCGATCCAGCCAGGCCGTCCGATCCCTGGCCGTGAGGTGCGGCATCGCTGTCGCGGCGAAGTCGGCGAAGTACTCGGCGTGCCGGCGCCGGACCGCCGAGGCCAGCCCGTCCGCCTCCAGGCGCTCCAGGGCGAAGGAGCGGATGGTCTCCAGCATGACGAAGCGTGGGTGGGTGTGCTGCGCGTCCTGGCGCAGGAGGCTCTGGTCGACCAGGCTGGACAGGCCGTCGAGCACGTCGAGTGAGGCACCTCCCGCGGCCCCTGGGCCGCAGACCGCCTCGGCGGCCTCCAGCTCGAAGCCGCCCACGAACACGGCGATCGTGGCGAAGAGGCGTTGGATGGCGGGGTCCAGGAGGTCATAGCTCCAGGCGATCGCGCCGCGCAACGTCTGCTGGCGCGCCGGGAGGTCCCGGGCGCCGCCACCGAGCAGGTCGAGTCGGCCGGCCAGCCGCTCCAGGATGCCCTCAGGCGTCAGGACCTTGATGCGGGCGGCGGCCAGCTCGATGGCCAGCGGCAGGCCGTCCAGGGCGGCCACGAGTCGGGCCACCGCCGGGGCGTTCGCCTCGGTCAGGCGGAAGTCGGGCCGGGCCGTCCTGGCCCGTTCCATGAAGAGGGCCACGCCTTCGACCTGGGCCAGGGCTTCCAGGGGTGGCAGGTGGGCCGGGTCGGGCACGCTCAGGGTCGGCACCGGGAACTCCTGCTCGCCGTAGACGCGCAGCGCAGCGCGCGAGGTCACGATGCACGTCAGCCCCGGGGCGGCCCGCAGGAGGTCCCCCAGGAATGGCGCCGCCCCGGTGACCTGCTCCATGTTGTCGAGCACGAGAAGGACCGTCCGGCTGCGCAGGTGGTCGCGCAGGCGATCCTCCACCGACGAGCCGCTGACGTCCTGCACGCCCATGGCCATGGCGACCGTGGACGGCACGAGGGCGGCATCGCTGATCGGCTCGAGGGCCACGAAGTACAGGCCGTCGGGGAAACGCTCGGCCACGTCCGCGGCCAGCTGCAGCGACAGGCGGGTCTTGCCCGTGCCGCCCGGCCCGGTGAGGGTCAGCAGGCGCGTGCGCTCGAGCAGCCGGTGGGCCTCCGCCAGTACCGCCTCGCGCCCGATGAAGTCGGTCAGCATGACCGGCAGGTTGTTGGGCGTCGCGTCGAGGGTGCGCAGCGGCGGGAACTCGTGGGGCACGCCGCTGATCACGAGCTGGCTGATGCGCTCCGGCCGCGAGAGGTCCTTCAGGCGGTGCTCGCCCAGGTCGCGCAGCGTCGTGCCGCCGGGCAGCGCCCCCGAAACCAGCGCCCGGGTCGTGTCGGAGAGGACGACCTGCCCGCCATGGGCGGCACTGGCGACGCGCGCGGCACGGTGGACATCCAGGCCCACGTAGTCGGCGTCAGGGGCGATCACACCCTCGCCGGTGTGGAGGCCCATGCGCACGCGCACGGCGGCGTCCGGCGGCCAGTCGTGGGCGTAGAGCGCCCGCTGCATGGCCGCGGCCGCGGCGACGGCCGTCTCGGCGCTGGTGAAGACGGCGAAGAACGAGTCGCCTTCGGTCTTGACCTCCACGCCCGTGGCCGAGGCGAGAGCGGCCCGGATGATGGCCTGGTGGGCCTCCAGCAGGTCGGTCCAGGCGGCCGTGCCCAGGCGCTCCACCAGCTTGGTCGAGCCCTCGATGTCGGTGAAGAGGAACGTGACGGTGCCGGTCGGGAGCGTCGCGCCCGCGGCCGGGGCGCCGCGCCCGGTTGGGGTCTGCACGGTCGGATGGTGGGGCCCGCGCAGGGCGCCCGTCAATCCGGCGGCGGCGCCCCGCGCCTCGTCGGACCAAGGGCCTGCTGCGTGGGTCCGGTCGGCTGGAGCAGGAAGATCCAGATGTCCCACGTCACGTGGCTCACGAGCAACGCCCCGAGCGGCATGCCGGCCGCGTACAGGGCGCACCACTCGGCGCCGGCCACGGTCGCCGCGCCGAACAGCGTGAAGTTGCCGGTCACGAGGTGGACGCCCCCGTAGGCCAGGGCGGCGGTCGCGGCACCCGGCCAGCGACCCAGGCGGGCCATCAGGGCATCCTGCACGAAGCCTCGCCAGAAGACCTCCTCTGCGGGCCCGATGACGGCGGCGAGGCGGGCCGCGATCTCGGTGGCCGGCCGCAGGCCGCGCAACTCGTAGATCTCGGCGATGTCGCGCTCCCCGGAGGGCACGAAGCGGCGGGCGAACCGGTCGCCCACGACGAACGTGCCGTAGAGGCTCCCCGCCGCAGCGAGCCCCAGGACGGCCTCGCGCGGTCCCAGGCGGATCCGCCGGGGCAGGTCCGGTCGGGCCGCCAGGGCGTACGTGCCCAGGCCAAGGCCGGTCAGGGTCATGCGCGACCAGAAGCGCTGCCGCGGGCCGCGGAACGTCGCCGCGAAGGCGGCCTGGGCGAGTCCCAGGGCCAGGGCCAGGCGCGGACCGGAGACCGCCACCCCCGCTACAGCCGCCAGCCGGCGAGCAGGATGCCGGCCACGAGCAGCAGCCCGAAGGCGAAGTGCAGGCGTGCCGTTTCCAGGTCGATCATGGCGATGGCCCGCACCTGCCCGGCCGCCCCCAGGTCGGCGTCGTGCAGGACCTGCGCCAGGAACGGCAGCGCCAGCACGGCCAGCATCGTCGTGGCCGGCAACCAGCCCACAGCGACACCCACGCCGAGCGTGACGTAGGCCCCCAGGATCAGGCTCATGTAGCCCAGGTAGGCCGCGTGCTTGCCGAACCGCGACGAGAGCGTGACGATGCCTGCCCGGGCGTCCTCGCTGATGTCCCGCCACTCGTTGCCGTGCACGATGGCGGTGACGAGCAGGCCGACGGGCACCGACAGCGCCAGCGCGGTCAGGCTCCACGTGCCGGTCACGGCGAAGTAGGCGCCCTCCAGCATCAACGGCCCGAACATGGCGAAGACGAGAGGCACGCCCAGGGCGCGGTACTTGAAGGCGAACGGCGGGGCCGTGTAGAAGTAGCCGCTGGCCAGGCCCAACAGGCCGAGCGCCACGATGGGCCATCCGCGCACGGCGACGAGCACCACGCCGATGACGATGGCGACGGCGAAGGCGCCGAAGGCCAGCCACAGCGCACCCCGCTCGGTGAGGCGCCCCTTGAGCACCGCGTGGCTGGCCCGCGGCGAGGTGATCGTGTCGATGCCCTTGCGGACGTCGTACACCTCGTTGACGACGTTGGTCCCGGAATGCAGCAGCACGCCGCCGGCCAGAGCCAGCAGGAAGAGTGGCCAGTCGAAGCGGCCGTCAGTGGCGGCCAGGGCCCCGCCCGCGGCGATGGGCACGATCGTGGCCGTGAAGGCGAACGGCCGCAGGATCTCCCAGGTCGCGCCCACGGCGCGCCTGGCCCGGCCGAGCGGGCCCAGGTCGCGGTCGGTGGCCAGCGACGTGGCTACACGGCGGGCCCCGGCCAGAGCACGCCCGGTGCCGTACAGGGTGGCCGCGTCCAGGATCGCCTCCACCTGGTCGGTGTCCTGGACGACCGGCTGGAGCAGGGGCAGGTCCAGGCCCGCCTCGTCATGGAAGCGCTGCGCACCGGCCGCCACGTCCTCGCGGGTGCCGCAGAGCATGAAGGCGTCGAGCAGATCGTCCGGGATCAGCTTGCCGGCCTCGTGGAACTCTTCGGCTCGCCACGCCGCGGCGATGCGGTCCCGCAGCTCCAGCTCGAAGCCAGCGCGGCGGAGGGAGACGTCCCCCAGGATCGACATCATGTAGATGACGAACGGTTCGCGCTTGGCCCGGTTGAGTGCCTCCCGGCGGGTGTCGTCGACAAGCGTCAGGAGGTACCCGGCCCGCTCGATCGCTGCCGGGTCCCGGCCCGCCTCCACGGCGGCGGCCGACAGGCGCTCCAGGATGCCCTTGAGGGAGCGGATCGACTCGGCGGGCCGGGCCAGGTAGCCGTCCGCCTTCTGTCCTGCCAGGGCCACGAACTCACGCCGGTACGCCGCGATGAACAGGGGGATGCGATGCGGCGGGGCGAACATCGGCTGGATGGGCGGGAGGCCCGGCGTGGCCGACGGCAGCCGCTCGCCGGCCCACAGCAGGCGCATCTGGTCCATGGCCCGGCTGACGCCCTCGAGCGCGGCCTCCGGCGTGTAGGGCAGGCCCATCTGCTTGAGGCGGAGCGGGAGTCCCGTGCCCAGGCCCATGACGATGCGACCGGGCGCCATCTCGTCGAGCGCCGAACCCGTCATCGCCAACGCCACGGGATGGCGGGTATTGGGGTTGACCGCGCCCAGCGCCAGACGGAAATCGTCGCCGGCGCCGGGTTCGCCGAGGCGGGCGGCGACGGCGCTGCCGTAGCTCACGGCGTCCCGCTCGAAGTACGAGTCATGGATCCACAAGGAGTCCAGGCCGCGCTCCCGGGCCTCCAGGGCCCAGGTGACCACGTCGGCGATCTCGCCCCGGGCGGCCACCCCCAGCCCGACGCGCCGGGCGAAGCGTTCCATCGTTCTCGTTCCCTTCTCGGATCGCCTGCTGCGATCTTCCCTACGCGCAGCTGCCGCGAGCGGATGGTCCCCTCCATCGGTCCACGTCGCGACCGCTGCTTGCTAACGGATGGTAGCACATAAATCGGGCGCGGCCGATGCCGCGCCCCGCAGGCGGCGCCGCACGGTGGCGCGACGTACGTGGTGACCAGGCGCACCATGGTGCTTGACGTCGGTGGTAGGGTCCGCGCGTGACTCGACCCGTCGCCGGGGAGTCCACGACACGCTCCCACGAGACGCTGCTCCTCGCCCTTGGCGCGCTGTTGCTGGCGCGCGGGGTGCTGGGCCTGCTCGACATGTGGACCCTGGCTCGCTCCGGCATCCGCTTCGTCCCGGTCGGCGCCGGTGCGACCGTGGGTGGCTCGCCCGTGTGGGCGGGCCTGTGGGCGGCCGTGTGCCTGGCCGCGGCGGCGCTCCTGGTGCGGCGCCAGGCGATCGGCTGGGTCCTCGCGGCGGGTGCCTGCGCGGCCTACCTCGTGATGGGCCTGGGCGATGCTGCGCTGTTCGACTCGGTGGCGACCATCCCGGCGGGGGCATGGGTGCTCTTCGTCATCGACGTGGCCGGACCGGCACTTGCGCTGGCTCTCCTGATCTCGATCCGTCCCTGGTTCCTGGCCACGGCGCGGCGCCCGGGTCGCCTGCGCACCTGACCGTCCCACAGTCGGCCGACCGTCCCCCCTGGGAGGGCCCGCCCATGCGGGCCATCCTGGAGCGCTACGAGTCGCGCCTGGGGCCGCCGGTCGATACGCGCGTGATCGGCCTGGGGGTCGCCACGGTCGATGCCGATCGGGCGGCCGCCGAGCTGCCTGACCTGGTCTTCCGGCCGGCACCCGACGATGCGCTGCTCGGGGCACAGGTGCTCGCCGCGACCCTCCCGTCGGGGCGGACGCTGCGGCTGCTGGAGCCGACCCGCGAGGGTCGTCTGACCGGGTTCCTGGCGCGCCATGGCGAGGCGCTGGCGGTCCTCTTCGTCAGCGACGCCACGGGGGGTGAAACCCGGCTCATCGCCGGCGCGGCCGGTGAGCCCGTGGTGGTGCTCGTTGACTCGCCCGCGGCCCCGGCCGGTACCATGCCTCCATGACCCGGACCGACACCCAGCTGCGCGTGCGCCCCGCCACGCCGGCCGACGCCGAGACGATCGCCGCCCTCTTCACCGAGGAGGGTTACCCGGCCGGCCCCAGCGACGTCATCGAGCGCCTCGAGCGCTTCGACTCGCCCTACTCCGCCGTGCGGGTCGCCGTCATCGGCCCGGACATCGTGGGCTTCGTGGCGGTGCACGTCCTGCCGCGCTTCGAACACAGCGACCGCATCGCGCGCGTCCTGGCCCTCGTCGTGGACGCTGGTGCCCGCGAACGTGGCGTGGGCCACGCCCTGATGACCGAGGCCGAGCAGGTCGCACGCGAGACCGGCTGCGCCTTCATCGAGGTGACCGCGGGGCACCATCGTGCCGATGCGCTCCAGCTCTACGAGTCGCTGGGGTACGACCCGAACGTGGCCACCTACCTGCGCAAGCGGGTCTGACGCGGGGCGGCCATGGCCTCCCACAAGGAGCTGATCGCTGTCGCCGGGCGCGAGGTGACGATCAGTAACCCCGACAAGGTCTACTTCCCGGAGGCGGGGTACACGAAGCGCGACCTCGTCGCCTACTACCTGGCCGTGGCCGACGGGGCGCTGCGGGGGGTGGCCGGGCGACCGATGGCGCTCAAACGGTTCGTCGAGGGCGCGGCCGGCGACTTCTTCTTCCAGAAGCGGGCGCCAACCTCGCGGCCGGAGTGGATCGAGACCGTCGAGCTGTCCTTCCCGTCGGGCCGGACGGCCGCCGAGGTCGTCGTGCGGGATGCGGCACAGCTGCTGTGGGTGGTCAATCTGGGCTGCATCGACCTCAACCCCCACCCCGTCCGGGCGGAGGACCTGGACCACCCCGACGAGCTGCGGGTGGACCTGGACCCCGTGCCCGGCGTGCCGTGGGAGAACATCCGGCGGGTCGCCCTCGTGACCCAGGAGGCGCTGGACGATCTGGGACTGGTCGGCTGGCCCAAGACGTCGGGCTCCCGGGGCATCCACATCAACGTGCGCATCCGGCCGGAATGGACGTTCCCAGAGGTGCGCCGGGCGGCGTTGGCGCTGGCCCGGGACGTGGAACGGCGCGTGCCCGCCCTCGCGACCAGCAAGTGGTGGAAGGAGGAGCGCCACGGCGTCTTCCTTGACTACAACCAGAACGCCAAGGACCGCACGGTCGCCTCGGCCTACTCGGTGCGCCCCACCCCCGACGCACGCGTTTCCGCGCCTCTGACCTGGGATGAGGTGCCGGTGGCTGAACTTGGCGACTTCACCTTGGCGACCGTGCCCGCGCGCTACGCCGCCATCGGCGACCCTGGGGCCGGCATCGACGACGCCGTCGGGTCGCTGGAGCCGCTACTGGAGCTGTCGGCCCGGCACGAGACCGAGGGGCTGGGCGACGCGCCGTGGCCACCCAACTACGCCCGCACGCTCGACGAGCCACCGCGCGTCCAGCCGTCGAAGCGGCGCATGTCCAGCAAGCCGCTCATCGAGATCGGCCGTGCCGCGAAGCAGCCCGAGGCGATGGAGGGGTTGAAACGCTGGAAGGCGCGCCACCCCGACGTCTGGCCGCTCCTGGAGCCGGCCGACGTCCTCGTCGACGCGATGCGCGGTCGCTACACGACCTGGACGCGCATCCGCCTCAACCTGGAGCACGTCCCGCCGGAACTCCGGCCGCCGCAGGAAGCCCTGGACCCCGACTACGACCCCTGGGCCGGCATGACGTGGCCGGCTCAGGCCCGCCCAGGCTGAGATCGCCGGAGAGCCGCCGTGGTTGACCGGGAACGGAACGCCGACGTGGTGCAGCGCGCGCTGCAGGCCTTCGCCCGTCGCGACCTCGAGGCGCTGGGCGCACTGCTGGCCGACGACGTGACGTGGATCACCCCGGGAGCCAACGTGCTCTCGGGCGAGTATCGCGGCCGCGCCCGGGTCGTGGCGTACCTCCGGGAAGCGGTCCGCCTCACCGCCGGCACGATCCAGGTGCGGCCGGTCGACCTGCTGGTCGGCCACGATCACGTCGCTGCCCTGGTCGATGTGTCGGGCGAGCTAGACGGGCGCTCCATCAGGGATCGCAGCATCCAGCTCTTCCGCCTGCACGACGGGCTGATCGTCGAGCGTCGCCTCTTCCCCGGGGACCAGGCAGCGACCGACGCCTTCTGGGGTCGCAGCTAGGGCGTCGGCGCGGGCCTGGCGAGGTGGGCGTAGAACTCGGCGCGCGTCCGGTCGCGGGTGCGGAACAGGCCCAGCACCGACGCAGTGGTCATGATCGTGCCGGGCTTGCGGACGCCGCGCATCACGGCACACAGGTGCGTCGCCTCCACCACCACACCGACCCCCTGTGGCGCGAGGTGGGTCTGCAGGAAGTCGGCGATCTCCTGGGTCATCCGCTCCTGGACCTGGAGGCGCCGCGCGTACATCTCCACGATGCGGGGGATCTTGGACAGCCCGATGACGCGCCCGCGGGGGATGTAGGCCACCGACGCGGTGCCGAAGAACGGCAGCAAGTGGTGCTCGCAGAGGGAGTAGAACGGGATGTCCTTGACGACGACCATCTCGCTGTACGCCACGTCAAAGACGGCGCCGTTGATGAGCCGCGCCGGGTCCACGTGGTAGCCGGCCGTCAGCTCCAGGTACATGCGGTGGACCCGCTCTGGCGTGCGCACAAGGCCAGGCCGGTCGGGGTCCTCGCCGATCTCCTCGAGGATGCGGCGCACCGCCTCCTCGACCGGGCCTTGCCCGTCGCCGTCCTCACCGATCTCGGTCTCGATCTCATTGACGAGGACGTGCACGTGGTCGGGCAGGTCACGGGCGGGCCGGGACGGCGATTCCATCCGCCCATCCTACCCGGCTCGCTAGACTCGGCGGCCATGGACGTCCAGCAGGCTGTGCAGGAGCGCTACGCGCCTCGCTCCGTGTGCTTCGGCTGCGGGCCCGCCAACCCCGACGGCCTCCAGCTGCACAGCTTCGAGGATGGCGTCGAGCTGGTCGCCGAGTGGCAGCCGTCGGCCCGGTACGAAGCCTTTGCCGGCGCGTTGAACGGCGGGATCTGCGCCGTGCTGCTCGACTGTCATGCCAACTGGGCCGCCGCGATGGGCCTCATGCGCGCGGGCGCAGCGGATCGGCCACCGGCCACGGTGACGGCCGGCTACGAGGTCAAGCTCCTGGCCCCCACGCCGACCGCCGGTCCGCTGCAGCTGCGTTCACGCGTCGTCTCCCTGGAAGGCCGGCGCGCCGTGGCGGAGTCCGAGATCTCGATCGCAGGCGAGGTGACCGCGACCTTCCGCGGGACGTTCGTGGCGGTCGGGCCGGGCCACCCCGCCTTCCACCGCTGGGACGCCTAGACCGCTCCGCGAGCCGCGCCGGCTGCCTCGAGGAGCCCCAGGAGATCGTCCGCCAGCTCGTCCGGGCGGTAGCGCATGAGGTTGTGGCCGACGCCGGCATAGCGCCGGATGGTGGTCGGTGGCAACCCCGCGGAGGCGCGGCGCCGCAGTTCGTCGTCCAGGGCCAGACGGCGCTCGCGAGCGGCCATGTCGTCCGCGCCGCCCGCCTCGGCGATGGTCACCAGCATGGGACCCGGGTAGGTCCCCAGCACGGCGGCCGGGCGGTAGTCGAACATCGCCCGCACCGAGCCTGACAGCGCGAAGCGCCGCACGACCGGTGTGACCCGGCCCTGGTACTTCTCGTCGACCGCCGCCCGCGCCGCCCGTTCCTGGTCGGCGTCCCAGCTGGCGGGGTCGTAGTCACGGCGGTCGGCCAGGTAGGCCTCCATCGAGGCGAGGACCTCGGGCGGGTCGGCCAGGGTGCGCAGCATCTCGTCGGCGTCCATGCCAGTCGCCTCGCCGATGTCCTCCCACCCGCCGTCGATGAGGGCGAGCCCGGCCACCGTCGCCGGGCGGAGCGTCGCGGCAGTGCCGGCCACCAGGGCCCCGAACCCGTGGCCGGCGATCACCACGGGCCGCCCGTCGCCGTCGGGCCCCATGCCCATCGCCGTCACGACGGTCAGCACGTCGTAGGCGAGTGACTCAAGGTCATACCCCGCGCGCGGTGATTCGGAGAGGCCGTGGCCGCGCAGGTCCGGGGCCACGACCCGCGCGTGGGCGGTGAGCCTCCGCGCGATCGGCGCCCAGATCCAGCCGGTGGCCGAGAGCCCGTGGATGAGCATCAGGGCCGGCAGGTCGCCGGCCGGCGGATCGGCCCCGCGCGGACCGCCCCAGTCCAGGAGGTTGAGGCGCTCGCCGGTGTCGACCGTGACCACCAGCGACTCGGGGACGGCCTCGAGGTCCGCCACCAGTGGTCGGTCGTGGGTCCGGGTCACGCCGCTAGCATAGGCAGGCCATGCCCATCCGCCGCCGTGGCTCCCAGGCGCGCCGCCACCCCGATCGACGTGCGCCCAGCGCGTGGGCACAGGTGCAGGGGCTCGATGACGCCCCGCTCGACCCCTTCGAGCGGGCCGTGGAGGCGGCCATCGATGGCCTGGCGCCCCCGCTCCAGCGGCTGCTCGACCGTGTCGCGATCGTGATCGAGGACGAACCGACCCGCGAGCAACGGCGCGACCAGCACCTGGCTCCCGATGAGACGTTGTACGGTCTCTACGAAGGCACGCCGCTCGTGGCATGGGGCGCGGACGAGGTGCCGTTCCCCAACAAGATCACGCTCTTCCGCATCCCCCTGGAGGCGGACCATCCGGACCCGCGCGACCTGGCCGTGGAGGTCAGGCGGACCCTGCAGCACGAGCTGGCCCACCACGTGGGCTTCGACGAGCACGGGATGGACGACCTGGGCCTGGAGTGACGAGGCGGGGCGGTGACAGGCGGCACTGACCCGACGCCCCGACCAACGTACGGCTCGACGCGGATGGTTCACCCGGCCAGAGTGCCGCCGACGGACGGTCCGGACGTCGACTCGTCGCGGATCGCACCTTCCGGCCTCATCGCGTCGACCTGCTGTCGACCGGTCTCCAGGCGGGCCGTCCGTCGCCAACCTCCCGCACCGGGCTCCCGCCCTACGGCAGGGGCGCTGCCAGGGCCAGCATGTCGGGCAGGCGGGCCAGATCGACGTTGCCGCCTGAGGCGACGACGCAGACCGTGTCGCCCTCTCGCAACGGGATGCGGCCGGTCAGCAGCGCTCCCAGCGCGGCCGCACCGGCCGGTTCCAGCAGCTGCTTCATCCGCTCCAGGGCGAAGGCCATGCCCGCGGCGATGGTGGCCTCGTCCAGCAGGATCACGTCCTCCACGAAGCGGGCGATGATGGGGATGGTCCACGCCCCGGCGAACGGCGCCCCCAGGCCGTCCGCGATGGAGACAGGCGTGATGGTGACCGGCCGGCCCGCCGCCAGGCCCACGGTCACGGCATTGCTGCGCTCCGGCTCGACGCCGTAGATGCGCACCTGGCGCCGCCGCCGCTTGAGGGCCGAGGCGATGCCGCTGATGAGCCCGCCACCCCCGATGCCGACCACGACCACATCGACCTCCGGCAGCTGGTCGGCGATCTCCAGGCCGACGGTGCCCTGGCCGGCGATGACCAGCGGGTCGTCGAAGGGATGCAGGAACGTCAGGTGGCGCTCGGCCTCCAGCTCGTGCATCCGCTCGAACGTCTCCCCCACGTGAGCGCCGTAGAGCACGACCTCCGCCCCGTACCCGGCTGCCGCGGCGGCCTTGGTGGGCGACGCGGCCGCGTGCATCACGACCGTGGAGGCGACACCGGCGCGCTTGGCGGCGAGGGCCACGGCCATGGCGTGATTGCCGGCCGACACCGCGATGACGCCGCGCCGGCGCTCGGCGGGCGTGAGGGAGGCGACACGGTTGAACGCGCCGCGGGGCTTGAAGGAGCCCGTGAGCTGGAGGTGCTCGGCCTTCACGAACAGCCGCGGCTGGTCGTCGTGCACGCCGGCGATCTCGCGACCCGCGGCGCCGCCCGTCCCCAGGCGGATGCCGGTGCGCCGGGCCACCACGGCAGCCGCGGTCCGCGAGGCGAGCATGGGCGTGACGCGGACCTGGCCCCGGAGCAGGCGGGCGGCCGCCTCGATGTCAGCCAGCGTGACGTCGCGGGTCCCCAGGTCGGCCATCCCGGCCAGTATCGCAGGCCGATGGTCCGGGTCCGGCGAAACGACCGGGCCGCTTGACGCGCCGGCCGCCCGACCGCAGCCTGCGGATCGTGCCCGCCGCTCGCCAGCGCACTCTCCTCCGAAGCCTCCTGAGCCTGCTGGCCGCCCTGGTCGTGGCCGGCCCGATCGGGCTGGGGGCCGCCCCGCCGGTCGCGGCGACGACGCCGGCCCTGCCCGCCCTGCCGACCGGCTGGCCGCTGGCGGACCTGGCCCTGGGCCTGGCCGACGGGCCAGGTGGTGCCGCCAGCCTCCAGTCGGTGGCACCCTTCCAGCTGCGCTACCAGTACCTCGCCGGCGGCGTGAACACGGGGGCCGGCTGGCAGACCTGGAACAGCAACGGCACCTTCGTCTCGATGTACGTGAGCGAGTCGGCGGCACACGGCATCGTGCCCGTCTTCAGCTACTACATGCTCCGCCAGTCCAAGCCGGGCAACGCCCAGGGCGAGTACGCCGGCGACCTGGGCAACCTCAAGAACACCTCGACGATGACGGCGTTCTGGCAGGACATGCGGGCGTTCATGCAGCGCGCGGCGGCGGCCACGCCGGTCGTCCTGCAGGTGGAGCCCGACATGTGGGGCTACGCCGAGCAGTCCACGGGCACGAAGGACGACGCCACGCTCGTGCCCGTCCAGGTCTCGGCGACGGGCCTGGCCGAACTGGCGGGCCTGCCCAACACCCTGGCCGGCTTCGCCCAGGCCGTGGTCCGGCTGCGCGACCGGTACGCCCCCAACGTGATCCTGGGCTACCACCTCTCGTGGTGGGGCACCAACCAGGATCCGTTCAGCGGCTCGGCGACCTGGACCAGCGCGCAGATCGATGCCCTGGCGGCCCGGTCGACCGCCTTCTACCGCTCGCTCGGCACCGCCTTCGACGTGTCGTTCACCGAGTTCTCCGATCGCGACGCGGCGTTCAAGCAGCTCGTGTCCGGCGACGGCGGGGCGTCGTGGTGGGATGCCGCGGACTTCGCCAACCATGTCCGCTACCTGGGGGACTTCTCGACCGGTACCCGCCTGCGCCTGATCTCGTGGCAGATCCCCGAGGGCAACCAGGTCATGGCCGCGATGGACGACACGTGGGGCCACTACCAGGACAACAGGCCTGAATGGCTGCTCGGAGCCGACTCCGCGGCACACCTCGCGGCGTACGCCAACGCCGGCGTCATCGCGTTCCTGTTCGGCGGCGGCGCCGGCGGCACGACCTGCGCCTGCGACGCCGACGGTGATGGCGTGACGAACCCGGCGCCCATCGACGGCAACACGACCGCGTCGTACAGCGCCGATGACGACGGCGGGTACCTCAAGCACCAGGCCGCGGCGTACTACGCCGGCGGCGCGCTGGCCCTCCCAGCGGGCGTGGCGCGACTCACGCCGCTCCGCCTGTCCGGCGCCGACCGCTACGCCACGGCAGCCGCCGTCAGCGCGGCCATCTTTGCGCCCGGCGTGCCCGTCGTCTACGTCGCCAGCGGCCTGACGTTCCCTGACGCGCTCTCGGCCGCTCCGGCCGCGGCGACGCAGGGCGGCCCGGTGCTCCTGGTGTCGACCGCCGCGATCCCGCCGCCCACGGCGGCCGAGCTGACCAGACTCCATCCCCAACGCATCGTCGTCCTGGGCGGCCTCGGGGTGATCTCGCAGGGGGTGCGGGATCAGCTGGCGGCCTACACCACGGGAACCGTGACGCCCCTCGCCGGGGCGGACCGGTACGCCACCTCGGCCGCCGTCAGCGCCGCCGTCTTCCCCGGTGGAGGGATCGTGCCGGAGGTCTTCGTCGCCAGCGGCGCGGCCTTCCCCGATGCCCTGTCCGTGGCGGCCATCGCGGGCCACCTCCACGTGCCGGTCCTGCTCACGGCCCCCGGCGGTCTGCCGGCCAGCACGCGCGTCGAGCTCCTGCGCCTCGCGCCGCCATCGGTCGTCGTGGCCGGCGGGACCGCCGCTGTCTCCGCCGCGGTCGCGGATCAGATCCACGCCCTGCTGGGCGTCCCGGTGACCCGCCTGGATGGAGCGAACCGTTACGCCACGGCGGCCGTCGTGAGTGCCTGGGCGTACCCGGGCGGCGCCGCGAGCGTCTTCCTCGCGGCCGGGACGGCCTTCCCTGACGCCCTCTCGGGAGCCGTTGCGGCCGGCCTCGCTGGCGTGCCGCTGCTCTTGACCGATCCCGACACCGTGCCTGCCGAGACGCTCGCCGAAGCGCGGCGCCTGGCGCCCTCGGCGGTCACGGTCCTGGGCGGCCCGGCCGCCGTGTCGGAAGGCGTCGTCCGCCTGATCGACACCCCATAGCGGCGTTCGGGCCGGCCGGCGCGCGTGTACGATGCGGACGCGGCCGACGGGGTGGCGGCCACCAGCCGGCGGGATCGCCGGCGATCAGGCCAGCAGGGGTTGAACATGCCAGGGTTCACGCCGTTCACCAACAACTACCGCGACCTCTCCGACGAAAATGGCTACCAGTTCGAGTTCGTCTGCGACATCTGCGGCAGTGGGTACCGAAGCGAATTCCAGCGCTCGGCCATCGGCAGCGCCAGCTCCCTGCTCGGCGGCGCCAGCCAGTTGATCGGGGGCCTCTGGGGCGCGTCGAACGCCACGCGCGGCGCCAAGGACTTCATGGACCGCGGCGCACGGGACGAGGCGCTCAAGAAGGCGGCCAACGAGATCATGCCGCTCTTCAAGCGCTGCCCCCGCGACAGCAAGTGGGTCGACGAGACCTGCTGGAACGAGGACCGCGGCCTGTGCGTGGACGACGCCCCCAAGCTGGCCGCCGAGATGGAAGCCGAGCGCGCCTCGGTCGAGCGCAGCCAGATGCAGCAGGCGATGCAGAACCAGCAGGTCTTCTCCGGCGACCTCTCCGCCCGGACCACCGTGTGCACCAACTGCGGCAAGCCGGTCGGCTCGGAGAAGTTCTGCTCCAACTGCGGGACACCGACCGGCCAGGCCAAGTGCGCCTCGTGCGGCCAGGAACTGGCCCCGGGCGTGCGCTTCTGCGGCAACTGCGGCAAACCGGTCGCCGCCTAACGAGCTCCCCTCGGGCGAGCAGTGTCAGACGCCCGGCGCGAGAGTCCCGCAGACGGTACAGAACCGGGCGCCGGCCGGCAGCGGCGCGCCACAACCGGAACAGGTCGGGGTGAGCGCCGACGCGGCCGGCGACTCCGCGGCTGGCGCTGACGCTGGTGCCGCTGGGACGGCCGCTGGCGCCGGGCTCGACGTGGTGCCGGGCACGCCCACAGCGGCGCCGGCTCCCGCCGCAGGCTTGAGCGAGGTGCCGCAGGCAGGACAGGTGATCCAGGCCGGGTCGTCGACGATGCGGCGGCAGTTTGGACAGCGAGCCGGCGCGAACGGATCGGCCGTGCCGCAATAGGGGCAGGCGGCGACATCTCGTTCGATCCACCTGCCGCAGTGAGGACAGGGGTGTTTGAAGGTCGGCATCGTGCTCCTCTGGCTCAGGTGGTCGCGGGCCGTGGGTTGGTGTCGGTGGGGTGGGTCGCAGCGTCAGTCGGGGCCGGGTCGCCATCGTCGTCCGCGTTGCCGCCGGCGGCCAGGACGGCAGCCTCCTGAGCGGCGCGGCCGGGCCACTCGGCCGACTCGTCGCGGGCCCTAGCGTGCCACGCGACCAGGTCATCGAGCGCGGTGGTCCAGGCGGCGTCGTCGGTGTGGACCAGGCGGGCCACGAACCGCCGTCGGGCCTCGGCCAGGGTGGGCAGAGCAGCCAGCGCGAGCCGGTACCGCAGGTAGCGCGCGGCGGCCAGCTGGTCCGGCGGCAGGGCCATCGGCTCGCGCAGGAACCGCGCGTCGACAAGCGCCGCGGAGATGGCACGCACCGCGAGGTCGAGCGCCGGATCGCCGGCCGTGGGCGGGTGGCCGTCGTACGAGGCGCGTGGCGCCACGCGGAAGCAGTAGGTCGCGTGGGCGCCCTCGCTGACCAGCTCCAGCGCCACCAGGTTGCCCGGCAGCGCGACGAGGAACCACGCCTTCCGCTCGTCGCCACCTGGCCTGGTCGGCGCCATGGCGAACCATGTCACGGGCGCCGCGCCGCCGCGTCCGCGCAGCGTGCGGTAGCTGGCGGCGAACGCCGGCTCCGAAAGGACGGCCGGCTCGAGCAGCAGGGCATCGTCCCCCAGCTCGCCCCACGGTGCCGGTTGCCCATCGACGAGTCGCTGCGCCAGGCGCTGGCGGGTCGCGAACGGCGCGTCGGGCAGGAGCCCGGACACGAGCGTCGACGAGTCGACGAACGCGCCGTCGCGCAGGGCGGTCAGGGCCGCGGCCTGCCGCGTCACGGCCGCACCCAGGCCCGGGAGCTCCAGGACGGAAGCCGCACCGGCCGGTTCGCTCTCGCCGCCCGCGGCGAGGCGCACGC
This sequence comes from Candidatus Sulfotelmatobacter sp., assembly GCA_035622975.1. Taxonomy (GTDB): domain Bacteria; phylum Chloroflexota; class Limnocylindria; order Limnocylindrales; family CSP1-4; genus DASPUH01. Next base: position 24,359 of record DASPUH010000088.1, read on the forward strand.
TGCCGCTGGCTGGGTCACTCTCGATCGCCCCGATGTCGGCACGTCGCACGTGGTGCAACGCCCGTCGCTCATCGAACGGCAGCAGCTCCAGCGCCCAGGGCTGAAGGGCCAGCAGGCCGACGCCGTGCTCGTCGCCGCGGCGGTACTCGACAGCTGCCAGCGGATCGTCCGGCAGTCGCACGAGGCGGTCGGACAGGCGCTGCCGGGCCCGGCGCTGGCGCAACTCGCCGACCACGGTGCCGAGTCGGTCGCCGAACTGCTCCAGGAGGAGGTGCACGCTGCCCGGCCCGTCGCCGACCTGGAGCAGCGTCGCTCCCGCCTGCACGGCGATGACCGCGAGGTCGCGGTAGGCAGCGTCGAGCGGCGGGGACGACGCAAGGCTGACGGTGAAGCTCGCTTCGTCGAGCGTGAGTCGAACCGGGGCCGCGACGCCCGGCCCGCCCGCTGTGAGCAGGCGCCCCTGGCCCTCCAGCGCCATCGGCTTGGCTTCGGGCATGGCGGCATCCTAGGTCACCGGAGCATCGATGCGCCGGCGGTCCGGGTCATGGGCGACCACTTGCGCGATTGCGCAAATAGTGAGAGACTTGGGCCGTGAGCGTCACGACCATCTCCTCCGAGCTCGACCGCACGCATTCCGCGGCGATCGCCCGGGCTCTGGCGGACCCGAAGCGGCTCTGCGTCCTGGAGACGCTGGCCGCAGGCGAGCGGTCGGTCAGCGACCTGTCCCGTGACGTCGCATGCCAGGTGCCGAACATGAGCCAGCACCTGACGGTCCTCCGCAATGCCGGCCTCGTCGTCTCGCGACGCGACGGCAACAACGTCTTCTACCGCCTCGCGGACCCACGGGTCCTGGAGGCCTATCGACTCATCCAGGCGATCGCTCGCTAGAAAGGACTGGCCAGAATGGCCGAGATCAAGCACGCCACGGACGCGAACTTCGAGGAACTGGTGCTCCACAACGACAAGCCCGTGGTGGTCGACTTCTGGGCCACCTGGTGCGGGCCGTGCCGCCTCGTCGCCCCCGAGATGGAGAAGCTGGCCGCGAAGTACGAGGGCAAGGTCGACGTCGTCAAGGTCGACGTGGACGCCAATCCGCAGCTTTCCCAGGCGTTCAACATCCTCTCCATCCCGACCATCGCCTACTTCAAGCCCGGCGAGCAGCCCAAGGGCATCGTCGGCTTCCGCCCGCTCGACCAGATGGAGCAGGCCTTCAACCTGACCGAGTTCGCCACCACCGAGGCCTGACCGCCGCAGGCTCGACCGGCTCCACACCTTCTCTGCGATGCCCCGACCCATCGGCCGGGGCGTCTTGCTGCCCTGCCATCGGCGCGCCTTAGCTCTGCCCAAGCTCGCTGCATGAGCGCTGCGAGCACATCAAGGTCGCTCAAGGCCGCGAGGGCGGTGTCAGACAGGCCCCTCCCGCTCGATGGATGCTGGATGCGCGCCTTGCCGCGCTCGGGTGCGGGATCGGCCGGCCGTCCGTAAGGTCGTTCGGGGGGAAGGGGACCCTTAGGGTCACGCCGTAGCTTCCCAGCGCTCATGGAGCGAGCATCGACTCGCCCGAAGTGGACCTCCATGACTCGCCCGAGGTGGACCTCACGCCGGCCCCCCCCGACGGCGCGCCTCGCCACGGGGGCCGGGGCTTGGGTCGCGGCCCTGGGCCGCCTGGGTCAGTCCGCGGCGTGGCGCCAGGCGAACTCGAACCAGGCGGTCAGACGGTCCACGGCGAAGCGATCGAGGTCCGGTGGGGTGAAGGTGACCCACTCGGGTCCTCGGTCGGACGCACGCACGTCCGGTGTCCGCACGGCGGCGGAGGCGACGTCGGGCCGCAGACGGAACTCGGCCGACGCATCGGACGCGGCAGCGAACGGCTTGCCCGATCGGAGGTACTCGACGACACCGCCAAGGTCGTGCTGCTCCAGCGCCTGCGGGTCGGCCGTGGCCCGTTCATCGGCCAGGCTGCCCAGCAGGGCGGCGAGCTCGGTCACGCTTGGTCCTGAGCCCGGGCCAGGATCTCCGCCAGCTCCGCGCCGTGCTCCTGGTAGTGCTCCGTGCTGTCACCCAGGAACGTGGCCAGCCGCTGGGGGTTCTTGAGCCAGCGCGTCTCGGGCACGACCGTCAGGTACCCGCGCAGCTCGCCAGGCACTGTCTGGAAACGCCGTCGCACCTCGTCGAGCGGCAGGGCGTGCCACTCCGCCAGCGAGGCGCTGTTGACGCCGTCGGGATCGGCTGCCCAGGCCGCCTCCACCTGATCGCGCGTCGGGCTGGCGTCGTTGACGGCCAGCTCCCTCGCCATGGCCAGGAGGCGTTCCTGCCACGCCACCAGGTGGCCCATGAGGTCGCGCCCCGACCAGCCATGGCCGGGCCCGTCCGGATCGGTGGGAGCCGCCAGCTGGGCGTCGCTCAACGCCGCGAGGGCCTCGTACGGCGCCCATGCGTCCCGCTCCTCCTCCAGGAAGTCCAAAGCGTCGCGATACACCGGTCAGACCGCCACGGGTTCGCGGTATTCGCCGAAGACAGCGCGGAACACGCCGCACATCTCGCCCAGCGTGGCATACGCCCGGGCGCAGTCGATCAGCGCGGGCATCAGGTTGGCCTCCGCTGATCCGGGCCGCGCGGCAAGGTCGCGCAACCGCGCCAGCGACGCGGCGACCCGCTCCGGGTCGCGCTCGCGGCGCGTGCGCGCGAGGCGGGCGAGGTGTGCCTCACGGGACGCCTCCGACACCTCCAGGAGGGGGATGGCGAGGACCTCATCCGGGTCGGCGAACGCGTTGACCCCGACCACCTCGCGCTCCCCGGCATCGAACTCGCGCTGGTAGCGGTACGCGGCGTCGGCGATCTCGCGCTGCGGATAGCCGTTGGCGATGGCAGCCACCATGCCCCCGAGGCGGTCGATCTCGTCCAGATATCGCCAGACCGCGCGTTCCGTCGCATTGGTGAGGGCTTCCACGAACCACGAGCCACCCAACGGGTCGACCGTGTTGGCCACGCCCGTCTCGGCCGCGATGACCTGCTGCTGGCGCAGGGCCAGCAGGGCAGCCTCCGCCGACGGCACGGCCCACGCCTCGTCGTACGCGTCGGTGTGCAGCGACTGGGTGCCGCCGAGGACCGCGGCCAGGGCCTGGATCGCGACCCGGGTGAGGTTGTTGAGCGGCTGCTGGGCGGTCAGCGAGACGCCCGCCGTCTGGGTGTGGAAGCGCATCCACGCCGAGCGCTCGTTCTCCGCCCGGTAGCGCTGCGTCATGAGCTTCCACCAGATGCGCCGGGCGGCGCGGAACTTGGCGATCTCCTCGAAGAAGTCGCTATGGCTGTTGAAGAAGAACGACAGGCGGGGCGCGAAGTCGTCGATGCGCATGCCCCGCGCCAGGGCCGCCTCCACGTAGGCCATCCCGTCGGCGATCGTGAAGGCCAGTTCCTGCACCGCTGTCGAGCCGGCCTCGCGGATGTGGTAGCCGCTGATCGAGATCGTGTTCCAGCGCGGCAGCTCCCGGGTCCCGAACTCGATCGTGTCGGTGACGAGGCGGAGCGACGGCGCGGGCGGGAAGAGGAACTCCTTCTGGGCCACGAACTCCTTGAGGATGTCGTTCTGGAGGGTGCCTTCCAGCGCCGCCCGCGGCACGCCGGCCTTCTCGGCCGCCGCGATGTACATCGCCCAGATGGGGGCGGCCGGGCTGTTGATCGTCATCGACGTGCTGATGCGGTCGAGCGGCAGGCCCGCCAGCAGGACCTCCATGTCGGCCAGCGAGCTGACCGCCACCCCGCACGTCCCGAACTCGCCCTGCGCCTCCGGGTCGTCCGTGTCGTAGCCGTAGAGCGTGGGCATGTCGTAGGCGATCGACAGCCCGGTCTGGCCGGCCTCCAGGAGCTGGCGGAAGCGGGCGTTGGTGTCCTCGGCCGCGCCGAAACCGGCGAACATGCGCATCGTCCACAACCGCGAGCGGTAGCCGCCGACGTGGATGCCCCGCGTGAAGGGCGGCGCGCCGGGGCGCCCGACATCCCGGGTCACGTCGAAGTCATCCCACCGCCCCGCCGGCAGCTTCCGACCCCGGTCGTCGACGGCGGTCGGTCCGCCCCCGCCACCGCCCGGCGCGGCAAGGTCGGACGCGTCGTACAGGGCGCTCACCTCGACGTCACTGATGGTGCTGAAGCGTGCTCGGCGGCCGGGCGCCGCGGGACGGTCCACGAGGCGACTCTAGCACGGCCCCCTGACGACCCAGGGAGCCCCTGGGGGGATCTTGCCGCCCCGCGGAACGGCCACCGCCGCGCCTCGGACCCCCGTGGCTGTGGGGTGTCGCATGGTCAGGTCTGGTGGGCTGTGGTAGGGTGGTGACGTGCCCTTCGCCCCCGGGCGCCTCCCTGTGAGGCGGCCCGAGAGGGCCGCGCGCATGAGTTCGGCCCGACGCCATCGGGCCTTCGTGCTGGCTGCGGTCCTCGCCATCGTCTGCGCGCTGGTCCCGGATCCGGTGACCGTGGCGCGTACGCCGACCGCGTACGTGCCGCTTGACGACGCCCTGTTCACACCGGTCGGGGAGCTTGTCTTGCCGGCGGCCGATGCGCCGTCGGCAGATGGACCGTCGGCAGCCCCGGCGATGCCGGTCGCGCCCGCCGATCCGGTCGTCGACGGGCCATTCGGCGTGGCCGGCACGGCGGCCACGGACCTCCTGCCGGCGCCCCCACCGCGCCTGGCCCAGCCGCCGGTCGGGCAGGTCTCGATCGTCTGGCACACCACGGAGGTCAGCTGGTACGGTCCCGGTCTCTACGGCCAGCGAACGGCCTGCGGCGAGGCTATGACCCTGCAGCTCGTCGGCGTGGCGCACCGGACGCTGCCCTGCGGTACGCTCGTCACGTTCCGCTGGGACGGCCACACGGTCCGGGCGCCGGTGGTCGACCGCGGGCCCTATGTGGCAGGCCGCATATGGGACCTGACGCCGGGCCTGTGCGCCCTGCTGGATCACTGCTTCACCGGGCCCATCAGCTGGAAGGTGACCTGATCTCGGCTCCGCGGGCGCGTCTCCTGGCGATCCCCCTGGCGCTGCTGTCCGCGCTGCTCGTCGGCGCGTGTGCCGGCGGGCCTCCGACGCCCGACCCCTCGGCCGCATGCAACGGCGTCGATGCGCCGGCCGTGCCCGGCTACTACCCGGCCCTGGAGTCGCTCCTCCCGTCGACCCTCGCGCAGGCCACGCCATCGGTCGTCAACAGCGGGCGCTTCTGCGTCGCCGCGTCGCTCGGCTCGCTGGTCGGCGCGGGCGTGTCGGACCTCCACTTCGCCGGTGCCCAGTTCCCCGCTTCCGACAGCACCGGCGTCAGTCTCCTCGAATACTCGGCCCCGACCCTCACGCCGTCCATGCTGGCAGACGCGTTCACGGCCGGGGCGGCGAGCGCGACGGACGTGAACCAGATCCAGACGCAGGCCGTCACGGTCGCCGGTCGCGCCGGGGTGCGCATCCAGGTCAACAACCAGGACGTGCTGCAGGTGCTGATCTTCTGGCCGTCGGCCCAGCCCGGCACGGTCAACGGGATCCTTGCCGCGGGCGTTCCCGAATCGGCCATCCAGACCGCCGAGCAGGCCTTCGGCAGCCGCTAGTAACCGGTACGGACGTCCCACCGCCCGGCCGCCGCCCGGGTCGTGGCCGGACCGGCCGTCGCCCCGGATACTCGGTCGGTGACGACGTCTCCCCGGCACGCCCTGGACGGGAGCATCGCTGCGCTCGTGGCCGACCTGCCCGTCGGTGTCACCGTGCAGGCGCCCGATACCACCTTCCGCTACGGCAACAGCGCCGCCTGGCACCTCATGGGCGTGCCGGACGACGCGCTGCTGGGCCACGGGCTGCGCAATGGCGGCTGGGACATCACGCACGAGGAAGGCACCCCCTTCGACGTGGATGACCTCCCGGCCTGCCGCGTCCTGGCGACCGGTGAGGCGGTGCGGGAGACGGTCCTGGGCATGCGCGATCCGATCGGCGGCGGTCGACGCTGGCTGATCGTCAACGCCAGGCCGTTGCGCGACCGGCGCGGCGCCCTCACCGGCGTGGTCTCGACCTTCAGCGATTTCACGGCGCGGCACGAGTCCGAGGATGAGGCGCGCCGCCAGCGGGAGGAGCTCGCGGCGCTCAATGACACCGCCCTCGAGCTCATGGCCGGCCTGGACCCGGACGCCGTCCTGCGGTCGATCATCACCCGTGCGGCCGCCCTGCTCGATACGCCACACGGGTACATCTACCTGCTCGACGAGGCGAGCCAGCAGCTGCGCGAGGTCATCGGCATCGGCGTCTTCGCCGACGAGCAGCGAGTGCCGTTGCACCGCGGGGAAGGCGTCGCCGGACGCGTGTGGGACACCGGCCAGCCGTTCGCGGTGGACGACTACAGCACGTTCCCGGGCCGGGCGTCGGCGTACGCCGACTCGGGCTACCACGCCCTCATGGGTGCACCCCTGACCTCCGGCGGCCAGGTCGTGGGGGTGATCGGCCTCAGCCACCTGGAGCCGGGGCGGCGGTTCTCGGTCGACGATCTCGCCCGCCTCAGTCGGCTGGCGCAGCTGGCATCACTCGCGTTGGAGCACGCCCGGCTGTACGCGGCGCTGCAGCAGCAGGTGGAGGAACGGACCAGGGCGGCCGCGGCCCTCGGGGCGAGTGAGCGGCGCTACCGCCTGCTGTTCGAGAACAACCCCCAGCCGATGTGGGTCCACGATCCTGCCACGCACCACATCCTGGCCGTCAACGACGCGGCCGTACGGGCCTACGGCTATGAACGCGGCGAGTTCCTCTCCCGCTCACTGGCCGACATCTGGCTCGCGGATGACGGCGGGACGTACGCCGATGACCTGGCGCGCATCGAGGCCGACGCCATGGGCCGCCCTTACCTCGCCCGCCACCGGACCAGCGACGGCTCGGTGATCGACGTCGAGCTGACCGCCCACGCCCTCGATGACGGCGGCCAGCAGCAGCGCCTCGTCCTGGCGGTCGACGTGACCGATCGCCGCCGCCTGGAGTCCGAGCTGGCGCGCCAGACGCTGCACGACGAGCTGACCCACCTGCCCAACCGGACGCTGTTCCGGGACCGCCTGGAGCAGACCCTCGGCCGCCGCCGTCCTCTCGGGTCGGTGGCCGTCCTCTTCCTGGACGTGGACAACTTCAAGGTCGTGAACGACAGCCTCGGACACGTCGCGGGCGATGACCTGCTCGTCCAGCTGGCGCGGCGCCTTTCGACCGTGGCCCGGCCCGGCGACACGATCGCGCGTCTGGGCGGCGATGAGTTCACCGTCCTGCTCGACGACCTGCGCGCCCCCGGGGATGCCATGCGGGTCGCCGGCCGGCTGGTCGAGGCGACCCGGGCGGCCTTCGAACTGCATGGCCAGGAGCTCTTCGTGACCGCCAGCGTGGGTATCGCATTCGGCACGCCGGGCGTGACCAAGGCCGGAGAGCTGATGCGCCAGGCGGACGTGGCGCTCAACCGGGCCAAGGCCCAGGGCCGCGACCACTTCGTGGTCTACGACGAGGGCATGAACAGCCGGGCCGTGGAGCGCCTGGAGCTGGAGGGGGACCTGCGCCACGCTCTCGAGCGAGGCGAGCTCCGCATCCACTACCAGCCGGAGGTGAACCTGGGGGACGGGCGCCTGGTGGGTGTCGAGGCGCTCGTGCGCTGGCAGCATCCCCGCCGCGGCCTGCTCCTGCCCGGCGCGTTCATCCAGGTGGCCGAGGAGACCGGCCTGATCCTGCCGATCGGGCAGTGGGTCCTCGACACCTCCGCTCGCCAGGTCCACGCCTGGCGCGAGCGGTACGCGTTCTCCCGTGAGCTCACCCTGAGCGTCAACCTGTCGGTCCGCCAGCTCCAGCAGGCCGACCTCGCCGAACGTGTGGCGCGGAGCCTGGCGGAGACGCGGCTGGCGCCGGGCGCCCTGCACCTCGAGATCACCGAATCGATGATCATCGACCTGTCCGAGCGGGCCGGTACCGCCCTCCGCAACCTGCGCCGCCTGGGGGTCGCCATCGCCCTGGACGACTTCGGGACCGGCTTCTCCTCGCTCAGCACGCTGCGCACGATGCCCGTGGAAGTGCTCAAGATCGACCGCTCCTTCGTCGTCGGGCGGGAAACGGAACGCAACCTGGCCATCGTGGACGCGGTGGTGCGCCTGGCCCACGCCCTCAACATCGAAGTCGTGGCCGAGGGTATCGAGACTCCGGCGGCGCGGGCCGCTTTGATGGCTGTCGGTTGCGACCGTGGGCAGGGCTACCTCTTCGGCCGCCCGATGCCGGCGGAGGATCTGGAGACGCTCCTGGGGGTGGGTGCGGTCAGCCTGCCGGCCGCGGGCTAGCCTCCGTCCGTCGAGGCGCCGTCGCACGGCCCGGGTCGTTGGTCCGTGGCACCGGGCTCAAGGTCGAACGGTGCGTTCACGCCATCGACCTTGGTACGGCGCGCCCGGGTACCGTGTCGCCATTGCCGGACCCGGCCGTGGCGCCTACCGTGGCCTCGTGCCGTCGCGCTCAAGTGCCGGATGCGCACCCGAGGCGTCGACGACCGGGCCAGGGAACGGATGCGACCTCCGCGTGTTTCAGGGACCTCGGCAACGGGGTGCATGGAGGACGCCGGGCCCTGGCAACGGGTCGAGTAACAGGCTCAACCGGCCATCCGGGCCGGCCGAACGAGCGGGACGGCGGCAATCATCGACCTGGATCGATCACGAGGCCCCGGTCGCCCTGACCGGGGTCTCGTCCTATGTCCGGTCGGCGCTCGAGCGGCCGAAAGGCGGCGTGATGGGGCGCACCCGTCGGGCGACGCCCCGCTCATCGAGGTCTTCCTGCAGGACGCGGGCACCCATGACCAGTTCGCGGTCGCGGGTGATCGTGCCGGCGATCCAGTCGATGTAGGTCGGCTCGAAGTCGGCCACCTGGCCCAGCGTGTGACCGCGGAACTTGCCGAACTCGAGCGGCAGCTCGCGCGCCTCCGCCAGCGTCGGGCGTCGCGCCCGCATCCCGTGGCGCCGCCGGTAGACGGGGCCGTTGGGGTCGCTGGCACGCAGCGGCTCAGGCGCCTCGGCCCGTTCGCGGGCGCTGCGTGGCCGGTGGCCGTTGAGCGGCGAGCGGCCGTGGCTCGTGGTCGTGTTCCGGGGCCGCAGGTTCTCGGTCGTGTCGAACCGCGCCGTGACCGGACGGCCGGGCCGCGGCGGCGGTGGGCCCACGGGCGCTTCGTGAGCGCTGCCCTCCGGCGGCGCCCACGTGCCGGGGCTGCGCGTGCCGTGGAGCAGGTCGTAGCGTGCGCGCCGGTCGCGGTCCCGCAGCAGCTCGTAGGCCGCGTTGATGCGGGCCATCCGCCGCGTGAGGGTGGCCGTGGCCGCCTCATCGCCCCGCGCCCGGTCGGGATGGTGCTCGTGGGCCAGCTCCCGCCAGCGTCGCTTGATGGCCGCCTCGGTGGACCCGGGCGGCACATCGAGGACGGCGTAGGGGTCGCCGCGGAACGTCTCGGGCACGGGCATCCCCCGAGCCTAGCATCGCGCTACGCTGGCCGCGCTCAGGAGGAGTCATGCGCCTGCCGTTCCAGCCGCCCCTCGAGCCGATGCTGTCCAAGCCGCTGCCGGCCATCCCGACCGGCCCCGGCTGGTTGTATGAACCCAAGTGGGACGGTTTCCGGGCCCTGATCTTCCGTGACGGCGCGGAGCTGTTCATGCAGAGCCGCGACCTGCGGCCGCTCGACCGCTACTTCCCGGAGGTGGCGGCGGCGCTCCTGGCTGGCCTGCCGGAGCGCTGTGTCGTTGACGGCGAGATCGTCATCGCCGGCCCGCACGGCCTCGACTTCGAGGCGCTCCAGCTGCGGCTGCACCCGGCCGCGTCGCGCGTCAACCTGCTGGCCGAGCGGACGCCGGCCTCGTTCGTGGCGTGGGACCTGCTGGCGCTGGGTGACGAGGACCTGCGGGCGGTGCCACAGGTGGCACGGCGGGCCCGCCTGGAGGCGGCCCTGGGCGGGGTCCGGTCCCCGCTTTACATCACCCCTGCATCGCGCGATCCCAAGGTCGCGCTCGACTGGTTCCAGCGCTTCGAAGGGGCCGGCCTTGATGGCGTGATGGCCAAGCCGCTCGACGCTCCGTACCAGCCAGGCAAGCGGGCGATGGCCAAGATCAAGCATGCGCGTGAGGCCGACTGCGCCGTGGCCGGCTTCCGCTGGCACAAGAACGGTCCCGGCAGGCTGATCGGGTCCCTGCTGCTGGGTCTGTACGACGACGCCGGATCACTGCACCACGTGGGGGTCACGTCCAGCTTCACGATGGCCGAGCGCGCGGCGCTGGTGGCGGAGCTGGCACCGCTGCGAGAGCACGCGCTGGAGGGTCATCCCTGGGCCGAGTGGGCGTCGTGGGCGGAGGACGCGGCGGCCGCGGGTCAGCGCATGCCCGGCAACGTCAGCCGCTGGAACCGCGACAAGGACCTGTCCTGGGAGGCGCTGCGCGTCGAACGCGTCTGCGAGGTCGGCTACGAGCATCTCCAGGGCGACCGGTTCCGCCATGGGGCGACGTTCCGGCGCTGGCGGTTCGATCGCCAGCCGCGCGACTGCCGGTACGACCAGCTGGAAGTCACGACGCCTTACGAGCTGGAGCGCATCTTCGCCGTCCGCTGACCCCGTGCAGGCGGTAGATTCGCCCGGGAGGTAGCCGAATGACCGACGTGCCGGGGGCGATTCCACCCGAGCAGCCAGCTCCTGACGAACCGTCCACGCCCGCCGACGCGGACGCCGCGACCCCGGCCGACGCGCCCGCGGTGGCGACGCCCGGGCCCGACTCGCCCGGATGGGCGGCGCCCGCGGTGACGTGGGGTGCTCCGCCGACGCCTCCGGCTACCCCTCCCGCCGGGTGGGGCCAGCCCACCGAGCCACCGGCCATGCCTCCTGCCGGGTGGGGCCAGCCCGCGCCACCGACGCCCCCGGCGGGTGGGTGGGCCGCCCCGACACCTCCGCAGGCGCCACCGGCCGGATGGGGACAGCCCGCGGCCGCCGCGCCGCCGCCCCCCGCCCAGCCGGGTCCCGCGTCGGGCTGGGGCCAGGCCGCGCCGCCGGCCGCAGCGGCCCCGACCGCGCCGTCGGCGCCGGGCTGGGCGATGGCGGCCGCACCGGCAGGTCCGCCGGAAGGCTCCGTGCCCGTGGCCATCTCAGGCGTCCTGCTCATCGTCATCGGGCTGCTGGTCGGGCTCGTGGGCCTGGGACTCATGCTGGTTGGTGCCATCGCCCAGCGGGTCTTCGATGACGCGGTGCAGAACGGCACGCTGACCGGCTACGCCCCGGACGTGATCGACTTCGTGCGTGGTGTGCTTGTCGTCCTGGGCGTCATCGTCGTCCTGTACGGCCTGGGCGAGCTGGCGGCCGGGATCGGCATCCTTGCCAAGCGCCAATGGGCGCGCATCCTGGGCCTCATCCTGGCCCTCGTGGCTGGCTTGTTCACGACGCTCGCCCTGCTGGGCAGCCTGAGCGCCGACAACGCCCGCGGCGGGCTCGTGTTCTTCCTGGTGTTCGCCGTCGCCTACTGGTTCATCGTGTACGCGCTGGCAACTGGAGGCCGCGCCTTCCGCCGTGGCTGACCGGCCGCCGGAGGTCCGGCGCCCCGCGTAAGGATCCGCCCCGCCCCTGCGTCATATGGGTAGCGGGGCCCGACGGCGGGCACCGAGCGAGGGAGGCGCGGTGGCGTTCCGGTCCCAGGTGGACGACTTCGCCAGTCTGTACGAGCGGACATACCCGGCCGTCTTCCGCACCGCCCTGGGCATCTGCGGCGACCCGGGCCTGGCGGCTGACGTGACCCAGGATGCGTACGAGTCGGCCTACCGCGAACGGGCCCGGTTCCGCGGCCAGGTGCCGGCCGAGGCCTGGCTCCATCGCATCGCCGTCAATGCGGCCCTGTCGGGACTTCGCCGGCGGCGCGTGCGCTGGGCCCAGCCCCTGGACCCCGATCGCGATGACCGGCCCGCGACCCCGTCCGACCCGACCGATCGGGTGGCCCTCGCCGACGCCCTGGGTCACCTCGAGCCGCGCGCCCGCGCGGCCATCGTCCTGCGCTACTACCACGACTTCGACTACGCGACGATCGCCTCGATCCTGGAGACGAGCGCGGGCAACGTCGGGGTGCTGCTCAGTCGCGCGCTCGACCGCCTGCGGATCGACCTGGAGGCTCCGGCGTCCCGACCCGTCCGTCCCCTGAGCCCGACCACCCCGGAGGCCGACCATGGCCGCTGACGACTCGTTCGAACGCCGCCTCGCCGCCGGCCTGCGTGACCTCGTGGAGGCCGAGCCCCTGCCGCGTCCCACCTGGTCGCGCGCACCGGTGCTCACCGCTCGACCCGGCCGCAGTGCCCTGTGGCTGCTCGCCGCGGCAGTGATGGTGGCACTGGTCGGGTCGGCCTTGCTGGTCGCTGGCGGCCGGTTCCCCTTCGGTCCGGCGATCGAAGGCCCGACCCCGATCCCCACCGCCTCCCCGACCGCGAGCCCCGTGCCGAGCACCAGCCCCGTGCCATCGGCCTCGACGTGCTCAGGCGAAGGCAGCCTCTCGTTTCTCGTCTCGGGGCTCTATGTAGGTCCGACGTCGGTCGAAGGCGTCTCTATAGATGACGGGTCGACCTCGACCATCCAGTTCACTGGTTCGGCGCCGCAGGGCGGCAAGACCTGGTTCGGCGTGGACGTCCTCGTCGATGTCGCCTCACCCCCGTTCACCCGCGACCCGAGCGACCTGCCGGTCACGGTGGAAGGCACATCGTTTGTGAAGATCACCCTTCGAGGCGTGGAGGGGATCGACGTACCCCTACATGCCCGTGACGTCCATATCGATGGCACGCTGGTCACCGAGCTGGTCGAGACGGGCGACTTCGAAGGGGTCCAGACCTGGATCGTGGGCCTCACCCGGCCGGTCTGCGTGAGCGTGACGGGTGAGCTGGGCCAGCCGTCCGTGGTGGTGACCCTGACCGGTCGTTGATCCGCGGCGCAGGCCGCCGACTATCATGCCGGCATGGCTGACCGGCCCCTGAAGGTCCTCATCGCCAAGCCTGGCCTGGACGGCCACGATCGTGGCGCCAAGGTGCTCGCCCGCGGCCTGCGGGACGAGGGCTTCGAGGTCATCTACACCGGCCTGCGCCAGACGCCGGAGATGATCGTCGCGGCGGCCCTCCAGGAGGACGTGGACGTAGTCGGGTTGTCCATCCTCTCGGGCGCTCACATGACGCTCCTGCCGCGGATCACGGCCGGCCTCAAGGCGGAGGGCCTGGACGACGTGCTGGTCACGGCCGGCGGGATCATCCCCGACGACGACATCCCGGCACTCAAGTCGGCCGGCGTGGCCGAGGTGTTCGGGCCGGGCACGACCATCGGTGAGGTGGCCGAGTTCCTGCGCGCCAACGTCCACCGGCGCGACGCGGCGTGACCGGCCGCCCGGCCGGGGCGGCCACGGCGAGCAACGGCGGGGAGCTGGCCGACCGTGCCCGAGCGGGCGACCGCCGCGCGCTGGCCCGGTTGCTCACGGCGGTGGAGAACCGCACGCCGGCCGGTGAGCAGGCGTTGCGAGCCCTGTACCCGCTCGCCGGCGCCGCGCACCTCGTCGGCATCACGGGTGCGCCGGGTGCGGGC
>DASPUH010000089.1:0-17541 GCA_035622975.1 Candidatus Sulfotelmatobacter sp.
GGTAGGCGGCGTCGAACAGGGCGCCGAAGCAGCCCTCCAGGAAGACCACCGAGTAGAGCTGCTCGATTCGCAGAACGCCGATGAGATAGGCCGCCGGGATCGAGAAGAGCAGGACGGCCCGGACCGCGTCGGCTCCGATGAGCAGTGGCCGTCGCCGCAGGCGGTCGACCCACGCCCCCGCGAAGAAGCCGACCAGGAGCACGGCAAGGCTGGCCGACACGACGAGCAGCGCCATCTCCAGCGGACCGGCGCCCAGCACCAAGAGGGCCACCAGGGGCACGGCCGTGCGTGTCACCACCGACCCGAGCTCGGACACGGTCTGGCCGGCCCAGAGCTTCATGAAGTCGGCGTGTCGCCACAGCGATGCGGTCACCATGATGGCAGAGCGTACTTGGGCCGATTGGCCCTTGACGTGGTGCCTAGTCGCGACCACCGTCTGCCGCGTCGGCGGCGGTCATCCGGACGGGGTGCTTGCCATGCCCGAGCTGTACAAGGACTGCCCGCAGTGCGGCGGGCGCGTCATCGCCAGTGGCATCCGCTGCTTCAACTGCGGCTACGAATACCCAGCCGGAGCCCCGGACACCCTGGAGCTCGACCTTCGCGGCAACCCCCCAACGTTCGTGCGGACGTACTACGGGACCCAGCCGGCGGAGGCCCACGCCAAGATGGGGCGCGACGGGCCGACGCTCGCCGATCGAGGGTACTTCCCGGTCTCCCAGGACTGGTCCGCCGGCCAGTGGACGGGCGCGGAGACGTTCATCGTCATCGCCCTGTTCGTGGCCGCGTTCGTGCTCGTCTTCTTCGACCTGCTCTTCGCGCTGCTGTTCCTCGTGCCCGGGTTCCTCCTGCTGGTGTACATGCTCCTCGTGAAGCCGACCGGCACGCTCGCGGTCACCTACGAGCTGCGTGCCGCGGTGAGCGGCCCGGGCCCGGCACCCGCGCCCGCCACCGCCGGAGTCATGGCCCTGCTGGGGCAACTCGGCGCCCTCCACGCTGGCGGCGTCCTCACGGACACCGAGTTCGAGACCAAGAAGGCCGAGCTGCTGGCGCGGCTGTGACCTACCGACCCTGAGATCGTCACCTGCGCTGCAGGTGCCGACGTAGCGTTACTCGAGGACGTGGATGCTGCGGGCGTGACCCAGGTCCTTGAGGATCTGCGGCCACACGCTGACGCTCACCTCGCCCAGGTGGGCCTTCTTGAGCAGCAGCATCTGCGTCCGCGACTGGCCGATGCCGCCACCGATCGTGAGCGGCAGCGTGCCGTCCACGATGCCGCGGTGGTACGGCAGCTTCAGCCAGTCGAGCTGGCCGGTCAGCGCCAGCTGCTGGCGCAGGGTCTCGGCGTTGACGCGGATACCCATCGACGTCAGCTCATGGCGGCGGCGGGTGACGGGGTTCCAGACGAGGATGTCGCCGTTCAGGCCGTGCATGGGCCGGCCGTCTGCTGAGGTCGTGGGGGTGACCCAGTCGTCGTAGTCGGCGGCCCGCATCTCATGCGGATAGCCGTCGGCGAGCGTCCAGCCGATGCCGATGATGAAGACGGCCGGGATCTCCTGGAGGATCCGCGTCTCGCGCTGCTTGCGAGGCAGGTCGGGATAGCGCGCCAGCAGGTCCTCCGCATGCATGAACGTGATCTCTTCCGGCAGGTCCGGATAACGATCGTCATGCAGCTGGGGGAACAGCTCGTGGGCGTGGGCCTCCGCGCCGCGCAGGACGCGCCAGATGGCCCGCACGACCTCCTTCAGGGTGCCCAGGCTGCGGTCGGCCTCCGTGATGACCTTCTCCCAGTCCCACTGGTCCACGTAGACGCTGTGGTCGTGGTCCAGGAAGTAGTCCTTGCGAACGGCCCGCATGTCGGTGCACAGGCCCTCGCCCAGGCCCATGCCGAACTCGTTGAGGGCGACGCGCTTCCACTTGGTGGCCGCCTGCACGACCTCCGCGTCGAGCGGATGGCGGTCGTGGTCGTTGGAGATGTGGAACCGGATGGGGGTGCGCGAGCCGTCCCGGTCGAGCATGTCGTTGACGCCCGACTCGACATCCACGATGAGCGGCACCTGGACCATGGTCAGGTTCAACTCGCGGCAGAGGTGCTCCTCGATGTAGCCCTTGACCGCGTAGATCGCCTGCTGGGTCTCCTTGGGGGAGAGGAGCGAGTGGTAGTCGGTCGGCAGGACCTTCGCCAGTTCGTCGTAGTCGCCGATGCCGGGTCCGGCCAGGTCGGCTTCCTTCGTCGTGGGCAGGTGGATCGTGGTCATCGCGCGCCTCGTCATCGAGGGCCCGGGGCATCTCGTTCGCCGCTGCTCTCCAGGCCGAGCCGATCGTCCCGTCCGCTGACGCGGTGCGACAAGGGCCGATACGCCCGAACCGCCAGTGCCGGCGGTCACCCACCCGCTCATATGATTCGCGCATGACGGCCGACTTCGCGCTCAAGGCGCTGATCACGCTGTTCGTCGTGATCGACCCGGCTGGGCTGATCCCGGCGTTCGTGGCGCTGGCTGGCGGCCGCCCGCCGGCGGTCCAGGCCTCGGTCGCGCTGCGGGCGGTGCTCATCGCCGGGGGCGTGCTGCTGACCTTCGCCGTGGTCGGCGGGCCGCTGCTCAGCTACCTCGGCATCAGCGTCGGCGCGCTGCAGATCGCGGGCGGCATCCTCCTCTTCCGTATCGCGGTGGACATGGTCTTCGCCCAGGTGCGCCGTGAGACACCGGAGGAGGCGGCCGAGGCGCGCGCCAAGGAGGACATCTCGGTCTTCCCGCTGGCCATCCCCCTCATCGCCGGTCCGGGTGCACTGGCCAGCATGCTGGTCCTGGGCAGCGAGGCCCACGGCGACCCAGCGGCGTTCGGGGTGGTCCTCGCGATGGCCGCCCTCGTGCTCGTCGTGGCGTACGTGTTCCTGCGGCTGTCGGCACGGCTGGCGCGCCTCCTGCGCCAGACCGGCATCAATGTCGAGACGCGCGTGTTGGGCCTGCTCCTGGCGGCCCTCGCCGTGCAGTACGTCATCGACGGGCTGACCAGGGTGGGGTTGACCCTCACCATCGGCCCCGGCTAGCGCCTACGATGGCCGACGTGGACGCATCACCCGTCTCGCCCTCGACGGTGGAGCCCGCGATCCGGGCCAGGGGGCTGGTCAAGACGTTCGGTGAGATCCACGCCGTCGCCGACGTGAGCTTCGACCTGGTGCCTGGCCGGATCTACGGCCTGCTGGGCCCCAACGGGTCGGGCAAGACGACGCTCATCAGGCTCCTCACCGGCATGACCCGCCCGACCGCCGGCCACGCGGAGGTGCTGGACGCGGTCATGCCCGACCGGGCGATCCTGTCACGCATCGGCTACATGACGCAGAGCGACGGCATCTATACGGCCCTCACGGTGGCCGAGAACGCCCGCTTCTTCGCCGCCACGTATGGCATCCGCGACCACGCGGCGGTGCTGGACGTGCTGAAGGTGGTGGATCTGGCCGACCGCCAGCAGACGATCGCCGGCACGCTGTCGGGTGGCCAGCGCCGGCGTCTCTCGCTGGCTTGCGCCCTGGTGCATCGACCGACGGTGCTGTTCCTCGACGAGCCGACGGTCGGCATCGACCCCTTGCTGCGCGTCGAGTTCTGGGCCCACTTCCGCCAACTCGCGGATGCCGGCGCCACGATCGTCGTCTCCAGCCACGTCATGGACGAGGCCGACCGGTGCGACGAGCTGCTGTTCGTGCGGGCGGGCAAGGTCATCGCGCGGGGCAGCGGCGCGGAGCTGCGGCAGCGGGCCGGCACCAGCGACCTTGAGCAGGCGTTCCTGGCGTTTGCCGGCGCGGAGGCCGCGGCGTGAACGCGCGGCGTGTCCAGGCGCTCGTGCGCCGGGTCGTGGAGGAGATCCGCCGCGACCGCCCGTCACTCGCGCTCCTCTTCATCGCCCCGATCATCCTGACCGGGCTGGTCACGTTCATCCTGCGCGAGGGCTCGACGCCGGTCGTGCACGCCGTGATCGTCGGCACCGCGCCGGCCGAGGCGCCCATCGTCGACGCGCTCGAGGCCAGCCTGCGGGGAGCCGGAGCCACGGTGGCGCAGGCGCCCGATGAGGCGACCGCGCGGGCGTCGATCGCCGACGGTTCGGCGACCGTGGCCATCGTGCTGCCGGCCGGCCCGCTGTCGGCCAGCTCGCGCACGATCACGGTCGTCACCAACGGCCTGGACCCATCGGGTGACGCGACCCAGCTGGCGGCGGTGCAGAAGGCGCTGCTGGGGGCGGTGACATCGGCCATCGGGGCGACCCTGCCGACCATCGAGCACACGTCCGTCTATGGGACGCCGAGCACCGACCAGATCACGAACTTCGCGCCGGCCATCGTGGGTTTCTTCGCCTACTTCTTCGTCTACATCCTCACCGGCGTCAGCTTCCTGCGCGAGCGCACCGGCGGCACGCTCGAGCGCCTGATGGCCACCCCGGTGCGGCGGAGCGAGATCGTGGCCGGCTACACCCTGGGCTTCGGGCTCTTCGCCACGATCCAGGTGGCGCTGCTCATGACGTGGGTGCTGGGGAGCGTGCGGGTCCCGGCCATCGGACCCCTGCCCGCCTTCTCGGTCGGCCTTGGGGTGGCCATCGCCGGCAGCCCGGTGATGGCCTTCCTGGTGGTCCTGCTGCTGGCGCTGGGTGCCGTCAGCCTGGGCATCTTCCTCTCCACGTTCGCGCGCACGGAGTTGCAGATCATCCAGTTCATCCCGATCGTGCTGGCGCCCCAGTTCCTGCTGTCGGGAGTCCTGTTCCCGGTCAGCAGCCTGCCCGGGGTCATCCAGCCGCTGGCCCCGATCCTGCCGCTGACCTATGCCATCGACGGCCTGCGCCAGGTGTTCATCCGCGGCGCCGACCTGTCGGTCGGGGCGCTCCAGCTGGACCTCGTGGTGCTCGCGGTGATCGCCCTGTTCTTCGCCGTCATCGCGTCACTGACGATCCGTCGCGACGTCGTGTAGGCGGCGGCCGTGCCTTAGCGGCTACCGGGCCCGGCTCGGCGGCCCCAGGCCGGGTGCCGGTGGCCGCGCGCTATCGACTGCGGACCGCGAAGAGCGTGACGATCCCCAGGGCGACGATGGGGATGATCAGCAGGCCGAAACCACCCGGGACGAGGTCGTGCATCCAGCCGAAGAAGTCGCGCAGGACGTTCACGACCTGGTTGATCACATCGCCCATGGGCTCGATGTCCTCCCTTGACCACGCGGTGCGGCCCGTGCTGCGCCCCGACCGCGCACGCCAAGGGTACGCGTCAGCGGCAGCATGGCAAGGGGATGACGACACGACCAGTGCGCGTGGAACGTGATCAGATCTGACTCTGGGGCACGGTAGGCCGAGTCGGTACGTCATGCCAAGGCATCCCGGCTACTCGTCGGCGTTCCATTCGAGCATGGAAGGCACGATGGCCTGGGTCGGTCGGCTGGTTGACAGGCCGATCAGTCGCTCTAGCGTGCCCCGCAGTCACGTATGAGCACATCGCGGCAAATGGCTGGGTCACCGGCCGCTCCCGCGGCCCGCCGCCACGGGCGCCAAGCGGTGCAAGGGACATGCATCTGGTGCTAACAGGCTCTTGACAGTCACTATCACATCGGGCAGGCTTCCGACTGTTGAGACAGCGGCGCACACGATGCGCGAAGCGGAGGTCGCGGCCATGGAGCGAGTGGTGAGCCGGCGCTGGTGGGCGCTCGGGGCGATGAGCCTGGCGATCCTGGCCATCAGTCTTGACGCGACCGTCCTCACCCTGGCCCTGCCCACCCTCGCGGGGGCGCTGAAGGCGTCCGAGTCGGAGCTGCAGTGGTTCATCACCGCCTACACGCTGGCCCTGGCGGCAGGGATGCTGCCGGCCGGACTGGTGGGCGACCGCTTCGGCCGCCGCCGGTTGGCTTTGGTCGCCCTCGTGGTGTTCGGCATCGGTTCCATCGCCTGCGCCGCGGCGCCCTCGCCGACCTTCTTCATCGCCGCGCGCGTGGTGGTCGGCCTGGCCGGGGCCGCCCTCATCGTGATGGCCCTGTCGCTCGTCACGGTCCTCTTCGCCGAGACTGAGCGGCCTCGCGCTATCGGTCTGTGGAGCGCCGCCAACTTCATCGCCCTTCCGCTGGGTCCGATCCTGGGCGGCTGGATCCTGTCCAACGCCTGGTGGGGCTGGATCTTCCTGATGAACGTGCCGGTGGTCGCGATCGCCCTCGTGGCCGTGGTCCGTCTCGTGCCCGAGTCGCGTGCGCCCCAGGCACCGGGCGTCGACACGGTGGGCGTGCTGCTCTCCAGCGTCGGACTCGTGGCCCTCATGTACGGCATCGTGCAGGCCGGCGAGAACGGCTGGGGCAGCGGTGCGGCCCTCGTGCCGGCCGTGGCCGGGCTCGCCCTGCTCACCATCTTCTTCGCCTGGGAGCGCCGCCTGGCCGGCCACCCCGATGCACAACCGCTCATCGACCTTGGCCTCTTCCGCTCGCGCAGCTTCACCTGGGGCGTGATCCTGACCGCGTTCGGCGGGCTGGGCCTCTTCGGGGCGCTGTTCGCCCTGCCGCAGTACCTGCAGGCGATCGCCGGGCTGGATGCCCAGGGCGCCGGCGTGCGGCTTCTGCCGATGATCGCGGGCCTCGTCGTCGGGGCCGTGCCGGCGGACCGCGTCGCGGCCCGGGTCGGCGCGAAGGTGGCGGTGGCCGCGGGGTTCGCCATCACCGTCGGGGGGATGGCGCTCGGCGCCGGCATGACCTCCGGCAGCGGGGATGCGTATCTCGCCCTGTGGACCTTCATCGTGGGGGCAGGCGGAGGCATCTGCTTCGCCACGGCCGCCTCGGCCGCGCTCGTGGAACTGTCCGCCGAGCGCAGTGGTGTCGGGTCGGCCGTGCTTCAGACCGTCGTCAAGCTGGGGCCCGCGTTCGGCGCGTCGATCCTGGGGAGCGTGCTCAACGGCACGTACGTGGGACAGCTGCACCTCAACGGCCTGCCCGCCCAGGCCGTCGCGACGGCCCAGTCCAGTGTCTTCGGCGGCCTCGCCGTCGCCCAGCAGCTTGGTTCGTCGGACTTGCTGGCGTCAGTCCGTTCAGCCTTCATGGCCGGGATGGACGACGCGGTCCGGGTGGCGGCCGGCATCGCCGTGGTCGGCATCGTCCTGACCGTCGCCTTCCTGCCCGGGCGCGGCACCGTGGCCGAGCAAGCTGATCGGGGCCGCGCCGACGCCGCACGGCAGCCAGAAGCGGCCCGATGAGGCGCGCGGCCGGCCGCGGCGGTCGTACGATGGGGAGGTGACGACCCTCGTCGAGCCGCCGCGCCCGGGTCTGCGCGAACGCAAGAAGGCCCGCACGCGCGCGGCCATCCAGGACCACGCCCTGCGGCTCTTCCGCGAGCGCGGGTACGACGAGACGTCGGTGGAGGACATCGCCGAGGCGGCGGAGGTCTCGCCCAGCACGTTCTTCCGCTACTTCCCTACGAAGGAGGACGTCGTCCTGTACGACGCCTTCGACCCGGTCCTCATCGAAGCGTTCCTGGCGCAGCCGGCAGACCTCAGCCCGATCCAGGCCACCCGGATCGCCATGCGCACTGCCCTCCGCGATTCGAGTGGCGCGTGGCTCACCCAGCAGCGCGAGCGGGCCAGCCTCCTCATGGGCGTGCCCGAGCTGCGAAGGCGGATGCTCGACGAGTTCGTGGTCGCCATGGAGCCATTCACGCAGGCGCTGGCGACGCGGGTCGGCCGACCCGCCGAGGACTTCGCCGTGCGCAACATCGTGGCCGCGGTGCTGGGCGTCGGGCTGGGAGCGTGGCTGTACGCGGGTTCGGACCAGGACTACCTGGACTGGTTCGACGCCGCGCTGGCCCACCTGGAGGCAGGCCTGCCGCTGTAGCCGAACGGTGCGGCCATGGGCCTGGCGGCTCAGCTGCGGTAAGGTGCACCCAGGCGGCAGGGCGCCGCGCAAGGGGTCGACCAGCGCGAGATGGACCCGCGAGCATGGGTGTGGCGATCGATCGGCCTGGCCGTGGTGGCGGCGGCCATCGTCGTCGCGCTGTGGTTCATGGGCCAGGTGGGCGGCGCGATCGGCGGCATCAGCTTCGCGACGCCGTCGCCGTCCGTGATGCAGAGCGCTGCCCCGACCGCGCCGCTCGCGAGCCCGTCCGTCTCGCCCTCACCCAGTGCGCCCCCGCCATCGGCCACCCCGAAGGCCACGAAGAAGCCGTCATCGACTCCCAAACGCTGAGCCGGATCGCGGCGCCAGCCGTGGGCCGCTACTGCTCGTAGCCCTCGACGACGACCGGCGGGCGCAGCTTCGCGGCATCGTCCGGCAGGCCGGCCGCGCGGCGGGCCTGGCGCTGGCGCAGCAGGTCGTAGCACTGATCCAGCGCGACCCGGATGGCCTCGAGACGGTTGACCTCGGCGGAGCTCAGGCCGGTTCCATCACCGGCCGCGCCGTACAGTCGCTCCTCTTCCTCCGCCAGCTCGTTGATCCGTCCGAGAAGCTGAGCATCGTCCATGCGGATCACCTCCTGGCACCTCCCGTTGTGCCGTGCCTAGCTTGCCACGTTCGGGCGGCTAGACTCTCTGCCCAGTGGCTGGAGCATCGACCTCACCCGGCAGCGACCCCCGCGTGCCGGGGCCGCTGGACCGCGCCCCGGCGATGAACCTGATGCGCGAGGCGGACGTGCTGGCGGCGTCGGGCGAGTACGCCGACGCGGCGCGGTCGTACCAGCGGCTCGTGGGGCATGCCGACGCCGACATCCACACGGCCGCGCTCCTCGGCCTGGCCGATGCCCGCTATCGCCTCGATGACGAGGCTGGCGCAGTGGCGACCTGGCAGGCCGCCACGCAGGCGCCGGAGAACGCCTTCAGCTGGCTGGCCTGGAAGCAGCACGCGGCGGCCCTGGTGCGGGCGGGTGCCATCCGACCGGCCATCGACGCCTACCGCGAGGCCGAGCGCCGTGCGCCGGCCGACCAGCGCGCCGAGATCAGCTCCCGCCTGGGTTGGCTGTACAAGGAGAGCGGCGACACGAGCCGCGCCCGCGGCTACTTCAGCCGGGCCCGTGGCACCGACTTCACGCCCTGGGTGACCTACCTGGTCATCGCCGTGACGGTCGGCATCGGACTGGCCCAGATCGCCCTGGACTTCCCGGCCGACGTGTTCACGCAGACGCTGGGCCTGGACAAGGCGGCCGTGGCACAGGGCGAGCTCTGGCGGCTCCTGACCGTCGTCCTTGTGCATGCCGGGATCATCCACCTGGGCTTCAACATGTACGCCTTGCTCATCGTGGGCCCCATGGTCGAGCGCATCTACGGTCACGGCCTGTGGGTCGTCATGTACCTGGTGACGGCGGCCGCGGCGAGCGTCCTGAGCTACATCCTGGTGCCCGATGACGCGGTCGGCGCGAGCGGCGCGATCTTCGGCCTCTTCGGCGTGCTCGGCACGACCCTCTGGTTCTACCGGCCCATGGTGCCCCAGGCACGCGGCCTGGCCCAGCAGATCGCGATCCTCGTCATCATCAACCTCGTGCTCGACGTCGGCCTGGACGCGGGCGGGGTGGGCATCGACATCTTCGCCCACATCGGCGGCCTGCTGGCGGGCATCTGGCTGGGCCTCGTCATCGTCCCCCGCGGCGTGCAGACCCTGGGCGGTCGCTTCCGGCGGCCCGGTGACGCGTCGACGCGCAACCCGGGCCTCGCGCCGGTCCTGCAGTGGGCGGCCGTCATCGCCCTCGTCGCCGTCATCGGCGCCGGCCTGGCCCTGGGCACCGCCCTGCGGGTGGGCTGACCCGCATGAGCCGCTCGCTGGCGGCCTGCTTCGCCGGCATCTTCACCCTGCGGCTCGCCACGGGCCTGACCGGCGCGCTGCTGGGGTTCTACCTGGCCCACCTGGCGGACCTCGGTGGAACGCACATCGACGCGCTCGTGGTGGGCTTCATGTCGGCCGGCTTCTACCTCTCCGAGCTGGTCCTGGCGACGCCCTTCGGCATCCTCTCTGACCGGCTCGGGCACCACCGGGTGATGCAGGCCGGGCCCGTCTTCGGCTTCGCCGCGGCGATCATCACCGGCCTCAGCCGTGCCCTGGTGACCGCCGGGACCTTCCTGCTCGTGCCGGTCCTGGCCGTCACGCGCGCCCTGGAGGGCACCTCCACGGCCGCCAGCGTGCCGTCCATCCTGGGCTACGTGGCGGCCGCCACGGAAGGCGACGAAGCGCTGCGTGGCCGCTCGGCGGCGCTCTTCGAGGCGGCCACCCTGGGCGGGCTGGGGGCCGGCTTCATCGTCGCCCCCAAGCTCTTCGAGGCGATCGGTACGACGGCCTTCTTCCTCAACGCGGTGGTCTACGTCGTCTCGCTGCTGATCTTCCGTCTTGGCCTGTCCGACCCGCGGGCCGATGCCGCGCGCACGACGCGGCCTGAGGGCGGGTGGCGCCGCTACCGTCACCTGCTGGGCAACGCGGAGGTGCTGCTGCTGGCGCCGACGTGGATCGCCGTCAACGCGGCCATCGGCCTGTGGTTCAGCCAGTCGATCTTCCAGTTCGCGCGACGCAACGATCGCTTCCCCAACCAGCTCCTGCACCGGGGCTTCGACGCGACCCAGATCACGCTCGCGGCGATCCTCATCCTGGCGATCTTCGGCGCCGGCCTCTTCTACTGGGGCGGCCGCTTCAAGACCCTGCGCCGCAGCACGATCATCCTGTACGGCGTCCTGGGCGGCGCCGTCGTGGTCGCCAGCTGCCTCGTCATCAATCACAGTTCGGACATGCCCATCGTGGTGCCCGTCGCCTTCGCCGCGGTCGCCGCGGCCGGCCTGTTCGTGCTCGCCGGCGCGACGCCCGCCGCGCTGGGCCTGCTGGCCGACATCTCCGAGCGCTTCCCCGACGATCGCGGGGCGATCATGGGCCTCTACAGCGTCTTCCTGGCCGTCGGCCAGATCGTGGGCAGCCTGGTCGGCGGGGTGGCGGCCGACATGCGCGGCATCGACGGCCTCCTGGTGGCCACGCTGCTGATGCTGGCGGTGGCCCTCATCCCGCTCATCCGGCTGCGGAGCCTGGAGCACCTCCTGGGAGGCGCCGGTGCCTGACACGCCTTCGACCCCGCCCACGTTCGGCAACTTCATCGACGGCGAGTGGCGGCCCAGCCACAGTGGCCGCACGTTCCCCTCGCACGACCCGTCGGACGAGCGGCAGGTCATCGGCAACTTCGCCGCCTCCGACGCGGCCGACGTCGCGGAGGCCGTCCGCGCCGCCGATATGGCCTTCCCGGCCTGGCGGCGGACGCCCGCGCCGCGCCGAGGAGAGCTGCTCTACGGCTTCGCGGCCCTGCTCGCGCAGCACAAGGAGCGGCTGGCACGGGCGCTCACCACGGAGATGGGCAAGGTCCTGCCCGAGGCGCGCGGAGACGTGCAGGAGGCGATCGACATCGCCTACCTCATGGCGGGGGAGGGGCGCCGCCTCTTCGGCGACACGGTGCCCAGCGAGCTGCCCGACAAATGGGCCATGAGCATCCGCGAGCCGATCGGCGTGGCCGGCCTCATCACGCCGTGGAACTTCCCCATCGCCATCCCCGCCTGGAAGATGATGCCGGCCCTCGTGGCGGGCAACACCGTGGTGTGGAAGCCGGCCAGCGACACGCCCCACTGCGCGGTGCTCTTCGTCGAGCTGCTGGCAGAGGCGGGCCTGCCGGCGGGCGTCGTCAACCTCGTGACCGGTTCGGGCGCGGAGACGGGCGAGCCGCTCGTGACCAGCCCCGATGTGCCCGTCCTGAGCTTCACCGGGCACGGCGACACGGGCCACCGCATCGCGGCGCTGGCGGCGCGCCGCCTCAAGCGGCTGTCGCTGGAGCTGGGCGGCAAGAACGGCCTCATCGTGCTCGCCGACGCGGACCTGGACCTGGCCGTCGACGGCATCGTGTGGAGCGCCTTCGGCACGACCGGCCAGCGCTGCACGGCCTGCTCGCGGGTCATCGTCCAGGACACGGTGGCCGACGCGCTGGTGGAGCGGCTGGCGGAGCGGGCCGCGCGTCTCCGCCTGGGCCCGGGCCTGGAGGCGACCACCGACGTCGGGCCGCTCATCAACGGCCCGGCGGTGACGAAGGTCGCCGGCTACGCCGAGCTCGCGGGATATGACGGCCAGCGCCTGGTCACCGGTGGCCACCGGCCGGCCGACGAGCGCCTCGGACACGGTCACTACTTCACGCCGACCATCGTGGACCACGTGCAGCCGATGAGCCGCCTGGGCCAGGAGGAGGTCTTCGGGCCGCTCCTGTCGATCATGCGCGTGCCCGACTACGAGACGGCCGTGACGGCCCTCAACCAGACCCCGTATGGCCTGAGCGCGGCGATCTACACGCGCGACGCCAACACCGCCTTCCGCGCCATGCACGACATGGCGGCCGGCCTCGTCTACATCAACGCCGGCACCATCGGGGCGGAGACCCATCTGCCGTTCGGCGGCACGAAGGGGACCGGCAACGGCCACCGGGAAGCCGGCCATGCGGCGCTGGACACGTTCACCGAGTGGAAGTCCATCTACGTCGACTACAGCGGACGCCTGCAGCGGGCGCAGATCGACAACCAGCCCGGCTGACACGGCCGCGGGAATCCCTTTCACGGCAGGCGTGGGCTCGCTATCGTGGGCGGCCGATGGGCCACGGATGGCCCAGCCTGAGCACGTGAGCGGCGTGGAGGCATGCGATGTCAGGTCCCGATCTCGGCGGCGGCAGCGGGGGCGCGCCCGATCAGACGCCGCCCCAGACTCCACCCCCGCCTCCTCCGGCCGAGTCGGCCGGTCAGGCCGCCAGTCAGGCGGGTGCGGCGGCGAGTCAGGCGGCCAGCCAGGCGGCCGCGGCGATGGAGACCATGTTCCGCGGCTTCTCCATGGCCGAGCAGTTCATCGTCGGCGGCGCACTCCTCATCCTGGTCGTCGGGGAGTTCCTCATCGGGTCGCTGCTGGGCAACGGCGGCAACGGCCCGGCCGTGATCCTGGCCTCCGCAGAGTTGCTCCTGGCCGTGTGGCTCAGGAACCGCAAGAACATCGAATGGCCGGCGTCCTACGGGCTGATCCTGTCGGCGCTGGTGCTCGCGGTGGTCGTGCTCGAGTTCGACGGGTTCCTCTTCTGGCTGCACGACCTCACGGCGCCCGGTGGCGGCCTGGGTGGCGTCCGGTTCCTGGGTGATCTCTGCGACTGGGCCGGTGCCGTGCTGATGGGCTGGGGTGCCGTGGTCTACTGGCGGACCGGCGGCAAGTAACCGCCGCGCCGCAGGCGCCATCCGATGGCGGGTCCGTCTTCCACGGTTCCGCCGCCGCCCGTACCCCCTGAAGCCAACGGGACGGCTTCCCGCAGTGGGCGCACGGTCGACCGCGTCGTGCAGTTCAGCGACGGGGTGTTCACCGTCGCCCTGACGCTCCTCGTGGTCGACCTGGCGGTGCCGGCGCTGGCGCCCAGCGCCACGGAGACGGACCTGCAGCACGCGCTCCAGGATCAGCTCCCCAACATCCTGGCCTTCCTGCTGACGTTCTGGGTGGTCGCGCTGCGCTGGCTGACCCATCACCGGCACTTCCGGCTGATCCACCGCTACGACAGCCGGCTGCTCGAGCTGAACCTCCTCTTCCTCATGACGATCGTCTTCATCCCGTGGCCGACGGCGGTGCTTGGCCATTACGGCAACTACGTCACGGCATGGGTGCTCTACGCGGCGTCGATGGCCGCGTCCGGGTTGACGGCCACTGCCCTGTGGGTCTACGGCTCGGGCGACCGCGGCCTCGCAGATGGGGTGACGCCGGAGCTTCGCCGCTACTACACGGCCCGGTCCGCCATCCAGCCGGTGATCTTCATCCTCTCGATCCCCGTCGCGTTCGTCTCGCTGATGCTGGCCGAGTTCTGCTTCGTGCCCATGATCATCGGCCTCTCCGTGCTGAACCGCACCTTGGGCCGCGGCGTCGGACTCGAGCTCTAGCGCGCCGCGGCGCTGCGGCAGCGGCTCCAGGACGTGGACGGGGAACTGGCGCGGCTTTACACGTGGGGTATCGTGCGCGGGATGTCGACCAAGGGCCGGCGGCCCCTCCTCCTGGCCGGCGCTCTCCTCGTGACCGCCTGTGGCGGCAGCGGATCCACCGCGCCCACGTCCGCGCCACCGGCGACCGCCGCCCCGACCGGCACGGCCAGGGCCACTGCCGCGGCCTCGGCGACACCGGCCGCGAGCAAGAGCCCTGCGTCGGCCAGGCTGGAGATCGAGGGCACGGCCGGGCTGACCGGCCCGATCACGGCCCAGACCATCAACTGCGACCGGCCCGCGCTCGTGGGCGGCCCGGAGATCTTCTTCATCGGCCAGGCGGGGACCGATGGCCCCATGATCGTGATGTTCCTGCAGGCGGCCACGATGCAGGTCCGGGTGGCCACGGGCTCGGCGTCCACCCTCCGGGAACGTGACTTCACGGGGACCGGCGTGACCGCCTTCGACGCGGCCACGGGCGCCCAGCTGCAGTCCTCCCTGACCGAGACGACCGCCACGGCCACCGCCACAGGGAGCCTGGGGGCCTTGACGTCGATCTCGGGCACGATCGACTGCGGCGATGAGACGCCCGGCGCGGCCGACCTCACCGTCAGCGGACCGACGCCATACGGCGAGCTGGGCGGGGCGCCCCTGACGGGCGTGGCCGTCACCTGCACGAGCACCGCGTCCGGCCTCTTCGTGACGGCCATCGGTCTGGGTACGGCGGGCTCGGCGCCCGTCCTCGTCTTCGTCACGGCGAGCAATGGCCTCCTCCAGGTCTCGATCGAGACGAGCAGCGCCGGGAGCTTCTACACGGGCAAGGGCGCGGGGCTGGTGACCCTCGGCGCGAGCGGCGCCCAGATCGACGGCGACGCCAGCCTATCGGTGGCCGCCGGTGCCACGCCGTCCACCCAGCTGGTCCACGTGACCGGCAGCGACACCTGCGGCGTGAGCAGCTAGGGCGCCCACCATGAGCTGTACCTGGGCGATCCGCGGCGGTCGGCGCCGGCGCGCCTGCGGACCCTGGTGCGCCAGCCGGTCGACTGACCGCGGGGCTGCCGCCGGCGCTGCTGAGCGATCCGGCGCCGACATCGCGCCAGCGTGACCCGGCGTACGATGGCCCGGCGATGAGGCGCCACGCCGGCGGTCCACGATGACCCACGATCACGCCGCCCTCCAGATCGCGGGTCTCGCCAAGCGGTACGGCGCGATCGTGGCGGTCGACGACCTGACCTTCGACATCCGCGCCGGTGAGCTCTTCGGCTTCGTCGGGCGCAATGGGGCCGGCAAGACCACCACGATGCGGATCGTGCTCGGCGTGCTGGCCGCGGACGCCGGCGAGGTGCGCTGGGAGGGTCGGCCACTCGACTTCGCCACCCGGCGCCGGATCGGCTACATGCCCGAGGAGCGCGGGCTCTACCCCAAGATGCGGCTCCTGGAGCAGCTGACCTACCTGGGCGGGCTGCACGGGATGAGCGACGCTGCAGCGCGCACGGCCGGCCTCCGCTGGCTCGAGCGCTTCGGCCTGGCGGACCGACGCAACGACGAGCTCCAGGCACTCAGCCTGGGCAACCAGCAGCGGATGCAGCTCGCGGCGGCGCTCGTCTTCGACCCCCAGGCGCTCGTGCTCGACGAGCCGTTCGCGGGCCTCGATCCGGTGGCGGTGGACGTCATGACCGGCGTCCTGCGCGAGCGTGCCGACGCCGGCCTGCCGGTCATCTTCTCCAGCCACGAGCTGGACCTGGTCGAGCGGATCTGCGACCGGGTGGGGATCATCGATCACGGCCGCATGGTCGCCTGTGACACCGTCCCGGCACTTCGTGCGGGAGGCCACGAGCGCCTCTGGATCGACGCGCCGGCGGCCCCGGCGGACTGGGCGGAGCACCTCCCGGATACGACGGTCATCAGCCGTGAAGGGTCGCGGGTCCTGCTCGAACTGGCGGCGGGCGGCGATGATCAGATCATCCTGCGAGCCGCGCTGGCCACCGGGCCGGTGCGGGAGTTCCAACGCGCGGAGGCCAGCCTCGTCGAGGTGTTCCGCGACGTCGTGGGGCAGACCCAGCCCGGTGCGGAGCCTCGCGGTGTCTGACCCGGTGTCTTCCGGGCCGTGGCGGTCCGGACGGCATGCCGCTCTTGTGGGCGCCACGTTCGCCCTCGTCGCCGGCTGCACGTCGACCGCACCTGCCTCGCCGGCGGCCTCCACGCCGCTTCCGGTGACGGGCACCGGGCAGGTCGGGGCGCAGGCGTGCGCCTGGCCGAGGAAAGCCAACGCGTACACCGCGAATACAGTCATCCCGGACGCCTCGGAAACGGCCTGGATCGACTTCTTCCAGCTCAGCCCGGGTCTCCGGATCGTCCTTTCCGGCACGTTCCCGGACGCTCGCTACGCCTCGCTCCAGGTCTACGCCGAGCCCGGCGGCAGCCCGTTCACCAGCAACGGCGTCGGATCCACCCTGACCGACTACCAGATCGCACCGGACCCAGGCAGCGTCAATCCCTGGCAGCAGCCGGCCGCGCCCGGCGGCCGGTACGCGGTGACGCTCCGCGAGGACGTCGCGCCTGGCCAGGTCAACACCCTCCCGCTCGCGCCGGCAGGCGTCACCAGCGGGCAGGGCCTGATCGTGTACCGCGTGTACCTCCCCGCCGGCGGCGACTTCTCACGGGTCGCGCCGCCCTCGATGACCGCAGAGGAGGGCGGACAGTCGGAGGGCATCACGCCCTGCACGGCCTCCAACGCACCCCTGGACATCCCGCAGCCGTCCTCCGTCGCGACGTCGACGCCAAGCCCCTCGGCCACGGCAGCGCCCGGCCAGCTGGAGTTCTTCAAGGAGGACGTTGCGTCGCTCGCGCCGAACACGAGCACGCCTTACGTCCTCGCGTACCTCACACCGCCCGGACCGGCGGACGTCGCGGTGATCCGGGGCAAAGCGCCGACGCACGCCCAGGGCGACCATCCGTCCATCTGGCCGGCGGCCGATGAGGACGTCCGCTACTGGTCCCTGTGCATGGCGATCCTCGACGGAGTGGTCCCGACCGTCATGAACCTGCTGCCGTCCGGCGCCATCGACACCGGCTGCCGGGCCGACGAGCAGGTGACTCTCGACCCATCCGGCGAGTATGCCTTCGTGCTGGGCACCGAGGCGCAGCGCGCCTCGATCGCCAGTATGGCCGGGGTTACGTTCCTGCCGTTCTCGACGGCCCAGCCCACAGCGACCCACCTTCTCATGCTGCGTGACATGCTGGTGAACCCGGAGTTCGCCGAATCACCCGGTCGCGTGACCCAGAGCAGTGATCCGACCGCCACCGCGGCGGTCATGGGCCCCTACTACCCACAGGCCGCCGTCTGCCCGCTCGCGACGCTGGTTGCGGCGGGCGTGGCGGGATGCTTCAAGTGACCTGGTCGACGCGCGGCCCTCAGGGAGGCAGCGGATGACGGCCGCGAACGACAGGCCGCCGGCAGCCGGCTGGCCGATCGTCTTCCTGGTGGCCCGGCGGGAGATGCTCGTCCGGCTGCGCTCGCGCGTCTTCATCGGCGGGACGATCTTCATGGTCGCCCTCGTCGTGATCGGCATCGTCGGGTACTCACTGCTCGGCGGCCGGATCGCGAGCCT
>DASPUH010000090.1:0-33873 GCA_035622975.1 Candidatus Sulfotelmatobacter sp.
GCAGGTGGTCCAGCAACCGGATGCCGGCTCGACCTCGAGCCGGCATTCGTGCGCCTAGTGGTGCCTCCATCCGCGAACCTCAAGGATCTTCCCCATGGGCGAGACCACGGTGGCCCTCAACCGCCGGGCCTATCACGAATACCTCATCGAGGAGCATTTCGAAGCTGGCCTCGTCCTGACCGGCACGGAGATCAAGAGCATCCGCGCGCGCAAGGTGAACCTGCGCGACGCCTACGCGCGCGTCGAGCACGGTGAGGCGTGGCTCATCGGCGCCGACATCGCGCCCTGGACCGGCGGCAACCGCTGGAACCACGAGGCCAAACGCGTGCGCAAGCTGCTCCTCCACCGCCGCCAGATCGACGAGCTGCTGGGCAAGGCCTCGGCCAAGGGGCTCACCGTCGTGCCGCTGCGGCTGTACCTGGACGACCATGGACGGGCCAAGGTGGAGCTGGGCCTGGCCCGCGGCAAGCAGCTCCACGATCGCCGCCGCGCCATCGCCGAGCGGGATGCTCGTCGGGACCTGGATCGCCAGCTGGCCGACGTGGCCCGGGGCCGCTAGCGGCGCGTGGCGCCAGGCCTCGCTCCGGCGGCGACGGCGCGTTCGATCCCGTCGGGTCATGCAGCCAGCGACTGGATGGTCGCCGACCGCGCCCCGCCGGCCGCGCCCGGCATCACAGGATGCATGCGTTGGCAGAAGGGGGCCTCCCGCCTGCCGATCCAGTCATGCCGCGTATGCATCCGACGGATCGACCCCGCTGGGTCGGATCGATCAGTCGATCGGTGCATGAACGACCAAGGGTGGCTGGGCGGGAGTGCATCGACGGGTTGCCCTGTGCCGCACCCGAAGAGCTCGAGTGTGGCCCCCCAAGGCAGCGACCCTTGTCCGAACGGGCGTTCGAGCGTAGAATCGGTGGTCCGGACGCGAGAGCGACCGGCTACGGGGATGTGTGGTTTCGACAGGGCCGGATCCCCGGGGAACGCGAGCCGAGGTGCCGTCAGGCCTCGTAAAACAGGCGGCAAAACGAAGTAACTGGCAACCGCCAGCCTGCTCTCGCCCTCGCCGCTTAGGCGGTAAGGTGAGCGTGGAAGCAGCCTCCTCCCCGTGGGCTGTGGAAGCGTCACTCAGCGGGGATGCAGCTCCGGCCAGCGTGGCGTAACCGGAGACCAGGCCCGATCCAGGGACACGCGACTGGACCGCTCCGCAGACTGCCGATGGCCGGCTGAGCGGTCGACGACAAAGCATCGGACACGCTCGTAGTGGTCTCCGGCTGATGGTTCTGGACGGGGAGTTCGACCCTCCCCCATCTCCACCAGCACTGATGCGATCGGCGCTCCTTCCGACCGGGAGGGGCGCCGTTTCGATTCCGGGCGCCACGCGATGCCGCGGAGTCGGAAGGGAGGGCGATGGTGGGCCGCTGGGCCGTCGAACGCGTCGTGCACTTCGCGCCGGGCGAGCTGGTGAAGGACGGCTTCGTCCACTTCGGGTTCCACGATCACGAGGGACGCCACTACCTCATCGACCACCCGCGGCACTTCCTTGGCCTCATCGGTCCCTACGACCGGCTGGCCTGGACCGTCGCGGCGCAGCCCGTCTTCGCGGACGTGCCCAACATCGCGGCCGCGCTCGAGTTCCCGATGTACGTGGACTCCCTGCCCGACGGCACGCTCGTCGTCTCGAACCTGGGGAACGCCCACCTATACCGCGTGGACCCGTCGGCCATGTCGGCCCGCCTGCTGGTGGACGGGTCCGCCCTGGGCATGACCGACATGGGCAACTGCGTCGTCGACCGTCAGGGTGACATCTGGGTCAACGAGGTGAAGGGCTGCCGCGTCTGGACCTTCGACCAGGCCGGGAAGGTGGTCCGCGTGCTGGGGGACGGCCACCCCGGGTTCCAGGCGGACGCGGTGGGCTTCCGGGACGTCCGCTTCCACTGGATCTACGACCTCCGCCGCGGTCCCGACGACCGCCTGTACGTCCTCGACAGCCGGAATTACGCCCTGCGGTCGGTGGACCCGATCGCCGGGCTCGTCAGCCCCGTGGCCGGGTCCGGCTCGCCGGGCTACAGCGGTGACGGCGGCGCCGCGCGGGCGGCCACCTTCGGCGGCGATCCGACCGCCAGGTACGACGGACCCATCTCGCTCGCCCTCGACGAAGTGGGTCACGCCTTCGTGGGCGACCGCTTCAACCACGTCGTGCGGATGATCGAGCTGCGGACCGGCCTCATCACCACGATCGCGGGCCGCCCCGCTGCGGATGACGCGCGGCCGAACGATCCCGGCGAGACCGATCCCCTTCGCCTGAACCTGCCCCAGATCAGCAGCATGGACTACCGCGATGGCCGGCTGCTGGTGCCGACGGACCTGGGTGACGAGGGCGGAGACCTGGCCGTGCTGCGCATGTCGGACGGCTCTTGACACGACCGCTCCCCGGGGGCAGCGTGATGCCATGTTCCCGAATCCGGCGATCACCGGGACCGCGATCGTGAAGGCCCTCGACACGGAGGTGGCGACCGCGCACCACCAGGACGCCGACCGCGCCAGGGCCGCGCTGGACGAAGCGGACCTCCACGAGATGGAGCAGGCCGCCTACTACAGCGACGCCGGCCCGAGCGAGCCGTCCACGACCGAGCCGCCGACGATCAAGGCACGTCGCAGCCTGCTGGACCGGCTCCTGCGCCGCTAGGCCGCCCGCCCTGCCGGCTCGAAGCGCCAGTCGGCCACATCGCGCACCGGCTCGTAGCCGATCGCCCGGTAGATGTGGTTGGACGTCGGATTGGCGAGGTCGGTGAACAGGAAGAGCGAGCGGCAGCCGGCGTCGAGCTGGGCCTGGCTGACGGCCGCCACGAGGCTGCTGGCGTAGCCGCGACCCCGGCGCTCGGGCGGCGTGTAGACCGGCCCGACCCGCACCCCGTGCGCCGTGCGCCCCCCGATGGCCGTCAGCGACACGGGCCCCTCGTCATCCCACAGGTAGGCCGCCCGCCCCCCGCCGGCCAGCATCCGGTCGGCGATCACGGCCATGTCCACCGGCTCGTCGCCCTGCAGCGCCTCGTCGTTGAAAGCGTTCAGCCAGGCCACGAGGAGGCCGCGGTCCGCGGTGGTGGCCAGGCGCCAGGTGCCTCCCGCCGGTCGCGGCCGCCGCACGCGATCCAGGCGGAAGATCCGTTCGGTGCGCGCGAGGCGCATGCGCTGCCCGGACCGGCGGACCCACGAGCGGGCGAAGGCTTCCGCCTCGCGCACCGGGCCCAGCACGCCCCGGATGCTCGCGTCCGGGCCACGCTCGGCAAGGTCGACGGCCACGTCCCGGGCGACGAGCGGGAGGGCCGCCTCGTCGTCGACCTCCGACAGGACGAGGTTCCACGGTGGCGTCCGCACCGCGACCGCGACGACGGTATCGCCGCGCACGGCGGCGGCGAGATACGGCGGCCCGCCCACCGTATCGGGCGCGGGCGAGCGAAGGCCGCCCAGGATGCCCAGGATCAGGTTGTGCTCGGCCTCGCGACCGGCAAGGAAGTCCCCGGCCAGGGCCAGCAGGTCGCCGGCCCGGGCGAAGCGGGCGAGCCGCAGGGCGGGCACGCCGGGTCGCGAGCCTAGGCGTCCCGGCGGAGGACCACCACGCGACGGTTGGGCTCCTCGCCGATGGACTGCGTGCTGATCCCGTCGCGTGCCTTGAGCGCGATGTGGATCCAGCGCCGCTCGAGCGGCGGCATGGGCTCCAGCTGGAGCATCTTACCCGTCTCGAGCACGTGGTCCGCGGCCCTGTTGGCGAGCTCGACGAGCTGCCGCTCCCGGCGGCCGCGGTAATCCTCCACGTCGACCAGGACGCGGGTCCAGGCCCCGATCTCCCGCGAGAGCATCAGGTTCAGCAGGTGCTGCAGCGCCGACAGGCGCTCGCCCTTCCGGCCGATGAGGGCCCCCAGCGCCTCGCGCTCGTCGCCTTCCCCACTCACGTCGAGCTTGGAAGTCTCGCCGGTCACGATGGTGACCTGGACGTCGTAGCCCATCAGCGTCAGGAGGCGCTCCAGGATGGCCTTGCCGGCGGCGAGCGCCTCCGGTGACGCCTCGGCGGCCTGGATCTCCTCACGCTCCACCGTCCGCGAGGCACGGCCCGCCGCCACCTGTTCGGTCTCTGCGTCCGTCAGCCCGGTCGGGCGGTGATCGCTGCGGGAGCGCTCCGGGCGGTCGCCACGCGGCGCCCGGTCGGGGCGCGGCCCACGCTCGGGTCGATCGCGGCGAGGTGGTCGGTCGGCACGCGACGCGGGCGCCTGGAGATCGACTTGGGCGTCCTCGTCCGGCGGCCGTGACTCCGTCGGCCGCACCGGCCGGTCCATCGGTCGGGGCCCGCGCTCGGGACGCGCGCCGCGATCCGGTCGGCCGCCACGGCCGCGATCGTCGCGGCCACGTCCGCCCTCACGGTCGCGGTCGGGGCGTGGCTCGCGTGGCGGCAGGGGTGTCGCCGCGGCCGCCTCACGCCGCGGGGCAGCGCCACCGAGCGCGGAGCGTGGCGCAGCCACGATGCGGGCCGGCTCCGCCCCCATGCCCAGGACGCCCCGGCTGCCGGGCGTCAGGATCTCGAAGTCGAGATCGTCCAGCCCAGCCACGCCGAACGCGTCGCGGGCGGCCCGGAGCGCCTCCTCGACGCTCTTGCCGGTGAATTCCTGATAGTCGCTCATCTTCTTCTCCCCCGTCGACTGGTTCGTGCCCGTTTCCTGGCTGGACGCACCGTGCCGCTGGCCGCGTCCCTGGGATCGCGTTGGCCGGCAGGCGTATCGGTCACCCTGGGCCGCGGTGGCGGCGCAACGGCGATGCCGAAGCGCGGCGTGTGGCCCTTGGCGAAGGCGGGCGTCCAACCGAAGAGCGGGAACAACGAGCCCCAGCCAACGGTCAGATATTGCTGCACGATCGAGAAGACCGTGGTGACGATCCAGTAGAGGAACAGGCCAGCCGGCAGGAACGAACCGTAGACGATCGACAGCAGCGGGATGAAGGCATAGATCTGCTGCTGGCTGCGTGATTGAGAGTCGACCGCGGGCGGCATCATCATGCGCGTCTGGATCAGCTGCAGGCCGGCCGAGACCAGGGCCAGGAGGCTCAGGCCGAAGGTCGCGAATCCCAGCGGGATGTCGGCGAAGACGGCTGGCTGCCCGGCGTTCAGGCCGCCCAGCCAGTGGATGGTGGAGTTGAGGCATGGCACCAGGGCGTTGCCGGTGGCGTCCTGGCACTGGATGTTGACGATCTTGGTCCCGAAGACGGTCAGCATCGAGCTGATGTTGGGCGCCTGCAGGCCGGCGCTGAAGACGTAGTACATGGGCAGGAGCAGGAGCATCTGGGCCAGCGACGGCAGGCAGCCGGCGGCGGGGTTGACGCCGCGGTCCTGGTACAGCTTCATCTGCTCCGCGCTCTGCTTGTTGCGGTCGCCCTTGTAGCGGCGCCGGATCTCGGCCAGCTCGGGTTGCAACGCCTGCATGCGACGCGTGGAGGTGATCTGCCGGCGGAACAAGGGGATCAGCAGGAGCCGGATCAGCAGCGTCACGAGGATGATCGCGATGCCGATGTCACCGGTGATGCTGTAGATGAAGGCGAGGGCCAGGAAGATCGTCTGGAAGATCGGCGTGAAGGCCACGGCCAGGATCGTCAGGGGGTCGATGCTGGCCAGCTGGGCGGGGCACAGGTTGGGGTGCCGTGTCGGGCTGGGCAGCGGGGTGGTGGTCGGGATGGGCGATCCGGCCACCGCGCTGCTCGGCGTCGGACTGACCGTCGGGGCGGGCGTGATGTTGGGGCAGGGCGGCTCGTTGTTCTCCAGGAAGGGGGTCTGCCCCGCGGGCGTCGGCGTCGGCGTCGTGGTCGTCGCACCTGTGCTGGCCGGCGCGGAGGCCGTCGGCGAAGGGCCGTCGGCCAGAGCCGTCCCCACCGGCAGCCACATGGCGACGGCCAAACCAAGCAGCGCCAGCAGGAGGCCGGCCCGGATCAGCACCGTCCGGCGGCCCGGGCGCGAGGGCAGCTGGCCCGACGACAGGCTCATGGGACGGGGTCGAACCCGCCGGGGGCCCATGGGTGGCAGCGGGCGATGCGCCGTGCCCCCATGAGGCTGCCCCGCAGCAGGCCGTAGCGGACGATCGCCTGCTCGGTGTAGCGCGAGCAGCTGGGCTCGTACCGGCAGGACGAGGGGAAGATGGCGAAGACGATGCGGTAGAGACGGATGAGCCCCACGCCGAGGGCGACGCCGATTCGTCTCACCTGTCCGTCACTTCTCCCTTGAGCACGCCCGCAGCCTGCAGGGCCTCACCGACCGACGATCCCAGCGTGGCCTGGCTCACCGTCGCCCCGGCCGGCCGGACGGCGATGAGGACGTCCCACCCACCGAGCAACCGCGGTTCCAGGCCGCGGATGATCGAGCGGAGTCTCCGCCGCACCCGGTTGCGGACGACCGCTCCCCCCAGCTTCCGCCCGGTCGCGAACCCGAACCGTGTCTCCGGCAAGTCGGTGCGCCTGAAGCGGAGGGCGACGTACGTGTCACCCCTGGTCCGCCGCGAACGCTGGAGTTCGGCGAAGTCATGCGCCGAGGTGAGCATGCGCAGAGTGATGCGGTGCGGCCTCGATGAAGGCGGTGGTCAGGCGGACAGGCGCTTCCGCCCCTTGGCGCGCCTGGCGGCCAGCACGCGCCGGCCTCCGTGGGTGCGCATGCGGGCCCGGAAGCCGTGTTCCTTGGCGCGGTGACGCTTGCGAGGCTGGTAGGTCTGCTTCATCGCGCTGGGAGGACTCCTTGGGCCGAGGAACCGGACCCGGACGGGGCGGGACTGGCCCCGTTGGTCCCTGAGAGGCACCGAACGCGCCGCTGCGAGGTGTCGGAACCGGGTCCGGTCCGTCCCGCTGTGGCGCGTCGATCAACGCGGGATTATAGGAACCGCCCAGAACGGGTGTCAAACGGCTGCATGGGTTCGCGACGGCTACTCCGCGATGTCCGAGGCGTCGACGCTCTCGACGCCCTCCAGGTTGGTCAGCGCCGCCAGCAGCTCGTGGGCCGTCGAGTGGTGCGGCAGGCGGACCTCCAGGACGATCTCGTAGCGGCCCTTGCCGAGCTTGCGGCTGGTGATGGACGACAACTCGGCGTTGGCCGCGGCGATACGGCCGGACACCTGCCCCAGCACGCTCAGGCCGGCGATCTCAAGGCGCACGGTCACGGCCCGCGAACCGGTCGGGTGGATGCGCGCGGCGATGGCGTTGAGCGGCCCAAGGCTGACGAGCATGATGATCACGGCGACGAATCCCAGCACGTACTGCCCGGTGCCGACGGCCAGGCCGACGGCCGCGGTCGCCCACAGGCTGGCGGCGGTCGTCAGGCCGCGGATGATGCTGCCCTGGTGGATGATCGCGCCGGCGCCCAGGAAGCCGATGCCGGTCACGACCTGGGCGGCGATGCGCGTCGGATCGGGAGCGGCTGCGGCCCCCTGGTGGAAGGCGTCGACGTAGCCGGTCCCGCTCAGGATGGCGAAGAGGGCTGACCCCATGGCCACCAGCAGGTGCGTCCGCATGCCCGCCGGGTGATCGTGGATCTCCCGCTCCAGGCCGATCGCCGCGCCCCCGATCGCCGCCAGCAGGAGCCGCAGGCCCAGATCGAGCTGCAGGGTC
Source organism: Candidatus Sulfotelmatobacter sp. (assembly GCA_035622975.1). Taxonomy (GTDB): domain Bacteria; phylum Chloroflexota; class Limnocylindria; order Limnocylindrales; family CSP1-4; genus DASPUH01. The sequence goes on from DASPUH010000090.1 coordinate 7,627, forward strand.
AGGTCCATCCCGGCAGCTTACGCCGTGGCGTCGCGCCGGAGGCTACCATCGGCCGATGGCCACGACCCGTCCGCTGCTGCCTGCCGGCTCGGCATCGTGGGCCGACTTCGAGCGCCTTGATCTGCGGGTCGGGCGGATCGTGGCTGCCGAGCCGTTCCCCCAGGCGCGGCGGCCGGCTTACCGCCTGACGATCGACCTGGGGCCCGGCGGCCTGCGTCGAAGCTCCGCGCAGCTCCCCGCCACGTACCCCGATCCGACGGCCCTCCTGGGGCGCCTCGTGGTAGTCGTCGCCAACTTCGCACCCAAGCGCATCGCCGGCTTCTCCAGCGAGGTCCTCGTCCTGGGGGCCCTGCCGGCGGATGGCCGGATCCCCCTCCTGGGCGTGGACCCCGGTGCCGCGCCCGGCGACCCCGTGGGCTGAACCGCGCCCGGCCGTGGCCGAGCGGTCACGAGCGCCGGATGATCGCTGACGCCGACGCGTCGCGGCCGTCGGGCCAGAGGGTCCGGCGGGCTGCGCGACCGCCCTGCAGGCGGCTTCGCCGAGTGGCATCATCGTTCGTCACCGGCCCCCGGGCCGCTCCTCGTCAGTACTCCCAGGGAGTATCCGAACTTCATCGTTGCAGGGCCCCTCGGGCCGGTGCTACTCTCTGCCGACCCCCAGCGCCGGGACGCCGGAGGTGCGCCAGGAGACGGCCCGCCGGTCACGCCCGGGACCCAGCCCGACCGCCCGTCGCCGCCCGTTCGAGCCGCCCGCGCCACCCAGTCGGGGCCGGCCGGCAGCGAGTCCCGCAGCCCAGTCCAAGGTCATCCTCCATTCCTCGGGGTCGTGCTATCGATGGACGCGAAGCAGGTGTGGCGCGCCGCGTTGGGCGAGCTCCAGGTGTCCCTCTCGCCCGCCAACTACGAGACATGGCTGCGCGACACCGCCCTCGTGGAAGTGGATGACAGCCGCTTCCGCGTGGCCGTCCCCAACGGCTTCGCCAAGGACTGGCTGGAGACCCGCTACCGTTCGCTGATCAGCCAGACGCTGGCCCGCGTCGTGGGCTACAGCGTGACCGTCGAGTTCGAGGTGCGGGAGGCGCCGGCTCCGGTGCGCGAAAGCACCGCCGAGGCTCACCCGGTCCGCCTGGAACCCACGCGTGTCGGCGGCGAAGGCGCGGCGGTCGGGCTGAACCCGCGCTACACCTTCGGCACCTTCATCGTCGGCTCGGCCAACCGGCTGGCCCACGCCGCCAGCCTCTCGGTCGCCGAGCGGCCCGGACATGCCTACAACCCGCTCTTCCTGTACGGCGGGGTCGGCCTTGGCAAGACGCACCTCATGCACGCCATCGGCAATCAGGTGCTCTCGCGGCTGCCCCGCAAGCGGGTCGTCTACGCCACCAGCGAGAAGTTCACCAACGAGTTCATCACCAGCATCCAGCAGGGCAAGATCGACGAGTTCCGAGCGCGGTACCGCAAGATCGACCTGCTGCTGATCGACGACATCCAGTTCATCGCCGACAAGGAACGGACCCAGGAGGAGTTCTTCCACACGTTCAATGCGATCCATGAGGACGGCAAGCAGATCGTCCTCTCCAGCGACCGGCCGCCCAAGGCCATCCTGACCCTGGAGGAACGGCTGCGCAGCCGCTTCGAATGGGGCCTCATCGCCGACCTGACGGCGCCCGACCTCGAGACGCGGATCGCCATCCTGCGGGCCAAGGCGGAAGACCAGGCGGTCGGCGTGGGCTCGGACGTCATCGAGTTCATCGCCCGCAAGGTGGCCAGCAACATCCGCGAGCTGGAGGGCGCGCTCAACCGCATCGTGGCCTATGCCAGCATGGGTGGCCAGCCGATCACCATCGAGCTGGCCCAGGCCGTCCTCTCCAACGTCCTGTACAACCCCAAGAAGCGGAGCGTCACGCCCGAACGCGTCGCGCAGGCCGTGTCCGACTACTACGGCGTCGATCTGGAGGCGCTGCGCGGGGAGAAGCGCGACAAGGCCATCGTCACGCCCCGCCAGATCGCCATGTACCTCATGCGCTCGGAGACGGACGTCTCGCTCATGCGCATCGGCGCGGAACTGGGCGGGCGTGATCACTCGACCGTCCTGTACGCATGCGACAAGATCGCCCGCGAAACGGCCGAGAACGACGAGTTGCGCCGCGAGCTGGCGGCCGTCCGCGAGCTGCTCTACGCCGACTGAGGGCCGCCCGCGGCGTCGCGGCAGTCAGGGGCGGCGACCCTGTTCCGGGCGCGTTCCTGTGGAGAAGCCGCCCGAATCTGTGGATAACAGGGGTCACTTGTGGACAAGCCGTCCGCGGCGCGGTCCCGTCCCGGATGGACCGGGCGCCCGCCAAGCCACGGCCACCCACCAGCCGTCCCCTTCCGCTGGCCCCTCGTCCACCACCGTCCCCCGGTCCGTCCACCGAGTCGGGACGCTGGTGCCAGCGTCGGTCTCCACCGTCTCCACAGGCATATGACGGTGAGGCGTTAGATGAGAAGATTCAGGAAGAAAGACCACCCAGCACGACCGACCCGTGGAGACCGCGGCACGGCGGCTCCCCGGCTCGAGGGAGACCCCCGACCGTGAAGCTCTCGGTGATGCAGGAGAACCTGGCGCGCGGCCTCCAGGTCGTCAGCCGGGCCGTCAGTTCCCGCAGCGCGTTGCCTGTCCTGGCCAATGTCCTCCTGCGGACCGAAGACGCCGGCCTGAAGCTCACAGCCACCAACCTGGAGATCGGCATCACGGTGTGGGTGCCCGGTCGCATCGAGACCGATGGCGCCCTGACCGTCCCCGCTCGCCTCATGTCAGACGTGGTCAACTCGCTGCAGCCCTCGGAGCGGGTCGACCTCGAAGTGGAGGATGGCACGCTGCGGCTCCACTGCGGCCGCCAGAAGGCCGCCCTGCGGGGCATCGACGCCGAGGAGTTCCCGGTCATCCCCGCCGCCGGCGAACGGCCTACGACCCGCATCAGCCAGCGCGCCATGCGCCAGGCGCTCAGTGAGGTCGCCTTCGCCGCTGCCACCGACGAGGCTCGCCCCATCCTGACCGGCGTCCTCACCCGCTTCGAGGGTGACCGCGTCACGCTGGCGGCCGCCGACAACTACCGCATCGCGGTCAAGACGCTGACGACCATGGATCCAGTGGAGGAGACCAGCGTCGTCGTGCCGGCCCGGACGTACCTGGAGCTCGAACGCCTCCTGACCGACACCGACGACCCGGTGGACATCCTGCTTGCGCCGGCCAAGAACCAGGTCGTCTTCCACCTGGAGGGCACCGAACTGGTGAGCCGCCTCATCGACGGCCAATTCCCCAACTACCAGCAGGTCATGCCCAGCTCGTTCACGGCCCGCGCGGTCGTCGACCGCGAGGCCCTCCTGAAGGCCGTCCGCGTCTCGGCACTCATCGCCAGCAACTCCGCCAACGTCGTCAAGGTCCGCGTGGAGGAGGCTTCGACCGGCCTCCTGACGATCGCCGCGGCGGCCGACGTGGGGGACACCGAGGGCCAGGTGGAGGCCTCGGTGGAGGGTGAGCCCATGACCATCGCCTTCAACGCCCGCTACCTCCAGGAGGCACTCCAGAACGTACGCGCCGAGCAGGTGGCGCTCGAATTCAGCGGGCCGCTGTCACCCGGCGTCATGAAGCCGGTCGGCGACCCGGGCTACGTGCACGTCATCATGCCAGTCCGCACCCCGTCCTGACGGCCAGCGTCCCGGCCGCCCCCGCGCGCGCCGGAGGGCAGCCATGCGCATCGATCGCCTCGTCGTGACGGGCTTCCGCAGCTACGACGAGCTCGTCCTGGAGCCGCCGCCGGGCCCGCAGATCCTGTATGGGGCGAACGCGGCGGGCAAGACCAACCTGGTCGAGGCGCTCGTGGTGCTGGCCCGCGGCGGTTCGCACCGGGCCGCCGATCCCGAGTTGATCGCCTGGTCGGCGGAACTGGCGCGCCTGGAGGCCGGGGTCAGTCACGGCGCGGGGCACGGGCCGGACGTGGTGGAGGTCGTCATACCCCGGCCCGCCGTCGGGGCGGCCGCCCGCAAGCGCATCCGCATCAACGGTGTCCCGCGCCGCGCCCCGGCGCTGGGCCAGGCGCTCCAGGTCGTCCTCTTCGCACCGGAGGAGATGCTCCTCGTGGTGGGTTCGCCGGGCCTCCGGCGAGCCGCCCTCGACGCCCTGGCCGCCGCGCGCTCGCCGGCCCACGGCCGGGCGCTGGCCACGTACGGGCGTGCCCTCGCCCAGCGCAACAGCCTGTTGCGGTCTATCCGGGAGGGCACCGCGGGCCGCGAACAGCTGCCCTACTGGGATGCCTTGCTCATCGAGGAGGGCGGGGCCATCGTGGCCGGCCGCCTGGCCGCCCTGGCCGCCCTGGCCGAGCCGCTGGCCGCGGCCCATGCCGAGATCGCGCCGGGCGAGGGCCGCCTGACGATGGGGTACCTGACCAATGCCCCGGTCGGGCCCGACGAATCGCCCGCCCAGGCCATCAGGCGGCGGCTCGCGGAGACGGCCGACAAGGAGCTGTGGAACGGCGCCACGCTCGTCGGACCCCACCGCGACGACATCGCCTTCCGGCTGGACGACCGGCCGCTGGCGGCGTTCGCCTCGCGCGGCCAGCAGCGCACGGCGATCCTGGCCCTCAAGCTGGCCGAGGTCGATCTGCTGACGTCGCCGGAGGGCGAGCCGCCCCTGCTGCTGCTCGACGACGTGTTCAGCGAGCTCGACCCGCTGCGGCGAGCCCACCTGGTGCGCCGCATCCAGGCGCTGCCGCAGGCGTTCATCACCACGACCGCCCTGGCCGACCTGGACCCCGAGCTCGTGGCCGCCTCGACCGCCTGGCGGGTGACCCCGGGTCGCGTCCAACGGAGCGCCGCATGACGAGCCGGCGCCGGCCGATGCGGCGACTGGGCGACCTGCTGCCCCCGGCCGCCCAGGCGCTGGGCCTGGAGGAGCCGCTGCTGCGCGGCCGGGCGATGGCGGCCTGGAGCCGCCTGGTGGCCGAACGCGTGCCCGCCGCGGCCGGCACCAGCACGCTCCTGGACCTGCGCGAGGACGGGACGATCGTCGCGGCCGCGCCGACGCAGATCGTGGCCCAGGAGCTGGTGCTGCGGGCCGACGAGCTGCTGGCGGCGTTCGCCCAGGCCCCCGGCGGCCGCCACATGCGCGAGTTGCGGGTCGTCGTCCGGCCTTCCGGACCTGCCGGCCGGCCACCGGGAGTGGGCGGCGGAGCGCCGGGCGGGCGCGTGTAGACTAGGCCCCCCATGGCCGTCCGACTGCACCTCAAGCCGGGGCTCGTGGCCGCCGCGGACCGCCTGCCGACCTCGCCCGACACCGTGGTGGTGGTCGAGCCCACGATCGGCTCCATCAGTCGCTCCAAGGGCAACCTCTACGCCATCGTGACCGGCCGGCCGGGCAGCGGCAGCCGGGCCGCAGAGGCCACGCGCCTGGTCGCCGAGACCATCGAGCGGCAGTTCTACTACGACGAGTCGGCCGGCATCCCGGTGTGCCTCGAGAAGGCCGTGCGCAGCGCCAACCAGCGGCTGCGGCACGGCCGCGAGAGCCACGGGCTGGCGCCCGGTGCCGTCGGCGCGGCGGTGGCCGTGGTCCGGGGCCACGAGCTGTATGTGGCCACCATCGGCGACGCGGACGCCTTCCTGGTGCGCCAGGCGCGCCTCCTGACGCTGCCCGAGGACGAGCGCGGCGCCGGGCTGCCGGCCGCCGGCGAGGTGGAGGTGGACGTGTGGCGCGGCGACATGGTCGTCGGCGACACGCTCATCCTCAGCGCCCACAACGTGACCACCACGGTCGGCCTCGAGGAGATCAAGAACGCCGCTGTGACCCTCCACCCGCAGTCGGCGGCGGAGCATCTGCACCACCTGTTCGTGGCCGGTGGCGGCGAGCAGTCGGACGCGCTCATGGTCATGGAGGCGGCCGAGATGCCGGCCACCCGCACCGACCGCAAGCTGACCCCGGTCCGCGCCGCAGAGCCGCTGGCGGGCGCGCCGGACCGTTCGCCGATCCCGCTCGCCGACCCGCTCGTGGGGGCCGCCGGCGCGGTGCAGGGCGGCGCACGCGTTGCTCGTGAGGCCGTCTCCGGGGCGGCCGCCGGGGCGATGGAGCACCTGACCGACCTGCTGCCGCGCCGGCGCACGTCCTACCGCCGCGTCGTGCCGCTGGCCGACCGGACGGCCTCGCAGCGCCGCGTGGCCATCGCGTTCCTGGGCTTCCTCGTGCTGCTGGTGGCCCTTGCCGGCGTCGTCTGGTTCATCGGCGGCCTGGGCCATCCCAACGTGGCGGCGGTGAGCAACGCCCAGCAGGCGATCCAGGCGGCCACCGACGACATGAGCCAGGTGACGAACGGCAACCTCCTGGTCAACGAGCCGACGCGAGCCCGCACCATCCTCCAGGACGCGTGGCACCAGCTGGTCCAGGCCGCCGCGTTCGGCGCCCCGGCCTCGTCGCTGGCCGACCTCAAGGGCCGGGTGTCGGCCGCGCTCGACCAGCTCTACGACGTGAGCTACACGACCTCGCAGGTGCTTCTCACGCTCGACAAGATCGACGCGACCCCGGACCTGCAGGGCCTCATCGTGGGTCCCGACGGCGCCGCCTACCTCATCGACACGGCCAACGGCTCGGTGGTCCGCGTCGACCTGGCGGCGCGCACGGCCAGGGTCGTGGTCCAGAAGGGCCAGAAGGGCATCGCCGCGCCACGTCTGCTCACGACGGCCGGGCCGGACGTGCTGATCGTCGACGCGGCGCAGGGCCTCTGGCGCTGGGCACCGTCGGACGCGAAGGGTGACGGCACGCTGGCCCGCCTTTCGATCACCGCGCCCGCCCCCCTGGCCCCTGACGTGACGGCCATCGCCGCGTACCTGCGCAACTTCAACACCGGCCTGTACAACTTCTACACGGTCGATCCGGCGGCGCAGCAGATCGTGCGGTACCAGCCCACGGCCGCCGGCGGGGGCTACGTGACCAGCTCCAATTACCTGACCGCCCCGACCGACCTGACGGGCGTCCACGACATGGACATCGTGGACGGCTACGTCTTCACGCTCTCCAGCGACGGCATCACCCGCTACTTCAGCGGCCAGGCAAGCTCCTTCTCCCTGGACGTCCCACCGGACCAGGGCGACATGCGGCCGGGCCACGACTACCGGCTGCTGAACGCCACCGGGGCCGCCCCGACCGATCGCCTGTGGGTGTGGGACGCGACCTACGCGCGCATCCTGGAGTTCTCGCGCACCGATGGCAGCTACATCGGCCAGTTCCTGGTGGCGGACGGCGGGAGTGGCTTCGTGGGCCTGCGCGGCATGGCCGTCGTGCTGGGCAAGGCCGGCCAGCCGCCCGCGGTCGTGTGGATCACCGCTGCGCAGGTCATGGTCAGTCCGCTGGCCGCGGTCAGCGGACCGGGCGCCTCGCCGTCCCCGTCGGCCAGCCCGTCGCCCAGCCCGCACGCCACGCCCCGGCCGACCGCCAAGCCCAAGGCCACCCCCAAACGCTGAGCCGCGCTGCACCGGGCGTAGAATCGCCGTCATGCCGCCAGGGCTGAACGCGATGGTCGTCGAGAGCGTGCGCATCCACATGCTGACGTCCCAGCACGTCGTGATCCTCAAGGAAGCGGATCGCGACCGCTACCTGCCCATCTGGGTCGGAGCCAACGAGGCCGATGCGATCGCCCGGCGGCTCCAGGGCGTCGTGCCCGAGCGACCGCTCACCCACGACCTCTTCGCCACGGCCCTCGACGAGCTGGGCGTCCAGCTCAAGCAGGTCATCATCTCCGAGCTGGCCGACGAGACATACCGGGCGCGGCTGATCATGGAGCTTGGCGACCGCACGGTGGACGTCGACGCCCGCTCGAGCGATGCGATCGCCCTGGCCCTCCGCGCCGGCGTCGTCATCTACGCCACCGACGACGTCCTGGAGCGGGCCGGCGTGACGCCGGCGGAGGCGGACACGATCGACGAGGAGCGCCTCTCGGTGTTCCGCGACTTCGTCAACTCGCTGGACGTGCCCGAGCCGCCGGAGGGCGAGAGCTAGGCTTCGCTGCCCAGCACGGGCAGCCCGCGCGCGAGGGCGCGGTCGCGGGCGAACCAGAGGCGGAGACGCAGCCGCCAGAAGTCGCGCACGGCCCGCAACACGACCCGCGGGTTGGCGCCCGAGGCCTGGCCCGCCATGCGCGGATGGTGCGGCACGCCGACCTGGGCCAGCCGGGCGCCGCGGGCCCGCAGCTTGATGAGCAGCTCGGCGGAGAGGAACGCGCCGCCGGACTCCAGGCGCACGCCGGCCAGTGCCTCGCGGCGGAAGAGCTTGCAGGCGCAGTCGACGTCGCGCACGTCGAGGCCGAAGAACAGGCGCAGGCACCAGCGGTACACGCGGGCGTACACCAGGCGCACCGTGGCGTCCGCCCGGCGGAGCCGGTAGCCCACCACCACGTCGGGCGCATCGGGCCCGGCCAGCCGGTCCAGCAGCAGGCGCAGGTCCGCCACACGGAACTGGCGATCGCCGTCGGTGAAGCCCACCAGCGAGTAGCGCGCCGCGCGGAAACCGCTGCGCAGGGCCGCCCCATAGCCCTGGTTCACCTCATGGTGCACGACCCGTACGACGTCGGGATGCTCCGCGGCCAGGCGGTCGGCCAGCGCGCCCGTGCCGTCGCGGCTGCCGTCGTCCACGGCGATGATCTCGAAGCGCTCGGCGAGGGCGGGGAGGGCGGTCAGCGCCTCAGCCACCAACGCCTCGATGTTCTCCGCCTCGTCGTGGGCCGGGAAGAAGTAGGAGAGCGCGGGCACGGCGGCGGCTCCGGCCCCCGATGTGGCCGCCGCCACCCCGTCATGGGTCGGCATCGCGGCGAGTATAGAGGCGCCTCACCAGCCCAGGGCCACGCCCCAGAAGACGCCCCACGCGTTGACGAGGACCGATACGGCGACCAGGCCAAGGACGGACCGCCGCAGCCCGAGGCGCGCGATGCCCAGCGTCACGAGGATGAGGGCGAACGGCGCGAAGTCGTTGCTGAAGCGGTAGCCGAACTGGACCCAGCCCTGGCTGAAATGGACCAGGTCGGCCGCCGCGATCAGTCCCACGGCTGCCACGGCGCCGATGACCAGGCGATCGCGCCAGCCGGCCAGCAGGGCCGGGATCGCCAGCAGGTAGGCCGGGCTGGTGAGCAGCAGGCTCATGCCCAGGGGGTCGGGCCGGATCAGGGCGCACGTCGTGGAGAAGAGCCCGTCCAGACCGCACTGCGGCTGGACCACCGGCAGCCAGGCCAGCATGATCACCAGGTTCTGGGGCAGGTAGCGCAGGTCCTCAGCGCTCCAGGTGCCCGGGTGGTAGCCGATGGCCTGCAGCGACGGGAAGACCTGGGCCAACAGGCCACCCGGGATGGGCACGGTCTCCGTCTGGTAGAGGTAGTCGTAGCCAGGCTCGAAGAGCTGGCCGGAGGACGCCAGGTTGTAGGCCAGCAGCACGGCCACCGGGATGGCGGCGCCCAGGGCGGCCGACAGGCCCCGCCGCCACACGCTGCCCCCGCTGCCCACGGCGACGAAGAACGGCAGGCCCAGGATCGTCGTCAGCCGGGCCAGGGCCGCCACGCCGAAGATCAGGCCGGCGGCGAACTGGCGCCCGTCCAGGGGCCACCGGCGCGCCGTGGCTCGCACGCGCTCGCGTGCCTCGCCGTCGATCGCCAGGGTGATCGCCACGAAGAGGAAGAAGCTGGCCACGACGTGCGCCGCGAACCAGGTGCTGCCCAGCATGGCGGCGTACCACGCGACGGTCCCGAACCCGTAGAAGGCGGTCGCCACGAGCGCCGCGAGGCGATCCGGCGTGACGCGGGAGGTGAGGCGCCAGGCGAGGGCCACGTTGACGGCCCCCAGACCGGCCACCAGGAGCGCCGCGTCCGTGCCCAGGCCCCCGAGGGCCACGAACGGGATGAGCAGCACGGCAGGCAGCGGGGGGAATGGCAGGAGCGCATAGCCGGGCGCCGCGGCGAGCGGGTACACGTCCTGGAAGTACTCGTTGCTGAACCCGTCGATCACGACCGGCCAGGTGATGGCGAAGCGGCCGTGCAGGTAGGCGTCCGCCTGCCACACGAAGTGGTCGTAGAAGTTCTGGCGCGCCGGGTTCGAGGCGATGTAGATGACGAGCGCCGCGACGAACACGGCGAGCCCGATCCAGGTCGGGTCGACGCCGTCCAGCCGCGCCCGGACGCGGTCGCCGACCGACCCAGGGCGAGGCGGGGGAACGGGGCGGGCCGTTGCTATACTGCGGGCCACTCGTCGCTCGTGCAGGAGGCCGGTTGGACTCGACAGCGCCTCGGCCGGGTGAGGCCGCACCGGGGCGCGAAGCGCCGAGACGCTCGGACGGGTCGCCCTCGGCCATCCCCGCCATCGCCATCCTGCTCCTGGTCGGGCTGGCGCTGCGACTCATCATCGCATACGTCCTCTTCCCGGGCTCCGGCTTCCAGAGCGACATCGGCAGCTTCACGTCCTGGGCCTTGACGCTGGCCCATGGCGGCCCCGGTGGCTTCTACGCCAACGCCGGCTTCGCCGACTACCCGCCCGGCTACCTCTACGTGCTGTGGATCCTGGGCTCGATCGGCAGCGGCGCGGCCGACCTGCTGGGCGGTGGCACGATCAACCTCAACGGGGTCGTGCTGCCGCTGCCCGACACGATCGTCGGCGGGCTGATCAAGCTGCCGGCCATCGCCGCCGACCTGGGCATCGCCTACCTCCTGTACCGCCTCGTCCGCCGCTGGCTGGGGGCGCGCTCCGATGCACACGGCGCCGCGCTCGGGGCCGCTGCGCTCTACCTGTTCAACCCCGTCACCTGGTACGACTCGGCCCTGTGGGGCCAGATCGACGCCGTCGGCGCGCTGGTCATGCTCGTCGCCATCGCCTTCCTCATCGACGGCTTCTCCGAGGCCGCGGTGGGCTTCGCCGTCGTCGCGGCGCTCGTCAAGCCCCAGTTCGGGATCGTGCTCGCCCCGCTCATCGGGGTGACCCTGCTGCGCCGCCACCTCTTCCTCATCGGCTCGGGGCCCCGGGCGACGGCCGTGCCCGGCGTGCTCCGTTCGTGGGTCGTCGAGGAGCAGGGCGTCTGGCGCCTCGTCAGCTGCGCGGCCGTGGGGGCGGTCGTCCTGTTCGCCCTCATCACCCCGTTCGGCCTTGACGTGCCGACGCTCATCTCGCGCATGGGCGACACGGCGGCCGGGTACCCCTACCTGAGCGTCAACGCGTATGACCCGTGGGCCCTCATCGGCTCAGGAGGCCAGGCGTCGCTGGCCGCCGGAGGCGGCTGGTCGTCCGACCAGGTGCCGCTGCTGGCAGGCCTCAACGGGTTCACCATCGGGGCCATCCTGCTGGGTCTGGGGTTCGCTGTCGGGGCGATCCAGCTCGCGTGGCGCGACTCCCGCCGTTCCATCCTGCTGACGGCCGTCTTCCTGTCACTGGCGTTCTTCATCCTGCCCACGCGTGTGCACGAGCGGTACCTGTTCCCGGTCTTCGTCTTCCTGCCCCTGCTGGCGGTCAACTCACGCCGCTTCCGCGTGCTGACCCTGGTGCTCGCGGCCGGCTCGTTCATCAACCTCCACGGCATCCTGACGGTCGGCAACTACGGCACGGCCAACGTCACCGGCCTGCCCTTCGGCGCGGACATGCGCAGCTTCGGCGGCGTGCTCCTGAGCGTCGTCCTGCAGACGGGCGCGTTCCTCGTCGTGGCCTGGTCGCTGCGGCCGGTCAGCGACCTCGTGGCGGGGCCACTGCGGCGCCTGGCCGGCTTCGCCGCGCGCGCGCCGGAGGTCGACCCGTACGACCTGCCGCCGCCCGCACCCCCGCCGCCCCGCGCCTACCCGGGTTCGCCGGACGTCCAGCCCGCCGGCGGGTCGGGCTGGGGCCTGCCGCGTGCCCTGCTGGCGCGCTCGCTGCGGCGGGACCGCAGTGGCGAGTTGCGGCGGGAGCGGTTCGGCCTGCCCGACCGTTTGGACGGCCTCGTCGTCCTCATCCTCATCGTGGCCGCCATGGTCCTGCGGACGTGGGACCTGGGCCAGCCCTTCGGCATGATCTTCGACGAGGTCTACCACGCCCGCACGGCGACCGAGTTCCTGCAGGACTGGCGCTACGGCGAGCCGCACGACATCTACGAGTTCACCCACCCCCACCTGGCCAAGTACCTCATCGCCGTCGGCCTCGTAGCTTTTGGCGACGACAACGTCACGGGCACGGCCGACCTGGGGGTGGGGACGGTCACCGACGCCGCGACCGAGGCGCGCTGGAGCCCACCCGACCAGCCCGGCCAGCGCGACGGGGATCGCCTCTACCTGGCCACGCCCGGCGGCGTCGTGGCCTACGACCTGGCGACACGGCAGGTCGTGACGACCGTGCCCCTCGGCAACGGCCGGGTGCCGGTCCACCTGACGGTCGACCCGGGCGCCCACGTGGTCTACGTGGCCGACGACGCCGGGGGCCTGTGGAGCATCCAGACGGCCGACCTCGACGCGCTGCGGGTCTCCGCGTCCGCCGCGCAGCCGGCGGCGACGAGGCTGGGCACCTTCGGCGGGCCGGTCACGGCACTGGTCACCTCGTCCGACGGCGCCCACGTCGAGGCCATCACGGCGGCTCACCAGCTGGTCAGCCTGGCCACCGCGGATGGCAGCCAGTCCGCCTCGGTCGCCGATCCGAGCGCCGCCGCCCTGGTGGCCGTGCCGACCGATTCGGGCGCGGGAGCCGTGGCGGTCGCCGAGGGCGACACGCTGGACCTGCGTGACGCGGCGACCCTGGCGTCGACCAGCCAGCTGACGCTGCCCGAGGCCCCCACCGGGATGGTGCTGATGAACGGGCTCGACCAGCCGACGATCTTCGCGGCCGGCGGGTCGTCGCTCAGCTGGGTGGCCGTGCCATCGTCCGGCGGCGAGACGCTCGGCGGCACGCTCCAGATGCCCGGCGCGGTGCGGGACGTGGCGTGGGATGAGTCCTCCAACATCATCCACGTCCTGGGCCGCACGCCCGACGGCAGCAGCGACACCGTGTACGTCGTGGAGCCGAACGGCAAGGCCGTCTTCGCCGACGCGCGCCTGCCGTTCTCGGCGGTGACGATGGCCCTCGACACGCAGCCCCAGTACCCGTCGCAGGATCGCCAGCAGCTCCTGGCGGTGGACTCGGCCGGCCAGCTGGCGGTCGTGGACATCGGCAACCACGCGTACGCCTGGCGGATCATGGGCGTCATCGCCGGCGCCCTCCTGTTGGGCTGCCTCTACCTGCTGGTGCGGATGCTGTTCCGCCGCCGGACGGTGGCCCTCCTGACGGCCGGGCTGGTGCTGGTCGACGGCATGTTCTTCGCCCAGTCGCGGATCGCCATGAACGACACGTACGTGGCCCTCTTCATCGTGGCCGCCTACATGCTGTTCGTGCCTATCTACCTGGGACTGTGGCGCCGGCGCTGGGTCGTGGCTCTGGCCATCCCGGCCATCGGGGTGCTGCTCGGCCTGGCCCTCGCCTCGAAGTGGGTCGGCGCCTACGCCATCGGCGGCATCGTCCTGCTGGTGCTCCTCCGGTCGGCGCTGGGCCGCCTCCTGGCCCTGGCGGCCATGATCGGCATGACGGGCGTGCTGGGCTGGCTCGCCATCGGCGCGACCTCCGCCGGTGCCCCTATCGGCGACGCCAGCTTCCTGGTGCTGATGGTCGTCCTGACCGCCGTGCTCGCGGCAGCGATCATCGTCCGCCCCATCCGCTGGACGCTCGACGAGGTGCGCTTCGCGGTCGGCGCACCGGCGGTCGCCGGCGGGCTCGCCCTCCTGGGTGGCATCGTGCTGGGCGGCCGACCATCGGCGAGCGGCGGCTCGGCCACGCCGGGTGACCTCGTCCTGGTGGGGGCGGCGCTTCTCGTCCTCGCCGTCGTCGCGTACGCGGCCTGCTCGCTGGCCGGCCGACGCGGCCTGGGCCCGCTGGCCCGCGCCCGGGCCGCACCGGCCGACGATCCCGACGCCCCGGCCGATGCCCCTGACCAGGGCTGGCTCATCCCCGGATCGTCCCTGGGTGCCCCGTGGCTGCTCGCCCTGGCCTGCTTCACCTTCGTGCCGCTGGTGGTCTACGTGATCAGCTACGCCCCGTGGATCGCCCTGGGCAACCAGTGGTTCACCGGCTACCCGCCGGGCCATACCGGCCAGACCCTGCTGGACCTGCAGATCCAGATGTACAACTACCACAACGATCTGCGCGCCTCGCACCCCGCGTCATCGCCGTGGTGGGCTTGGCCCTTCGACTTCAAGCCCGTGTGGTTCTTCCAGCAGGGCTACGCCAACGACACCACCGGCATCACCTATGACGCCGGCAACCTCGTGATCTTCTGGCTCGGCGTGCCGGTCATCGCCTGGGCGTCGTGGCAGGCCTGGGCCCGCCGAAGCCTGGCCCTGACCATCCTGGTCGTCGGCTTCGCCTGCCAGTGGCTCTCCTGGTCACGCATCGACCGGGCCAGCTTCCAGTACCACTACTACACGGCGCTGCCCTTCCTCTTCGCCGCCGTGGCCTACTTCCTGGCGGAGTTGTGGCATGGTCCGTCGCCGCGCACGTGGCTCCTGGCCCGCCTCGCCGCCGCCGGAGCGCTCGTGGCGGCGCCGCTCCTGTGGCTGGTGCGGGTGCCGCTCTGCTCGCTGGCTGGCACGTCACGGGTGGCCCCCAACTCGCAGGTCTGTGGCTTCGTCAGCATGCCGTTCGTGCTCACGGAGCGGGTGGCCGCGTCCGGCATCGTCCTGCTCGTCGGCGGTGCGATCCTGGTGTGGCAGGTGCGCCTGGTCCTTGCCGATCGGGCCTTCGCGGCGGACGACCAACGGCCCGGCGGGGGCGGGTTCCTGCGCTCCGGGGCGCCGTGGCTGGTGATCACCGCGGCGGCGCTGCTGGCCGCCCTCGCCCTGGCCCAGACGCGGTTCGGCGACCAGGCCCTCATCTCGGCCCCCCTGGGCGCCCTGGGACCCTACGCGTTCGCCGTCATCGGGACCGTGCCGCTGGCGGTGGCGGCCTGGTTCGTGCTCACGATGCGCGACCCGCGCCGTTTCGTGATCGGCATCCTGGGCGCGGCGACGCTCTGGTTCGTCATCTTCTACGCCGATATCAGCGGCCTGCCGATCCCGACCGGGCTCAAGAACATCTTCCAGGTCCTGCCCCTGCCCACCTACGTCTATGACTTCCAGTTCGCCGTGAACACCGATCCACCGCAGACGCTGACGGTCCTGGGCCTCCAGTCGGGTTCGCTGGCGCTCGTCACCGGCGCGCTCGCCCTGGCCGTGATGTACGCCGCCTGGACGAGGCGGGCGCAGCGCCTCGCCCTGGCCGGCCGCGGGGGCCCGGGTCCCGATGAGCCCGGTAACGTGTTGACAGGGGGCACCGCCTGAGCCTGGCGGAGCACGGCGCCCGTACCATCCGCTCGCCCGGGAGCGGGACCCGTGCGCTATGGTCGTGGCGGTGAGGGCGCCCAGACTGGCGGGGTAGCACGGCGCTCCCCGTCGCCGGCCATCACGCGTGCGCACCGGACACGATCGGACCTTGACCATCGTTCGACGCCCCACCCTCAGCAGCGCCGTCGCCGTCGTCGCCGCGCTGGCCTGCCTGGTCGCGCCGGCGCCTGGCGCCCGGCAGGTCACCGCCACCAGCGCGTCGCTGACACCGATCGGGGCGGAGGCCCACGAGCTCGACCTCCTCAACGCGCAGCGCAGCGCGGTGGGCCTGGCCCCGGTGATCATGGATCCCCGCCTCCAGGCGCTCGCCGAGCAGCGATCCATGAACATGGCCACCCTGCACTACTTCTCGCACACGCAGCCGGATGGGCAGACGGCTTTCTCGATGATCGAGGCGGCGGGGATCCAGTGGTCCGCCCTCGGCGAGATCATCGAATGGAACGCCGGCTATGGCAGCTGGGGCCCGTCGGCCGACGAGGCAGCCGCCGACTGGCGAGACTCGCCGCCCCACTACGCCATCATCACCACGGCGGCCTACACCGCGGCCGGCATCGGCGTGGCGTACGACGCGACGAGCGGGCGCACCTACTGGACGGGCATCTTCATCGCGGGGCCGCCGCCCCCCCCGCCGCCGCCCCCGCCGGTCGACCCGAACCGCATCTCCGGGGTCGACCGCTACGCGACCGCCGCGGAGACGAGCGCCGCCAACTTCGCCCCGGGCGTGAGCGTGGTCTACGTCGGCAGCGGCCAGGCCTTTCCTGACGCCCTGTCGGGGGCCTCGGCGGCCGGCAAGAGCGACGCACCCGTGCTGATCGTGCAGGATGGGCTGCTGCCCATGAGCACGGCCCAGGAGCTGGCCCGCCTGCAACCCGGACGGATCGTGCTGCTGGGAGGCACGAGCGCCGTCGACACGCCGGTCCAGAGCCTGCTGCAGGGCTACACCAGTGGCACCGTGACCCGGCTCGCCGGCACCGACCGCTACGCCACCGCGGCGGCCGTCTCCGAGGCCACGTTCGCCCCCCACCCGGCTGCCGTCTACATCGCCAGCGGGCTCGATTTCCCGGATGCCCTGGCTGGAGCCGCGGCCGCGGCCCATGTGGGCGCGCCCGTGCTCCTGGTGAACGGCGGCATCCCGGCCAGCACGGCGACCGAGCTCAGGCGGCTCGTCCCGACCCACATCTTCGTGCTGGGCAGCACCGCCGCCGTCTCCGCGGCCATCCAGGCGGCCCTCGTGCCGTACACCTCGACCGGCACGGCCTCCAGCGTGACCCGGCTCGGCGGGTCGGATCGGTATGCCACGGCGGTCGCCATCGCCGAGGCGACCTACAGCAGCGGCGACACGTTGTACGTGGCCGACGGCGAGAACTTCCCCGACGCGCTGGCCGGCGCCCCGCTGGGCGGCCCGCTGCTGCTCGTGCCGAACGGGGACACCGTGCCCCAGGAGGTCCTTGACGAGGTGACGCGACTGGCGCCGCCCTCGATCGTGGTCCTCGGCGGCCCCAGTGGCGTCTCCGATGCCGCCGACGCCGCCCTCCACGCCGCCGCCGGCCTGCCCTGGCCCTAGGCGGGCCGCTCCGCGCGGTCGGTCGGTTCGGGGATCGCAGCGCGAAAGCCTGACGGCAGCCGTCCCTGCGCGGCAAGGCGGCGGATGACGAAGCCGTAGTAGTCGTCCACCTTGGCCGTGATGCGCGGCCAGCCGAACTGCTCGGCGCGCCGCCGCCCGGCGGCGGCCATCTGCCGGCGGCGGGCGGGGTCGTCCAGGAGCGTCGCCAGCGCCACGGCCAGATCGTGCGGGTCGCGCGGCTCGACCAAAAGGGCCTCCACGTCCCGGCGCACGACGCCCTTGTAGCCGTGGATGTCGCTGGCCACGATCGGCGTGCCAGCCGCCATCGCCTCCAGCAGCACGATGCCGAACGACTCCTGACCCGTGGCCGGCGCGACGAAGACGTCGGCCGTGACGAAGTAGCGCGCCTTCTCCTCGTCGCTGACGCGGCCCAGCAGCTCGACGCCCTGGAGGCGCCGCGTCTGGACGTACCGCCGGACCTCCCGCTCGAGCGGCCCGGAGCCCACCACGAGGAGCCGGCACGCCCGGCCCGAGCGGCGCAGCGTGCGGTACGCCTTGAGCAGCACCGGCAGGCCCTTGCGCGCCTCGAAGCGCCCGACGAAGAGGATGTTCGGCGTCCCGTCACGCCACCGGGCGATGGGACGGGCCGATTCGTAGCGCCACAGGTCGACGCCGTTGGGGATGACCTTGTAGTCGCCCGGGAAGTAGTGGTCGATGAAGTGGCGCGCCGCGGCGCTGACGGCGATCCGGCCGTGCAGCCGGGCGACCGATCCGCGCACCGCCCGCCCGATGACCTGGTAGGCCGGGCTCCAGCCGGCGTAGGCGTGGAAGGTGGCCACGTTCACGCAGTCGGACTCGCGCAGCAGGATGGGCGACAGGAATGGCACCAGCGGCTCGTGGAAGTGCAACAGGTCGAAGCGCTCAGTGGCGATCAGGTCGCGTGCCTGGGCCAGATAGCGGGGCGACAGGGTCAGGGTGCCGACCGAGCCGTTGGTGGGCACGCTGAAGCCGCGGCCCAGGCGGATCACGTCGCCCTCGCTGGCCTTCTGCAGGCCGTGCGTGCTGGAGATGATGCGCACGTCGTGGCCGCGTGCCAGGAGGTTCTCGTAGAGGTGCCGCACGTGCTCGTTGACGCCACCCGGGAGGGGGTAGACGTACGGCGTGACCAGGCCGATCTTCACGGCCGCGCCTCCTCGCCGTCCGCCCGGTAGCTCGCCGGCCGCTGGCGGCCGCCGGGGTAGCCCAGGTCCCGCCCCGTGCCACGCCGCAGCAGGCGGCCGCCGAGATCGGCCGACAGGTCGCGTGCCTTCTTGCGGTACTGGCGGCCGACCATGCCCACCTGGGCGAACCGCGGGTAGAAGTCGCCGTGCCAGGTCGTGGTGCCGGCCGCGATGGCCCGGCGGAGGTCGTCGGCGCTGCGGCCGGGGAATCCGGTCCAGCCCTGGCCGATCTGGTCCAGTTCGTGGGCATCGCTGTCGCCGATGCCCGGCAGCCCGTGCTCCGCAGCGAAGGCCACGACCGCGGGGTGCCAGCGGCGCCCGATGGTCGTGGGGTTGAAGACCTCAAGCGCATCGGGGCGGGTGGCCGGGTCGGGGTCGGCCAGCAGCCGCAGCAGGGTGCGGCGGCTGACGCAGAGCGGGTAGGGGATGAACGGATGCGCCGGCACCGCCACCCCGCCCTGGGCGTGGACCTCGGCGATCGTGGCCCGCATCGAACGCCACGGCTTGAGGGGACCGGTCAGGAACAGCCCCAGGAGGTGCCCCCCGCGGGTGCTGACCTCCTCGCCGACGACCACCTCGAAGGGATACGCCCGGTCGTGGGCCATCGCCCGCGCCGCCAGCGCCGCATCGATGCGGTCGTGATCGGCGATGGCGATGACATCCAGGTCGCCGCGCGCCGCCACCCGCTCCAGGATGGCCGTCACCGGCGCCGTGCCGTCCGAGGCGGCCGTGTGGATGTGCAGGTCCGCCCGCCCGTGGCGACTCGCAGTGTCGTCGGCAGCACTCATGCGCGGGTCGCCGGGGGCACCAGGTCAGGCCAGATCGGGAAGAGCAGCGCCCACCACTGCTCCGGCGCCGCGGCCACCAGCCGTTCGAAGGCGCGGGCTTCGCCCTCCATGAACGCCTCCACGCGCTGCCGCAGCGAGCCGCCGGTCGGGACGTCGAGCGGCTCCATGCGCCCTGCATAGCGGCTCCAGCCGATGCGCCGGATGGCCACCGCGTACGTGGGCACGCCGCTCTCGAGGGCCAGCAGGGCCGGACCGCCCGACAGGCGGGCCGGCGAGCCGAACAGCTGCGTCGGCCGACCGCTGCCGGCGATGTCGCGATCGGCCACGATGCCCACCAGGCCGCCCTCGCGGAGCACCCGGCGCAGCTCCGGCCCGGCCGTTTCCGGCGGCATGATGGCCTGCACCCCCAGCCGTTCCCGCTGGGCCGTGAACCACGCCTGGAGCGGGGGGTTGTCGACGATCTCCATTGGTCCGGCGACGCGTCGGCCGCTGCGGACCGCGCTGTAGATGGCCGGCATCTCGACCGGCCCGAAGTGCAGGCCAAGGGCCAGCAGCGCACCGCCGTCGGCGACCCTCGCGTAGGCGGCGTCGATCGTCTCCGGCGTCTCCAGGACCAGGTGCGCCGCCAGCCAGGCAGGCGTCATCGTCGGTCCGCGCATCAACTCCACGAGGTACCGGGCGTGGTGGCGATACACGCCGCGCACCAGGTCCTCCAGCCGGCGTGGATCACGCACCGCCACGCTGACGCGTGGCGTGGCCAGCCCGGCCGCCTCGAGGCCCTCGCAGACCCGCCGCATGTTGGCCCGCACGAGGTCCCGCTGTGCCCTGCGGGCGACGAGGTAGTGGGCCCCGCCGAGGAGGTCGGCCAGGCGTTCCAGGGCGCCACCGGGCAGGGCGCAGGCCAGGGCGGAGGCGGCCGCCACGAGGCGGGCGGCGAGTCGCTGGCGAAACGTCCCCGTCGTCGCGCCGCTCATGCTGGAGCCGCCTCCCGTGGGGCGGGCTCGGCCGGGACCTCGGCGACCAGCATCGCGGCGCCCCGCGCCGCGAGCGCCTCGGCCTCTGCGTCGGACGCCGGCCACATGCGCTTGAACGTGTACCACTGGGCGGGCGCCTCGCGCACCATGGCCTCGACAGCATCGGCGATGGCCTGGGTCGCCCGGGCGATGCCGACCGGCGAGCCGTCCGGCACCTCGATCGGCTCAAGGTGCTCCGCCTCGTAGTGCCCGTCGGGCAGCCGCCGGCAGGCGACCGGCACGAGCAGGGCTCGTGTTCGTGCGGCCAGCACGGCCGGGCCCGCCGGCAGGGTCGTCCAGGCCCCGAAGAGGCGCACCGGCACGTCCTCCGGGCGGTAGCCCCAGTCCACGAGCAGGCCGAGCACGACGGGCTGGCGCAGGATGCGGAACAGTGAGCGCAGGTTGCGCCACGGGACGACCTCCACACCCCAGCGGCGGCGCTGCGCCTGGAGCAGCTCGTACAGCTCGGGGTAGGCGCTGTCATCGGCCAGGCCGTAGACCGGCAGGCCCCGGGTGGCGAAGGCCGCCACGAGCGTCTCGATGCTGCCGATGTGACAGCTCACGGCGATGAGCGAGCGGCCCTCCCGCGCCGTCCGCTCGTAGAGCGCCCGGAACGAGTCGTAGCCGGTCGGCCCGTCCGTGGCGAACAGGCGGGCCGGCTCGTCCAGCGGACGCGACGGCAGCCGCATCAGCTCGACGACGTAGCGCGCATAGGTCTGGTATACGCGGCGGGCCAGCCGGCGGGCGGCGGGATCGTCGGGTGGCACGCCCAGGATGTGGCCGGCGTTGGCCTGGATGATGCGCCGCTTGGCGGGCCACGCCGCGTAGCCGGCCAGGAAGCCGGCCCGGGCGATCGGCCAGGCGACGCTCACCGGCACGTGGCCCATGAGGGCCGACGTGGCGCGGTAGGCGGCCACGGTCGCCTTCTCGTGGGCGCGTGTCAGGGTGCGGCGGAGCCGCCCGCCGCGGGCCGGCGGGCGGTGCGGGGCCGGGACGGTCATGGAACGGACCCCCGCCGCGGGCGGCGCGGACGTGGCTCCCCGACGGCCGGGCGGCGGCTCAGCGGGCCGCCACGCTCGCCTTGGCCCGCGCGGGCGCCATCCGGCGGACACGGCGGGCACGCGGGGCCTCGGTGCCCACGAGCGTCTCGTCGTCCTCGCCCCGGATGAAGGCCTCGACGCGCTGGAAGGCGATGTCGTCGTGGATCTGGATCGGCGGGCTCTTCATGAAGTAGGACGACGGCGCCACCAGCGTGCCCTTGAGGCCGCGGTCCAGGCCCAGCTTCAGGCAGCGGACGGCGTCGGTGATGACGCCGGCGCTGTTGGGGCTGTCCCACACCTCCAGCTTCAGCTCCGCGTTGAGCGGCACGTCGCCGTAGGTGGTGCCCTCCATGCGGATATAGCACCACTTGCGGTCGAGCAGCCACGGCACGTGGTCCGACGGCCCGACGTGGATGTCGTCCGTGTCGATGTCGTAGTCGAGCATCGACGTGACGGCGTTGGTCTTGCTGATCTTCTTGGACTCCAGGCGCTCGCGCTCGAGCATGTTGAGGAAGTCGGTGTTGCCGCCGAAGTTCAGCTGGTACGTGCGGTCGAGGCGCACGCCGCGATCCATGAAGAGGCGGGTCAGCACGCGGTGGGTGATGGTCGCCCCGACCTGGCTCTTGATGTCGTCGCCGATGACCGGCAGACCCTTCTCGGCGAAGCGGCGCTGCCAGTACGGCTCACGGCCGATGAAGACGGGGATGGCGTTGACGAAGCCGACGCCGGCCGCCAGGGCCTGCTCGACGTACCACTTGGTGGCTTCCTCCGAGCCGACCGGCAGGTAGGAGACGACCACGTCGACCTTGCGCTCCTTGAGGATGCCGACCACGTCGGCCGTCGGGCCGGGCGCCTTCTCGATGATCTGGCTGAGGTACTTGCCCAGGCCGTCGTGGGTCATGCCCCGGTCGACCTTGACCCCGATGTGGGGTACCTGCTGGAAGACGTACGTGTTGTTGGGCTTCGTGTAGATGGCCTCGGAGAGGTCCTTGCCGACCTTGTTCTTGTCGATGTCGAAGGCGGCCACGAATTCGATGTCGCGGATGTGGTACCCGCCCAGGTTGACGTGCATGAGGCCCGGCACGAACTCGTCGTCCTTGGCGTTCTCGTAGTAGTAGCGGCCCTGCACGAGGCTGCTGGCGCAGTTGCCCACGCCCACGATGGCGACGCGGATCTTGCCGTCGCCGCGCTTGGCGGCGCCCTTCGCCGGGGCTGCCTTCTCCTGGCCGTTCTTGTCCTGGCCGTTCTTGCTCACGTGCTGCTCCATGTGCTCCTACCTGGTTCCCGCTGCCTGATGGTGGACGTGGACGATGCGCTGGATGACGGTGATGGTGCCGAGGGCCGCGATGGCGCCCAGCGCGAGCTGGAGCCACGGGCCGCCCGCGGGGCCGCCGCTGAAGCCGCTGGCGACGAGGCCGAGGCCGAGGATGACGACCCGCTCGGGGCGGGGGGCCACGCCGACCTCGCCGTGCCAGCCCAGGCCCTCCGCCTTGGCGCGGCTGTAGCTGACCATGAACGCGGCGCCCATGGCGAGCACCGCGAGGAGGACCGTCGGGGACTGGCCGGCCAGGGCCGCGCCGGTGGCGAGGCCGGCGTAGACGAGCCCCTCGCCCCACCGGTCGAAGGTGCTGTCCAGGAACGCGCCGAACGGGCTGGCCGTGCCGGTCGCCCGGGCGACCGCGCCGTCGAACATGTCGAAGGCGGCGCCGAAGGTCGCCACGAGGCCGCAGGCCAGCCACAGCTGGAGGCCGCCCAGGACGGCCGCCACGATCGAGATGCCGAAGCCGATGAGGGTCAGGACGTTGGGCGTCAGGCCCACCCGGGCCAGGTTGGCCGCGTAGGGCTCCACCCGGTGGCGGAACCGGTCGCGTGCGGCGACCGACACGAGCGACCCCTCCCTGAGGTTCATCCCGCCAGTCCCAGCCACGCCCGCTCGCGCTGCTCCGCCGCCAGGAGCGCGGCCGGCTCCAGGCTGCAGACTGTCTCACGGCCGCTGCGGCGCATGGCCACGAGGCCGGCCGCCCGCAAACGCCCGAGGTGCCAGCTGACCAGCGGCTGGGAGAGGCCGACATGCTCGGTCAGCTCGGCGACCGTGGCCGGACCGTCGGCCAGCCGCCGCACGAGCCGCAGGCGGTTGACGTCGGCGAGCGCCTTGTGGAACGCCCGCAGCTCGCGCAGCTCCTCCGGGGCGGTGGTGACGGAGGCGATCGTGGCGCGGATGCGGGCCGGGCTGGCCATCAGGGCGGGGTGCGCTCCAGGTCGATTGATAAAGAGAGATTGATACTAGGCCGCGAGGACGGCCGTGTCAACGGGCACTCGCCGCGTACACTGCCGGCCGTGAGGGCCCGGCCATGAGTCGTCGCGCCGCGTGGTCCCTGATGGGCATCCTCAGCGTCGCCGCAGGACTGGCCGGCGCCGAGCTCCTGGTCACGGCCACGGCGCTGCCCTCGATCGTGCAGGACCTGGCGAGCTGGCAGCAGCTGCGCCAGGCGTCGTGGATCGTCGACGGCTTCTTCGTCACGAGCATCGCCATCATGCCCGTCGCCGGGCGTGCCGCCGACCGCTACGGGCTCGTACGGCCGCTGACCCTTGCGCTCGGCGTGTTCGGCCTGGCCTCGCTGGTCGCCGGCGCGGCCCCGACGCTGGCGGTCCTTATCGGCGCCCGCCTGGTGCAGGGCCTGGGCGCCGGGGCGATCGTGCCGCTGGCCACGTTCGGGGCGAGCCGGCTGTTCGACGGCGCGGCACGCGCCAGGGCCCTCGGGATGGTGGGCGGCGCGACCTTCCTGGGCATGGCCGCCGGCCCCTTCATGGGCGCCTGGGTGCTGCAGCATTTGGACCTCACCGCCCAGCTGGCAGCGGCGGGCCTGCGGGGGACGACCACGGCCGACCTGCTGGCGCCGGCCTGGCGCTGGATCTTCTACCTTGCCGCGCCGGTCGCCGGCCTGGCCGCGCTGTATGTCTGGGCTGCAGGCGCCGCCTGGCCCACCGCGGACCGGAAAGCGGTGCGCATCGACATGGCCGGCGGGGCGGCCCTGACGGTGGCCTTCGCCACCGGACTCCTGGCCGTCACGTGGCTGGGCTGGACGGATGCACCGGGCGGTCCGCTGGGGGCGGCCGTCCCTGCCGGTGTCGCCTGCGCGGCGCTGGCGGTCGGCGTCGTCCTGGAGCGGCGGGCGACCCAGCCGTTCCTGCCCCGCGGCCTGCTGCGGGACGTGCGCCTGCGCAGCGCCGTCCTCGTCAGCGGCCTCACCGGCTACGCCCTGGCGACCGCCCTCGTCGGGGGAGCGGTCTTCGTCGATCGCGTGCGGTACGGCGGCCCGCCCGATCAGCAGCTCGTCCTTGGCTCACTGGCGCTGGCCATGGCGGCCGGAGCTTTGGCGTCGGGCATCGTCGTGCGACGTCTGGGCAGCCGGGCAGTGGCAGGCTGCGGGATCCTGATCGGGGCGGTCGGGCTGGTGCTGGTGGGGCGCGAGGACGCCTCGTCCGCCACGGCGCAGGTGGCGCTCGCGCTGGGCGTGTTCGGGCTGGGCTTCGGCCTGACCGTCACGCCATATGCCGTCACCGCGGTCGAGGCGCTGGGCCGCGACGCCTACGGTC
Source organism: Candidatus Sulfotelmatobacter sp. (assembly GCA_035622975.1). Classification (GTDB taxonomy): domain Bacteria; phylum Chloroflexota; class Limnocylindria; order Limnocylindrales; family CSP1-4; genus DASPUH01. The sequence goes on from DASPUH010000090.1 coordinate 32,265, forward strand.
TCGCGTCGGGGCTCGTGACCCAGGCGCGGTTCGCGGGCATGGGCATTGGCGTGGCGATCCTGACCGCGTTGGGTTCCGACCGCATCCAGTCGCTGTCCGTCGTCCTGACCGATGCGACGGCTCGTGACGCCGTCCTTCCGACCAGCCTGCGGGGTCGACCGCTGGACGACCCGTTCGTGGTGGATGCGCTCGAGCGCTGGGCGGCCGGCCAGGCGGCCGGCATCCTGGAAGGCCTGTTCATCGTGGCCGCCGTCGTGATGGTGGCGGCCATCGCGCCAACGATGTGGCTCGGCGTCCGCCAGGCCGCCGTCAGCGACCCTTCCGCGGCCGATCCCGCCAGCCCTTCCGAGCCGGATGCCGCCCGCCCTTCCCGGGCGCCGCGATGAACGTGGCCGCGATGAACCCGGGAAGTTGCTTACGAGGAAGCAGCGGCCGCCCCCACCCCGCTTGCGCTCCTGCCGTCGTCGGGTGGAACGGCTGAGGTTCATCCTGCCAGAGGCAGGCCTGTTCCGCCGCCACTAGCAACCTCTGGCGTTCGACTGGCGGAGATGCCGTTTCCCGCTGGCGCTCGCGCCTCCGGGCCCGCGCCGGCCCCTAGCTGCAGACGACCGGATGGGGCGTCGGATGGGCCGTGGCGTGATCGACGGGTGCAACGGTGACGAGGATGGCCGCGACCTGGAGTTTGGGCAGGGTGGGGGTCGGTCCCTCGCTGGTCTGGAGCACGAGCTGCTGGGCGTCGGCGGCCACCGACGAGGCGATCGAGAAGTCCTCGCTGTGGCGCTTGACCTGGGAGATCTCGTAGGTGTAGACGAGGTCGTCGTCGGTATAGACCTGCACCTGGTCGCTGATCATGTTGTCGCCGTTCGCCGTCTGCGACGCCGTCAGCAGCGGCAGGAACATGCCGGTCCGGGCGTGGGCGTAGATGTAGACGCTGACCCCATCGTTGCCCGGCAGGCCCAGCTTCTCCTCCGGCTCGACGAGGAACTGAGCCACGTCGCAGAGGGGGAAAGAGGTCTGCGTGGTGACGACCGGCAGGTCGATCTTCAGGGCCGCGATGACGATGCGCGTCGGGGCCGCGTGACCCGGTGCCGGCGACGGGCTGGCGGACGGGCCACTCGAGGGATGGACGCCGCTGGCGCTCGGGGTGGGTGAGGCCAGCGCCACACTGGTCGGCGTGCTCGTGGGCCCGGCGTCGGTCGCCGGCCCGGCTAACGTCAACAGACCGGCCGCGAGCAGGACCACGCCCGCGGCCGTGATGACCGCGGAGACGAGGCGCTGGAAGAGTGGTCGGGCCTGGCGCATCGACCGGCGATGCTAGCAGGCCCCTGCGCGATGGCTGGCGACCGGCCACCCGGGCGAGGACGTAGACTGCGCCGGCATGCGTATCCCGACCCTGGTGGGCCTGGTCGCGGGCCTCCTCGTGGGAGCCCTCGTGCTCGGCGCCATCGCCATGAATCTGGGCTCCACCAAGCTCGAGCCGCCGCCCGCGTCGACGGCCATGGCCTCCCCGTCGCCGAGCCCGTCCGCGGGCACCAGTCCGTCGCCGACGGCCAGCCTCTCCCCGATCCCCACGACCTCCGGCCCGACCCCGTCGTCCAGCGGTCCGACA
>DASPUH010000091.1:0-2983 GCA_035622975.1 Candidatus Sulfotelmatobacter sp.
CACGCCAGGCGGCTCTTGCCGATGCCGCCCGGCCCGGAGATGGCCACCAGCCGCGAGCGGCGATCGCGGCCGGTCGCGGCGAGGAGGTCCTTGAGCAGGCGGATCTCATCCTCGCGCCCGACGAACGGCGGCTCGGGCAGGTCCGACCGCCCTTGCCCGCCCCGCTGGGCGACGACCCGCAGCGCCCGCCAGGCAGGGACCGGGCTGGTCTTGCCCTTGAGGACCTGCGGGCCGGCCTCCTCGAACGCGATCGCCTGCTCCGCCGCGCGGCGTGTGGCCTCGCCGACCAGCACGCCGCCGGGCGGTGCGGCGGCCTGGAGCCGGGCGGCCGTGTTGACCAGGTCGCCGGCCACCATGCCCTGGTTCGTGGCGGCCAGGGTCACCGCCGCCTCACCGGTCAGGACGCCGACCCGGGCCTGGATCGCGGCACCCAGCACGGTCACCGAGTCGGCCAGGTCCAGGGCGGCCCGGACGGCGCGCTCCGCGTCATCCTCGCGGGCGGTCGGGGCGCCCCACACGGCCATCACCGCGTCGCCGATGAACTTCTCCACCCGGCCGCCGTAGCGGGTGATGACCTCCGAGGCCAGGTCGAAGTAGCGGGTCAGAGTGTCGCGCACGTCCTCCGCGTCGCGCTCCTCGGCGAATGGGGTGAACCCCACGAGGTCCGCGAACAGGACGGTGACCAGGCGCCGCTCGGCGACCGGCGCCGCGGTCGCGGGGGCGGCGGCGCCGGGGGCTGCGGGGGCTTGGTGGGCGGGTGCGCCGAGGGTCGCGGGTGTCCTTGGTGTCCCGGGGGTCCCTGGTGCCGCGGGGATCGCGCCCGCGGCGGTCGGCCTGAGCGCCGCGCCGCACTCACCGCAGAAGACGTCGCCCGGGTCGAACGCCGAGCCGCAGTTGGGGCAGGCGCTCGCCAGCGGCGTCGCGCAGGCGACGCAGAACTTCCGACCGGGCTTGTTCTCCGTGCCGCAGGTGGGACAGATCACGCGCCACAGGGTACGGCACGCGATGCCGCGTGCCCGGACGTTCTTTGGGCTTCGGGGACCGACTGGAGGGTTGGGGCGGGGGCCTACCCGGCACCGACCCCGAGGAAGGCGCGGTAGCGCTCGATGTACTCGCCGATCCCGTCACGCAGCGAGCGGAAGGCCGGCTCCCAGTGCAGCTGTTCCCGGGCGTTCTGGATGGACAGGACACCGCGGAACGCCGTTTCGTGCCGGTCCTCGGGGTCCAGTTCGTCGGCGATCTCGATCATGGCGCCGGGCACGAGCTCGGTGACGATGCGGGCAGCCTGGGCGGCCGTCACCAGGGGCTCGCCGGTGCCGGCATAGAAGATGCGGTCGACCGCATCCGGCGCGTCCAGGACGGCCGCGGTCAGCGTCGCGACATCGCGGACATGGGTGTAGTCCCGTGGCAGCGACCCGCCGTGGCTCAGGTGGACCGCCTCGCCCCGCACGGCCGGCTCCACGAACTGCTTCATGTAGTTGGCCGAATGCCAGCGCATGCCAAAGCCGTACACGGCGGACGGCCGGATCGTGCGCACATCCAGCCCGTAGGCCTGGTGGTAGGCGAAGCCGAAGAGCTCGCCCGCCGCCTTCGCGGCCCCGTACGAACCGCTGCCCGGCCCCTCACGCGGCAGGACCAGCGGATGGGCGCCATCGATGGGCTCGTGCTGGATCGTCGGCAGGACACCGATCGACGAGAGGTAGACCACGCGGCGGACGCCGAACAGGCGGGCGGCCTCGAAGACGTTGAGGGTGCCGTCCAGGATCGCGCGGGACGCGAGGTACGGGTTGCCGTAGAGGCCGCCGGTGTCCACGCTGCCGGCGGCATGGACGATCGCCTCCGGACGGACGCGCTGGACGGTGGCCATGACGCGAGGCAGGTCCTCCACGGAGCCCACCTCGAGCGGGATCGTTGCCGCGGCCGATCCCAGGACCGCCCGCGCCTCGGGCGCCAACTCGCCCCGGCCCAGGATGGCGACCTCCCGTCCCCGCCGCAGCAGCTCGTCCACGATGTAGCTGCCGATGAAGCCGCCGCCCCCGGTGACGAGGACGCGACCGGGCTGCGCTGGCGGCATGGTCACCTCCTGTGCTTCCAGCCTAGCCGTGCGGCAGCCGTTCCACTTCGAACAACTGCCATGCCCCGGGCACGCCCTTCAGCTCCCAGGTCCCGCGGTCGACGAACTCGATGCCCGACCCGATGACGAGGTCCTTGACCGTGCTCGAGACCGTGACACGGCCCGCGCCACTGCTGGCCATGACCCGCTGCGCCAGGTGGACCGCGATGCCCCCGAGCGCGCCATCGCCCAGTTCCACCTCGCCCGTGTGCAGGCCGACGCGGACCTCCAGGCCCAGGGTCCGCACCCCGGCCGCGATCTCGACGCCGCAGCGGACCGCCCGTGCCGGCCCGTCGAAGGTGGCCAGGAAGCCATCCCCCGTGGTGGTGATCTCGCGGCCCCGGTACCGCTCGATCAGCTGGCGCACGAGGGCGTCGTGCGCGTTGCGCAGGTCGATCCACCCCTGGTCGCCCAATCTCGCGGCCAGCTCGGTGGAGCCCACGATGTCGGTGAACATGACCGTCGCCAGCACCCGATCGTGGGTCGTCACCTGGCGCCGGCCGGTCAGGAACCCCTCCACCTCGTCCAGCACGGCGTCGGTGTCGCCGGCGTAGAACGGGTACGAATCGGCGCCCGGGAGCTCGACGTACTTCGCGCCGCGGATGGCGGCCGCGAGGTACCGCCCGTGGCCGACCCGGTAGTGCAGGTTGTCGGCACGGTGGACGATTAGCGTCGGCACCCGGATCGAGCCCAGGATGGCGCGGACGTCCGTCTCGATGATCCAGCGGTACATCGCCGCGGCGGCGCTGGGAGGCATGGCCAGCCGCTCCAGGCGGGCCTGCCATCGGCGGAAGCGGGGGTCGGCGGCCATGCTCGGCGCGGTGCGCAGCAGGATGTCCCCGGTGCCCCAGGAGGTCCTGTAGGTCTCGA
>DASPUH010000092.1:0-2634 GCA_035622975.1 Candidatus Sulfotelmatobacter sp.
GGGCCTGCGGCGAGGCTGCTCCGTCGATGGCGCCGTTAGGCGCAAAGGGTGGCGCCCGGGCCGGTGGGTGGCGCCCGGGCCGGTCTGCGCCCGGGCCGGTCTGCGCCCGGGCCGGTCTGCGCCCTGTGGTGGCCGGGCTAGCCGCCCTCCGCGGGCGGCGCCTCGAACCGACCCGAGCCCGTGCGCGGCATGGGCCGCACGTCCAGGATCGCCGAGCGGGGCAACGGCCCGTAGATGTGCGGATACGGGCTCCCCGGCTTGTCGAACCGCCACGGCACCCCGACCGCGTCGAGGTCCACGGTGAGCAGCAGGAACTCGCCCCCCTCGCCGCTGTAGTGGCGGTTGGCCGTCTCGACCATGGCCGCCAGGCCGTCGGTGCAATGGATGAAGCCCTCGGTCGCCAGCGACGGCGGCGTCCACGCCACGGTCGGATCGGCGGCGGCCCAGTCCGTCGCGCGGACAAGGTGGAAGGTCGATCGCATGGCCGCCAGCCTACCGCCAGCAACCCGTGCGGAGCGGCCCTGCTATCCTGCGGCGATCAATCCCGAGTCGGTCCGTCGGATATGCGCATCCGCCGGCCGCGACGCAAGCACTGGCGCAGACGCTCGAGCACAGGTGACGTGATCCTTCGCGACATCCCCGGCCTGGCCGACCCCCACCTCCAGCCGCCGCAGGTGGCCGAGGTCCGCGATCCGTTCGCCGACCTGCGCGTCGTGCATCTCCTGGCCCGCGCGCCGCGCGGCGTCCCGCTGCGGGTCCGCGACCTGGTCGACCAGCTCAACGTCGAGTACGTGGACTGGTCCTTCAGCCGCGCGGTGGTGGTGGCCGCCATCCTGCAGCTGCAGGCCAACTGGCTCAGCGACTACCGCAACAGCGACGGCATCGCCTTCGACGAGGACGCCACCGGGCCCACGGTGACGGTCGAGGACACGTTGCGCGTCGATCCCTGGATGACGCGCCAGGTCGCGCGGCTGCACGACGAATGCGAGCTCCGCCTGCGGGCGTTCGCCGTCGAGGAAGGGGCCGTGCCGTGATCGACCGGCCGTCCGTGCCGCACGCCCGGAGCGCGTGCAGATGTAGCAGGCGGGTCCGCTAGCCGCGTTCGCGCGGTGGCGGGACGGCCCGCCTGTCACCCGGCGGCCCCGTGCGGGTCGCCCGCACACGACCGGCGCCACAGGGCGCCACTGCTCCACCTGAGGGAACACACCATGACCGTATCCAGCGCTACCCCGGCCCTCGTGAGCGCCGATTGGGCCGCCGAGCACCTCGGCGACCCCGCCGTCCGCTTCGTCGAGGTCGATGTCGACACCACCGCCTATGACCAGGGGCACCTGCCGGGCGCCGTGGCGTGGGACTGGACGAGCCAGCTCACCGATGGCGTCCGCCGCGACATCGCCACGCCGGCCGACCTGTCACGGCTGCTGAGCAGCTCCGGCATCGGCCCGGACACGCACATCGCCCTGTACGGCGACAACAACAACTGGTTCGCCGCGTGGGCCTACTGGCAGCTCAAGCTGCACGGCCTGGAGCGCGTCTCGCTCGTCGACGGCGGCCGCAAGCTGTGGCTGGCACGGGACCTGCCGCTGACCACCGACGTCCCCAGTCACGCGGCGACCGGCTTCACCGTGGAGGGGCCGTCGTACGAGCTGCGGGCGTTCCGAGACGAGATCCTGCCGCGCCTTGGCGATCCGGGCCTGGGCCTGGTCGACGTCCGCTCACCGGCCGAGTACAGCGGCGAGATCCTGGCCCCGCCAGGCATGTCCGAGTCGGCCCAGCGGGGCGGCCACATCCCGGGCGCGGCCTCGATCCCCTGGGCCCAGGCCGTGCGCGAGGACGGCAGCTTCAAGAGCCCGGACGAGCTGGCGGCCCTCTACTCGGGCAAGGGCATCACGCCGGACAAGGACATCGTGACCTACTGCCGCATCGGGGAGCGTTCCAGCCACAGCTGGTTCGTGCTGCACGAGATCCTGGGCTACCCGTCCGTGCGCAACTACGACGGGTCGTGGACGGAGTGGGGCTCGATGGTCGCCGTGCCGATCGAGCGGGGCAGCCCCAACGCCCCGTAGACTGCATCGATGACGGCGTAGGAGTACCGCGTCTCGCTCAGCCAGCGGTTGGCCAGCAGCACGATCACCAGGTCGTATGCAGGGTCGACCCACAGGCGCCCGCCGGTGCTGGCGCCGTGCTCGAACGCCGTCGCCGAGCCGGGCTTACCCGGCCGACCGCCGGGGATGTTCCAGCCCAGCCCGTAGTGCGCCGTCCGACCGGGCTCCTCGACGTCGGGGAGCCCGGTCGTCTGTTCCCGGGTCATCTCGGCGACGCTCGCTCGTGACAGGATGCGGACCCCGTCGAGGGCCCCGCCCATGAGCATGGCTCGCCCGAAGCGAACGATATCGGCCGCCGTGCTCCACAGGCCACCGGCGGGGTGCTGCAGGCGCATGAAGGCAGCCAGGAAGAGTGGGCCGACGAGCGGATTCGGGCCGAAGGCATGCACCCGCGCGCGATCGGAGGCGGGCCGCCCGAAGCCGGTCTCATCCATCCGGAGTGGCTCCAGCACCTCCTCGCGCAGGAAGACGGGGTACGGACGCCCGTCGAGGCGCCGGATCAGCTCGCCGAGGACGAGCCACGAATTCG
>DASPUH010000093.1:0-21283 GCA_035622975.1 Candidatus Sulfotelmatobacter sp.
ACGGCCGTTCAGGCCGCGCCGCTGCTGCTGGCCGGGCTTGGCGTGGCGGTCGGCTTCCGGGCCGGCCTCTTCAACATCGGCGCCCAGGGCCAGTTCCTCCTCGGCGCCCTGGGGGCCGTCTGGATCGGTGCGTCCCTGGCCGACGCGTCGCCCGTCGTGGTCATCCCACTGGCCCTGCTCGTCTCGGTCCTCGTCGGGGCCGCCTGGGCCGGCATCGCCGGATACCTCAAGGCGACCTCGGGGGCCCACGAGGTCGTCACCACGATCATGCTCAACTACGTCGCCCTGGCGCTCTTGTCGTGGCTCGTCGCCGGACCACTGCGCCTGACCAACTCCCCGCAGCCGGTGACCGCGGGCGTGGGCAACGCCGCCCTGCCGATCCTCATCGGTCGTGACGGCCACATCGGCATCCTCATCGCCCTCGCCGCGGTACCCCTCGTGTGGTTCCTCCTCCACCGCACGACGATCGGCTTCGAGATCCGCTCGGTCGGCGCCAACGCCGATGCGGCGCGGTACGCCGGCATGCGGCCGCGCTTCGTCATCCTCCTGACGATGGCCCTTGCTGGCGGCCTGGCCGGCCTGGCCGGCGGCACGACGCTCCTTGGCCTGAGCCAGCAGATGCCTGCCGGCTACAGCACCACGGTCGGCTTCGATGCCATCACCGTGGCCCTCCTTGGCCGGTCCAACCCGTGGGGCGTGCTGCCGGCCTCGATCCTCTTCGGGGCGATGCGGGCCGGCGCCGGGTCGATGCAGATCCAGGCCGGCGTGCCGGCCGACCTCGTCTACATCATCCAGGCCATCATCCTGCTCTTCCTGATCGTCGACGTGCTCCTGCGCCAACTGCCGGGGCTGCGCGGGGCGCAGACCGGCCTGGTGACATCGGCGGCTGTCGTCCACGTGGCCGGCGGGGAGTCCGGCTGATGGACGGCCTCATCAACGGCCTCTACGGCATCCCCGTCGCAGGACTCGCCTTCCAGTTCGGCGGTTACGTGCTGGCGCTCTTGCCGATCCTGGCCCAGACGACGGAGGCGGTGGCCATCCCGCTCGCCCTCGCCGCCATGTGCGGCGTCCTGTGCGAACGCTCGGGCGTCGTCAATATCGGCATCGAGGGGATCATGCTGGTGGGCGCCTTCGTCGGCTGGATCGTCGCCGCCGGGTGGGCCCTCCAGTTCGGCACCGGTGACCCGCTGCCGTTGTTCGGCATCACGCCCGCCCTCGTCATCGGGGTCGTGGCGGCCCTCCTGGCGGGCATGCTGCTGGCCCTCCTCCACGCTTGGCTGGCCATCTCCGTGCGCGTGGATCAGATCATCAGCGGGGTCATCCTCAACATCCTCGCCCTGGGCGCGACGGGCTACCTCAACACCCTCATCGCCGCCCACTCGCCGCCCGGCGCGGGCGCCTTCCAGGCCCTCGCCCTGCCCTCCCAGATCACCTCGCTGCCGCTGGTCGGCTGGATCATCGGGGCGCTCTTCGGGCAGGGCCCGATCGGGATCCTCACGCTGGTCATCGTCGTCCTCTTCCAGGTGCTCCTGTTCCGCTCGCGCTGGGGTCTGCGCACCCGGGCGGCGGGCGAGCACCCCAAGGCGGCCGAGACGGTCGGCATCGATGTCATCCGCCTGCGCTACCGCAACGTCATCGCGTCGGGTGCCCTGGCCGCGCTCGGCGGAGCGTACCTGAGCATGGAGCAGACCAACTCGTTCCAGGCCGACATGAGCGCCGGCCGCGGCTTCATCGGCCTGGCCGCGATGATCGTCGGCCGATGGACGCCGATCGGTGCCTACGGTGCGGCCATCCTGTTCGCCATGGGCACCGCCCTCGGCCAGGCGATCTCGATCGGCCCGCCCAACGGCCAGCTCGGCGACCTGCTGACGCTCCTGCCGTCGCAGTTCTTCGACGCCCTGCCCTACGTCGTGACGATCGTCATCCTGGCCGGCGTCGTCGGCCGCAGCATCCCGCCGGCCGCGGATGGGCGGCCCTACGAGCGCGAAGCGACCACATGACCGATAAGGCCGACGAGCGGGCGCGGCGGGCGGCCGAACGCGACCGGGCGGCGGCTGTCCTGGATCTCCAAGAAGGCCGCGGACCGGTGCCGGTGCTGGACGAGGCGGGCGCCCAGGACCTGCTGCGCCATGCCCGCCGCCTGGCCATCGTCGGCGCCTCACCCGACCGCAGCCGGCCGTCGCACAGCGTGATGCGGTATCTGCAGGCCCACGGCTACGAGTGCGTCCCGGTCAACCCCACGGTCCGCGAGGTGCTGGGGGTGGCCACCTTCCCGACCCTCGAGGAGGCCGTGGCGATGACCGGCCCGTTCGACATCGTCGATGTCTTCCGGCGTCCGGAGTACACCCCACCGATCGCGGCCGCGGCGGTCGCCACCGGTTGCCACGCCCTGTGGCTGCAGCTCGGCGTGGTGGACTGGCAGGCGGCACTGATCGCTCACGAGGGAGGGCTGCCCGTCGTCATGGACCGCTGCACGGCGATCGAGCACCGCAAGCTGCGGGGCGTCTGAGGCAGCGGGATCAGCCCGGCCGCAGCCCCAAGGCCAGGGCGACCAGGACGACGCCCACGACCGCCAGGCCGCCCCAGCGCAGGACCTGGCCGCGCAGCTCGTCAGCCATCAGGTCGGCGCTCGACGGTCCGGCCTCGGCGGCAGTGCGGCCGCCGCGCCAGCTCTCGTAGCGCCGCAGGTTGGCCTCGTGGGCCAGCAGCGCCCGCCAGCGCTGCCAGGACCCCCATGCCCGCCACGAACCGATGGCCCCGGCGGCTGCCCCGGCCAGCAGCAGGACGACGGCCAGCGGCCCCACCGCGTCAGTCCTCGGCGAGGCGGCGCTCGAGGAGCGCCTTCACGGCCCCCGCGTTGGCCTGGCCGCGGCTCGCCGCCATGACCTGGCCGACCAGGAAGCCCAGCACCTGCGCCTTGCCGGCCCGCAGCTCGGCGACCGGCCCGGGGTGGGCGGCGATCACGCCATCGACGAGCGCCGCCAGCGCCGCCTCGTCGTTGATCTGGCGCAGGCCCATCCGCTCGACCAGGCTGTCCACGGCCGCGCCATCACGGGCGTGTGCCTGCAGCACCTGCTTGGCGTTGGTGCCCGAGAGCTCGCCGGCCTCGACCAGCGCCACGAGCCGGGCCAGCTGCGCCGGATCGATCACGGCACCGTGGTCAGCCACCGTCTCCACCTCCGGCTTGAGGAGGCGCATCGACTCGCCGGTGACCCAGTTGGCGACGGCCTTGGGCTTGAGCGCCGGATCGCTCGCGAGGGTTACCTCGAACAGACTCGCCGCGGCCGGCTCGGCGGTCAGGACGGCGGCGTCGTAGGGCGACAGGCCCAGGTCGCGCCGGTACCGCGCGCGGCGTGCAGCGGGCAGCTCGGGGAGGGTCGCCCGGATGGCCTCGAGCCAGGCCGGGTCCGGCCGCAACGGCGGCAGATCGGGCTCGGGGAAGTAGCGGTAGTCGTGCGAATCCTCCTTGGAGCGCATGAGGTAGGTCACGCCACGCGTGTCGTCCCAGCCGCGGGTCTCCTGCTGCACGACCGAGGCGGCGTCGAGCAGCCCCGCCTGCCGAGCGATCTCGTGGTCGATCGCCCGCTCGACGGAGCGGAACGAGTTCATGTTCTTGACCTCGACGCGCGTCCCCAGGACGTCGCTCCCGACGGGGCGCAGCGAGACGTTGGCCTCCACCCGCATCTGGCCGTTCTCCATGGCCGCCTCCGACGCGCCGATGGCCAGCAGCAGCAGGCGCAGCTCCTCCGCGTAGCGCCGCGCGGCCTCCGCGGTGTGGAGATCCGGCTCGGTGACGATCTCCATGAGGGGCATCCCGGCGCGGTTGAAGTCGACCAGGCTGATGCGCCGCCCGTCGGACGTCTCGGCGTGGATGAGCCGGGCCGTGTCCTCCTCCAGGTGGGCGCGCCGGATGCCCACGCTCACCTCGCCGGCCGCGGTCTCCACCACCAGGCGCCCGTGCGAGGCCAGCGGCAGATCGAACTGGCTGATCTGGTAGCCCTTGGGGAGGTCGGGGTAGAAGTAGTTCTTGCGGTCCCACCGCGTGACCGGTGGCACCGCCCCGCCGATGGCCAGGCCGGTCGCCAGCACGTGCTCCACGGCGCGCCGGTTGATGACCGGCAGCGTTCCGGGCAGGCCCAGGCAGACCGGGCACGTCCGCGAGTTGGGCGGCGCGTCGGCGATGTCGGTGCCGCAGGGGCAGAACATCTTGGCCGACGTCCGCAGCTGGACGTGGATCTCGATGCCGATGACGGCCTCGTAGCGCGCGGTCACCCGCGCAGGCTGCCCAGGAACCGGTCGACCCGCTCGAGGGCCGTCTCGAGCTGCTCGTAGCTGGTCGCGTAGCAGGCCCGCACGTGACCCTCGCCGGACGGCCCGAAGGCGTCACCGGGGATGACGGCGACCTGCTGCTCGAAGAGGAGCCGTTCGCTGAAGTCGGCACTGCTCAGGCCGCTGGAGGTCACGTCGGGGAAGGCGTAGAAGGCGCCGCGCGGCTCGAAGGTCGGCAGGCCCAGGGCATTGAAGCCGGCGACCAGGCGCTGCCGGCGGCGGTCGTACTCGGCGACCATCCGCTGCACGTCGAGCTCGGCCCCGGTGAGGGCCACGACGGCCGCGTCCTGGGCGGTCGTGGGGGCCGACATGATCTCGTACTGGTGGACCTTGACGATGCCCTCCAGGAGGTCGCGCGGGGCGGCCAGCCAGCCGACGCGCCAGCCGGTCATGGCGTAGGCCTTGGAGAAGCCGCCGATGAGCACCGTGCGATCACGCGCCCCGGGCAGCGAGGAGAAGGCCCGGTGGCGGTGGTCGCCGTACACCAGCCGGTCGTAGATCTCGTCACTGACCACGAGCAGGTCGTGGCGGGCGGCGATGTCGGCCAAAGCCAGCAGGGTCGCCTCGTCGAGGACGGCGCCCGTGGGGTTGCACGGGTAGCCCAGGAAGAGGACCTTGGTGCGCGCGGTGATGGCCGCCTCGACCGCGGCCGGGTCCAGGGCGAAATCGCGATCGGCATGCGTCGCCACGTGGATCGCGCCGCCGCCGTTGAAGACGATGGACGGCGTGTAGGCCACGTATGAGGGCTCATGGAGGACGACCTCGTCGCCGGGGTCGACGAGCGCGGCCATGGCGGCCGCCACGGCCTCGGACGCCCCGACCGTGATGAGCAGCTCCCCTTCCGGGTCGTACTCGACCTCGTAGAGCCGCGCCAGGTGCTTGGCCAGCGCCCGACGCAGCTCGAGCGTGCCGTAGTTGCTCGTGTAGTGGGTCCGGCCGGCTCGCAGGGAGCGCACGCCCGCCTCGATGATCTGGGGTGGCGTGGTGAAGTCGGGCTCGCCCACACCCAGGCTGATGACGTCGGGCATGGTGGCGATGACGTCGAAGAACTTCCGGATGCCCGACGGCGGCACCGCGGCCACGCGGCGGGCGAGGCGCGAGGCGGACCGGACGGCGGGCTCGGCGGTCATCACCGCCCGAGTATACGAGCCGGCCGACCGGTCATCCTCGGCGCCCCTGCGCGAACAGCCGGTCGGCGGCCGGCGGCGTGGCGGGATCGTCCAGGGCAGGCAGGTCGGTCGGCTCCAGGGCCCGCCACGGAGCGTCCGCGGTGATCGCCTCGTAGGCTCGCCCCAGGCCCAGCAGCCGCCCTTCGTCCCACGGCCGGCCGATGAACTGGAGGCCGACCGGCAGCCCCTCGCTGAGCCCGCAGGGCACCGACAGGCCGGGCAGCCCGGCCACGTTGACCGGCAGGGTGCAGGCATCGGAGAGGTACATCGCGACCGGGTCGTCGAGCCGCGCCCCGATGGGAAAGGCGACCGTCGGACTGGTCGGGGCGACCAGCGCGTCGACCAGCCGGAAGGCCGCGTCGAAGTCGGCCTTGATCAACGTACGGACCTTCTGGGCCTTGACGTAGTACGCGTCGTAGTAGCCCGCCGACAGGGCGTACGTGCCAAGCATGATGCGGCGCTTGACCTCGTCGCCGAAGCCCTGATCGCGCGTCGCCAGGTAGTCCGCCAGGACACCCCCGCCGCGCACGCTGAAGCCGAAACGGATCCCGTCGTACCGGGCCAGGTTGGCCGAGGCCTCGGCCGGGCCGATGATGTAGTAGGTGGCCAGGCCGTATCGCGTGTGCGGCAGGTCGACCTCCACGATCTCGGCCCCCGCGGCCTCGAGGGCGCCTACGGCGTCCCGGACGCGGGCTTCTACGCCCGGCTCCATGCCGGCCACGAAGTACTGGCGCGGCAGCCCCAGCCGCACGCCGCGGAGGCCGCCGACCGCCGCGTCCCCGTCGGCCAGCGCCGCAGCGTAGTCGGGCACGGGCACCGGGGCGGAGGTCGAGTCGCGGTCGTCCCGCCCGGCCACCGCGCCGAGCAGGAGCGCCGCGTCACGCACGTCGCGACCGAAGGGCCCCACCTGGTCGAGCGAGCTGGCGAAGGCGATGATGCCGTAGCGGCTGACGCGGCCATAGGTGGGGTGCAGGCCCACGACGCCGGTCAGGGCGGCCGGCTGGCGGATCGAGCCACCCGTGTCGGTCCCGATGGCCAGCGGCACCTGGAAGGCCGCCACCGCGGCTGCCGAGCCGCCGCTGCTGCCACCCGGCACGCGGCTCAGATCCCAGGGGTTACTGGTGGGGCCCCACGCGGAGTGCTCGGTCGACGAGCCCATGGCGAACTCGTCCATGTTCGTCTTGCCCAGGACGGCAGCTCCGGCCGCGTCCAGACGCTCCGCGATGTGGGCGTCATACGGCCCCACGAAGCCCGCGAGGATGCGGCTGCCGGCGGTCGACGGCCGGCCGGCCGTGACGACCAGATCCTTGAGGGCGACCGGGATGCCGAGCAAGGGGGGCAGCGCCGCCAGCGCGTCGGTGCCGGCCGCCCGGGCCGCCGCCAGGCGGCGGTCGGCGGCGTCCGCGGCCGCAAGCGCACCCGGGTCATCGAGAGAGGCCCAGGCGTTGAGCGCGGGCGCCTGACGGTGGGCGAGCGCCAGGTGCGCCTGCACCAGCTCGCGGGCCGAGAAGGCGCCGTCGCGCAGGCCCGCCGCCATCTGCCACGCGAACAGCCGGGTCGGATCGCGAGTCGGCACGCTCAGGTCGCCTGGTCGGCCAGGATGGCGGGCACGACCAGGTGATCACCGAGACGTTCGGGCGCCCCGGCCAGGGCCACGTCCACCGGCAGGCTCGGAGCGGCGCGGTCCTCGCGCAGGATGTTCTCGAGCTCGATCGTCTGGGCCGTGGGGGCGATGTGCTCGGTGTCCAGCTCGGCCAGGACGGCGTACTGCTCCAGGATGTGGTTGAGCTGCCCTTCCAGGCGCGCCAGTTCGGCGTCGCTCAGCCCGAGGCGCGCGAGGTGGGCCACGTGGGCGACGTCGTCACGTGAGAGACCGGCCATGGGTCAAGGATAGCGACGCGTGCGCCGCGGCCGTCAGCGAACGGCGAGGGGGTCGTACCGCTCGACCAGGCCGGCGCGCCACGCCGGCGGGTCGAAGGCCCGGCCGAAGTAGCCGGTCTCGCGGTCGACCTTGCCGTCGCCCACCTCGAGCAGCTCGGCCACGAACCAGCGGTCGCCCGACGGGTAGTCGTTGATGCCCTCCACGATGGCGATGGGGCCTGCGCCGTGGATGCGGACCGGCACCAGCAGCGGGGTCAGCGCCCAGCCCTCCGGTGACGTCGCCAGCCGCGTGACGTGCAGGTCGGGGTAGCCCGGGTAGGAGGAGTGGACGGCAACGTCGGCGACGTGACCACGCAGGCGCTCGCCCGACTGCGGCCACTCGCAGATCCAGTCGCCGGCCCGGAGCGTCGCCAGGGTCGCGAAGTCACGCTGCCGGATGGCCTCGGCGTAGGCCTCACCGATCCGGCGGGCAGCCGCACTGGACAGGTCGGCGTGGCGGCGGGGCGGCACCGGTGCCAGGGACCCGTCGAAGCGCTCGACGTGCGGCGCCCGCCAGGCTGGTGCCTCGAAGGGCTCGCAGAAGTACTCCGTCTCGGCGGCCACCAGGCCGTCCCGCAGTTCCAGGATCGTGACCCACCACCAGCGCGAGCCGTCCGGGTATGTCGTGATCGACTCGATCGTCCAGAGGTCGTCCTGACCCTCCACGCGGCGCACGCCGCTCAGCTGCGGCGGACCGCCCGGATACGTCCGTTCGATCTCGCCGATCCGCGCGGGGCCGCGCACCAGCTCGCCCGACTGCGGCCAGCGAGCCACGTAGGCCGCATGGCGCAGTCGCCGCAGGGCATCCAGGTCGCGGACCGCGACCGCCTCCGCGTACCGCGCGGCGACGCCCGGATCAGCCATGCACCCTCTCCTCACGCACCAGCGCGGCGACGGTCTGTCAGCGACGCTCGGGCGGACCGACGAACCGCAGGCCCAGTTCAGCGTACTGCGCCGGGTCGGCCGGCGAGGGAGCATCCAGCATCAGGTCGCTGCCGGACTGCGTCTTGGGGAAGACCATGACTTCACGGATGTTGACCTGGCGGGTCAGCAGGGCGGCCCAGCGGTCCACGCCGAGGGCGATGCCACCATGGGGCGGCGCGCCATACTCGAAGGCGTCGAGCAGCGCCCCGAACTTCTCCTGCATGGCCGTCGCCGAATGGCCCATCAGGGCGAAGGAGCGCGCCAGCAGGTCGCGCCGGTGGATGCGGATGGAACCGCCGCCGAGCTCCCAGCCGTTGAGCACGAGGTCGTACTGCTGGGCCAGCGCCTGGCCCGCCGGGTCATCCGGTGACGGCCGGGCCGGGTCGCCCGAGGCCGTGACGAGCCTGGCCTCGTCCTCGGGCAGCGGCGCGCTGAAGGGGTTGTGCGTGGCGTCCCAGCGCTTCCTGTCGGAGTCCCACTGGTACATCGGGAAGTGGTGGACCCAGGCATAGGCGAGGACGTCGGGATCGGCCAGGTCCAGGCGCCGGCCCAGCTCCAGGCGGACCTGGCCGAGCACCTCCTGGGCCACCACGTCACGATCGGCGACGATCAGCGCGAGGTCCCCCTCGCCGGCGCCGGCCGCGGCCGCAAGGGCGGTGGTCCGCGCCTCGCCCACGATCTTCATGATGCTCGAGTGGGCCCCGCCGCCCGCCAGGGCGATCGTCACCAGCCCGCGCGCGCCATGGTGGCGGGCCAGCTGGGTCAGCTCATCGACCTGACTGCGGCTGGCCCCCGCCATCCCGGGTGCGGCCAGCCCGATGACGCGACCCCCGGCGGCCAGCGTCTCGTCGAAGACGCGGAAGCCGGTGCCCTGGGCGGCCGGGCCAAGGTCGTGCAGCTCGAGGCCGAAGCGGACGTCGGGCTTGTCCGAGCCGAAGCGGTCGAGCGCCTCGCGGTACGTGAAGCGCGGGAACGGGGTGGCCTGGATGGGTCGCTCGGGAACCGTGGCCCGGCTGACGGCGATGGCCATCCCCTCCACGAAGCCCATGACATCGGCCTCGGCCACGAAGCTCATCTCCAGGTCCAGCTGGCTGAATTCCGGCTGGCGGTCACCGCGCAGGTCCTCGTCGCGGAAGCAGCGCGCGATCTGGAAGTACCGATCCAGCCCGGCGACCATCAGCAGCTGCTTGAGCTGCTGCGGGCTCTGCGGCAGGGCGTAGATGCTGCCCGGCTGCAGGCGCGACGGCACGATGAAGTCCCGGGCTCCTTCGGGGGTGGACTTGATGAGCATCGGCGTCTCGATCTCCACGAACCCCGCGGCCACGTGCGCGGCGCGGATGGCCTCGACGAGCCGGCTGCGCGTCAGGAGGCGCGCCAGGATGGGCTCGCGTCGCAGATCCAGGTAGCGGTACTTGAGGCGCAGGGCCTCGTCCACCTCGCCCTCGGGCTCGTTGATGGGGAACGGGGGGGTGCGCGCCGCCGACAGCACGTCGATCGCGTCGGCCCGCAGTTCGACCTCGCCGGTCGCCAGGCGCGGGTTCTCCGTGCCGGGCAGGCGTCTGGCGAGGTGGCCGCTGGCCCGGATGACGAACTCGGGCCGCACCCCGGTGGCGACGGCGTGCGCCGCGGGGGCGGTGGCCCGGTCGAGCACGACCTGGGTGATGCCGTAGCGGTCCCGCAGGTCCAGGAAGATCAGCTGGCCCAGGTCGCGCCGGCGGTGCACCCACCCGGCCAGGGTCATGACCCGGCCGGCCTGATCGGCGCGTGCGTCACCGCAGGTCGCGGTACGGTGGAACGTCTGCATGAGCGGCCTAATGGTACGGGAGGTGCCGGTCCGGCCGCCGCCTTCAGCCGTGCCGGTGGCCGGCCTGGCCCCGGCTCAGGTCGCGGGCCAGGTCGGCGACGTTGGCCGAGCGCTGCGTGCCCGCCTGCAGGTCCCGCACCTGCACCTGGCCATGGGCCAGCTCATCGCCCACGATCACGGCGAAGTGCGCCCCATCACGCGCGGCGCCTTCCAGCTGCCGCCCCAGCTTGCGGGGCGCCAGGTCGGCCCGGACCGTCAGGCCGGCCGCGCGCAGGTCGGTCGCCAGCCGCAGGCGGGTGATCGTGTCCTCGGCAGCGGCGCCAACGACGATGGCGGTCGGGCCCGACGACGCGGCCGACGCCTGGCCCTGCTCGGCGAGCGCCAAGACGACACGGTCCAGGCCCAGGGCGAAGCCGATGCCGGGGGTGGGCTTGCCGCCCAGCAGCTCCACCAGCCCGTCATACCGGCCACCGCCGCCCAGGGCCTGCTGCTGGCCCGTGGCCCCTTGGCGGAAGAACTCGAAGGCGGTTCGCGTGTAGTAGTCGAGCCCCCGCACGAGCGTCGGCTCCAGGTGGGGCTCGATCCCGAGAGCGGCCAGGTGGGCCTGCACGGCCGCGAGGTGGCCGGCGCACGCGTCGCACAGGTGGTCGACCAGGCGCGGCGCCCCGCCGATGAGCGGGGCCAGGTCGGGATCCTTGGAGTCCAGCAGCCGCAGCGGGTTGACCTTGAGGCGCTCCGCCTCGGCCGGGGCGAGAGCCGCAGCGTGCACCCCGAAGTAGGCGCGCAGGCGCTCCAGGTAGGCGGGCCGGCAGGTGCCGTCGCCGATGGAGTTGAGGTGCACGGCCACATCGGTCAGGCCGCTGGCGGCGTAGAAGCGCAGGCCAAGCTCGATCAGCTCCGCATCGACCGCCGGACCAGGATCGCCGATGGCCTCCACGTCCCACTGCCAGAACTCGCGGTAGCGGCCGGCCTGCGGCCGGTCGTAGCGGAACATGGGCCCGCACAGGCTGACGCGCACCGGCTGCGGCAGGGCCTGCATGCCATGCTGGACGTAGGCGCGCACGATGCCCGCGGTCGCCTCCGGCCGCAACGCCCAGCGCTCACCCTCTTCGCCGCGCGTGGCGGCCACCCGGAAGAGCTCCTTCTCCACGACGTCGGTCCCGGCGCCCACCCCGCGCTCGAAGACCTCGCTTTCCTCGAACAGCGGCGTGTCCATCTCGGCGTAGCCATAGCGGCTGGCCAGGTCGCGGGCGAGCTCCTCCAGGCGGGCGAACGCGGCCCGTTCGGCGGGCAGCAGATCGCGCGTGCCGCGAGGCGCACGGAAGCGGGGCATCGCCGGCAAGTCTACCGGCGTCCAGCCGCCGCTTGGAGCGGCTGTGCTACACCTTCGCCATGGCCGGCGACCCGTCCTTCCGGCTCCACGTCGTCCCCGCCTCCCGCCGGGTCGGCGGCCTCTTCCTGCCCGGCTGGTTGGCCATCACCGTCGGCCGCGACATCCTCAGCTGGCGGGACCTCACCGGACCGGAGCTGGCGCACGAGCTGTGCCACGTGCGTCAGTGGCAGCGGTACGGCCTGCGCTTCATCCCGCGCTACCTGCGCGCCTCCTGGCGGGCCTGGCGCGGGGGGGGCGATCCGTACCGCGACAACGCCTTCGAGATCGCCGCGCGGCGGGCCGCGGGCGGTTGATCAGCCCAGGTCGCGCTGGACCGTGTAGACGTCCTTCAGGCGCTCGATGCGCGACAGCAGCCGCGCCAGCTGGGCCACGGAGGCCACCTGGAGGGTGGCGCGCACGATGGCCGTGTGGTCCGGATTGGTGCTCACGTTGGCGGCCAGGATGTTGACCTTGTGCTCGGCCACGACGTTGGTGATGTCGGACAGGAGACCGGTTCGGTCGTAGGCCTCGATGCGGATGGCGATGGGATACGTCTGCTGCGCCGGTGCGTCCCACTCCACGTCGATGAGACGGTGGACGTCGCGCTCGTTGACGACCGTCGGGCAGGTCCGCAGGTGGACGGTGACGCCCTTGCCGCGGGTGATGTAGCCCGTGATGGGGTCGCCGGGGATGGGGTGGCAGCAGCGGGCGAAGCGGATGAGGAGGTCGCCGACCCCCTTGACACGGACACCGCCGGGCCGTTCGGCGGGCGGCGGCGCGACCTGCGGCAGGGCCGTCTCGGTGTCATCGATGACGCCCAGCCGCATGACCACCTGCTGGGCGCTGATCGCGCCGTAGCCGATGGCGGCATAGAAGTCGTCCGGGCCGGTCATCTTGTAGAGCGCCGCCATCTCGGCCACGCGGTCCGGGCCGATGCGCTCGACCGACGTGCGGGCCAGGCGCCGCAGCTCGCGGTCCAGGGCCTCCCGGCCGTGGACGATGTTCTCGTCGCGCTCCTGCCGCTTGAACCACTGGCGGATCTTTTCCCGGGCATGGCCGGTGCGCACGATGTTGAGCCAGTCGCGCGACGGGCCGTGGGCCGCCTTGGTGGTCACGATCTCCACGATGTCGCCGTTCTGGAGCTTGTAGTCCAGCGGCACGAGGCGGTTGTTGACCTTGGCGCCGATGCAGCGGTGGCCCACGTCGGTGTGGATGCGGTAGGCGAAATCGAGGGGACCCGAGCCCGCCGGCAGGTCCTTCACTTCGCCGCGTGGGGTGAAGACGAAGACCTGGTCCTGGAAGATGTCGAGCTTGAGGCCCTCCACGAACTCCGTCGCATCCGCCACCTCGCGCTGCCAGTCCATGAGCTGGCGGACCCACGCCAGCTTGGCGTCGTAATCGCGGTCGATGCGCGAGCCTTCCTTGTACCGCCAGTGGGCGGCGATGCCCACCTCCGAGACGCGGTGCATGGCGTGCGTGCGGATCTGGACCTCCAGGGGCTTGCCGTCGAGGGCGACGACGGCGGTGTGGAGGCTCTGATAGCCGTTGCCCTTGGGCATGGCGATGTAGTCGTCGAACTGGCCGGGGATCGGCCGCCACAGCGAGTGCACGACGCCCAGGGCCGCGTAGCAGTCCTTGAGCTCCTCGACGAGGACGCGGATGGCATACACGTCGTAGATCTCGCCCAGGTCGGCGCTCTTGCGCTGCATCTTCTTGGCGATGCTGGCGATGTGCTTGGGACGACCCGAGAGCTCGGCCTCGATGCCCGCCGCGTGGAGCGCCTCGTCGAGCACGGTCATGGCCCGCTCCACATAGCCCTCGCGAGCGCGGCGGCGGGTCTCGAGCTTGGCCGCCAGCTCGCGGTACTCGGCTGGCTCCAGGACCTTGAAGGCGAGGTCCTCCAGCTCCCACTTGATCTGCCAGATGCCCAGCCGTTCCGCCAGGGGGGCGTAGATCTCCTGCGTCTGGCGCGCGATGCGGACCTGCTTCTCGTGCGGCAGGGCGCTGAGGGTGCGCATGTTGTGGAGCCGGTCGGCGAGCTTGATGAGGACGACCCGCACGTCCTCCGCCATGGCCAGGAACATCTTGCGGATGTTCTCCGCCTGCTGCTCCTCGTGCGACAGGGTGCTGAACTTGGAGAGCTTGGTCACGCCGTCCACGAGGCGCGCCACATCCGACCCGAAACGCTCCTCGAGGTCGCTGAGGTCGTAGTCGGTGTCCTCGGGGATGTCGTGGAGCAGCGCCGCGGTCACCGCCACGGGATCGATGCCCAGCTCGGCCAGGATCTGCGCGGCGGCCAGGGGGTGTGTCACGTACGGCTCACCCGAGGCCCGTTTCTGGCCCTCGTGGGCCTCGACCGCGAAGCGGTAGGCTCGCTCGACGGGTCCCAGGTCGGCCTGCGGGTAGTGCTCGTGGAGGGTCGCGAACAGGTGGCGCGCGGACGCCTCCACGGCGCGTGGCGATCCGCCGGATGCAGCGCCCGCAGGCCGGGCCGGTGCGCGCCCGCGCTTGACCGCGGGCGGGGAGGCAGGATCGACAGCCATGGCTGGCAGTGTACCCCGCGACCTCGCCGGCCCCGGAGCGAGCCTCAGGTGTCTCGTCCGGCCCGCGCCAGGTCGCGCCACTCGCGGAGGCGGTACCAGAGCGGATCGAGGACCAGGTCGAACGTGCCCGGATGGCACAGCGGC
The DNA here is from genome assembly GCA_035622975.1 of Candidatus Sulfotelmatobacter sp. Taxonomy (GTDB): domain Bacteria; phylum Chloroflexota; class Limnocylindria; order Limnocylindrales; family CSP1-4; genus DASPUH01. The sequence continues at coordinate 14,206 of DASPUH010000093.1, forward strand.
TGGCCGCCGAACGTGCGCTTGAAGGCGCTGAAGCCTGCCCACGAGGCATCTGCCGCGGGCGTGTCGGCCTCCACCACACCCCACTGATCGAAGGTCTGCACGCCATCGTCGGCCAGCCGCGCCAGAAGCGCGGCCATGACCGCGTACGCGCCGTAAGCGTGGCGGAGGGCCGGGTCGCGGTGTGAGGCGCCGTAGAGGTAGTAGGCGCGATCCGCCACCCGCGGCACGGCCATGCCGGCGATGGGGCGGCCCTCGAGCTCGGCCAGGGCCAGGTACCAGCCACCGTCGGGTGCGGCAGGGCCCGGCGCCGCGAACCCGGCCGCCACGCGTCCCAGGAACCCCTCCGAGCGTGCCCGGAAGGCCCCGCGAACGGCCGTCTCCCGCAGCAGCGCGTGGAAGGCTGCCACGCTCGCAGGATCGGCCTGCCGGCTGATGGTCACCCCGACACCTTCGCGAATCGCGCGCCCCGACAGCCGGCGCGCATCCGCGTGCCAGGCCGCGCGCAGTGCCTCCCGGTCGGTCGTGAGCGTCACCAGGCGCGTCGTCGCCGCCTGGAGGTCATGGCGCGCCCTTCGCAGACCGGCGGCCGCGAGGGCCACGCCGACATCCGCGCCGCCGGGCACCGCCCGCGGGTCGACCTTCAGGACGATGCCGCGCTCCCGCCGTCCGGCCTCGCGCAGCGCGCTCAGGCAGGCGGCGAGGACCGCCGGCGCGTCGGACGCCTCACGGGTCCACAGCGGCCCGTGGGGTACGTAGATGACGGTCCGGCCCAGCCCTGTGCGCCGCACCAGCGCCTGCGCCACCGCCCGGACACGGCCGGCCCGGTCGCGCAGCACGAGGCGCAGCGGTCGCTCGCCCGTGGGGGCCACGGCCTCGCCCCAGGCCCAGCACTGCAGCGGGTCGCCCTCGGGACGCTCGGCCACGAAGGCGTCCCAGGACGCGCGGTCGCCGCTCTCGGCGACGCTCCAGGTGACGCCGCTCACCGGCCCCAGCCGCTCACCCGTGGCCGACCTCCGACCAGCCGAGGCGGCCCAGCGCAGCCCGCACCTCAGCCGCCTCATCCCAGGGGACGGCCCCTTCCGCCGTCTCGATCGTCTTCTCGTGGCCCTTGCCGGCGAACAGCACCGCGTCGCCCGGCCGGGCGGCCTCCAGGGCCAGGGCGATGGCGGCGCGGCGGTCGGGCACCACCCGCAGCTCGCTGCCGTGATGCAGGCCGGCGGCCTCAGCGCCCTCCGCGATCTGCTCCAGGATCGTCTCGCGTGGCTCCCCCCGCGGGTCCTCGTCGGTGAGCACGACCAGCCGGCAGCGCTCACCCGCGACACGGCCCATCCGCGGGCGCTTCAGGACATCGCGCTCGCCCGCCGAGCCGAAGACGGCGATGAGCCGCCCGCCAGCGGCCCCCGCCAGCGGCGCCAGTCCGTCGAGGACCTTGGCCAGCGCCTCGGGCGTGTGGGCGTAGTCGACGAGGGCGGCGAACGGCTGCCCGGCATCGATGCGCTCCATCCGACCGGGCACACCCGCGACCGCCTCCAGGCCGGTCCGCATCGCGTCCGGCGGGAGGCCGAGCGCCTCCGCCACGGCCGCGGCGGCCAGGGCGTTCCAGGCATTGAACCGACCGGCCAGCGACAACGCCAGGCGGCCACGCCAGCGGGGCGTCACGAGATCGAGCTCGAGCCGCTGGAGGCTCTCCCGCACGGCGACGCCGCGAACCGTGGCGGCCGCGTCGAAGCCATACGTCATGACGGCCGCCCCGGCCGCACGCGTGGCCGCCGAGAAGTCGGCGGCCACCGGGTCGTCGAGGTTCACGACCCCCGTCTTGGGCCAGCCTTTGGCGGGGTTCTGGGGACCCCCGGCGAGCGCTTCGAAGAGACGGCGCTTGGCCGCCACGTAGGCGGCCCGCGTGCCGTGGAACTCGAGGTGCTCGTGCGTCAGGTTGGTCAGCACGGCCACGTCGTAGGCCACGGCGCCGACGCGGTCCTGGGCCAGGCCGTGCGAACTCGTCTCCAGGACCGCGAACCGGTCGCCGGCCTCGACCATGGCGGCCAGGTGGGCCTGCAGGACCGGCGCCTCGGGCGTCGTGGTGCGGGCCGGATTGCCGATGGCATGCCCGCCGATCACGACGTCCACCGTGCTGACCAGGCCGGATGGCAGTCCCGCGTGGCCGAGGATGGAGCGCACCAGGTACGCCGTGGTGGTCTTGCCATCGGTACCGGTGATGCCCACCACGCCCAGTCGGTGCGAGGGATCGTCCCACCACCAGGCGGCCGCCTGGGCGAGCGCCGGCCTGGCCGCGACGACGACGAGCTGGGGCACGCCCAGGCCCGGCAAGGGGCGCTCCACGATGACTGCCGCGGCCCCTGCGGCCGCCGCGGTCGCGGCGAAGTCATGCCCGTCGTTGACGCGGCCGGGCACCGCCACGAAGACGTCGCCGGGCCGCACGCGGCGCGAATCCATCGTCACCCCGGCCACCGCACGAGTCCCCAGCGGCTCCCCTGAGCCACCAGGCTCGCGCCCCCCGGCCGCGACCACCGAGCGGAGCTGGCCGCGGGCCTCCAGGGCACTCACCAGCGCGCCGAGGGGGCGGCTGCGGGCGGCGGGCGCGTTCATCCTCGGCGCAGGGCCCGACGCGCGGACCGGGCCACGAGGCCAGCCCGGTAGACCGCCGGCCGCAGGACCAGCTCGTGGGCGCCAGCCGACTCGACCCAGCGCGCCCCGAAACCGGCCTTGTGCTCGTACAGGCCCCATGTCACGTCGCCCGGGGCGGGACGCTCGCGCGCCCCGGTGATGTCGACGCCGCCCAGGTCCAGGCACGGCATGCCGGCCGCCAGGGCCAGGCGCATGGCCTCCCAGCGCAGCAGCTGCATCGTCCCGGCGAACGAGGGGCGGGCCGCCGGGTCGTCGGCCGAGAAGGCCGTCGCGAGATGACCGCCCTGGCGGTACATGAGCAGGGCCCCAAGGAACCGGTCACCGGCCTCGGCGACCAACAGGCAGCCGCGCCGCGCCTCCAGGAGGCGGCGCCACCAGGCCAGGAAGCCGCGGCGGGAGGAGAAGGTGAAGCCCTTCCGGATGGCCGCCGCATCCAGGAAGCGCCCCAGGTCCGGCAAGCGTTCGCCGGCCGCATCCTCGCGCACCGTGACCGCCCGGCGCTGGGCACTGCGCACGCGCTGGCGGGTCGTCTTGCTCAACCGGGCGAACAGCGTCTCCTCCGCCGTCCCCGCGGCCCAGCTCGCCACAAGGCGATGGCGGGACGGCTGGATCTCCTCGGCCGGCACGAAGCCGCCCGCTGCGAGGGTGGCCTCGAAGGCGGCGTCGGCGTCCAGCTCGGGGTCGACCGCCAGGATCGTCGCCCCTTCCTGCCTGGCCCACCGGCCCAGAGCCAGCGCTCGAGCGGCGGCCCCTCGCGCGCCCCCCTCCCCCGCCACGGGACCGCGCGAGGCGTACGCGAGGAAGCCCGGCAGCGGCGGCCGCTGGCGGGTCAGGACGAGCGCCGCGGCCCCGTCGGTGAAGCTCACGAAGCGAGGCTGCCAGCCGTCTTCGCTCGCCTGGACGGCCCACACCGCGCTCTGCAGGACATGCCCGCCCGGGACATCGACCGTCAGGGCGTCCCAACCAGGGGGCGCGACGTCGGTGACCGCGCGGACCTCGACGGAGAGCGTCCCACTCACGATCGCGTCACCCGGCGTCGGCGCCTGCCGGCGGCCGCCCCATGCGGCGCGTCGCCACCGCCACGCGGGCTCGTTGCAGGGCGTTGACCGCGCCGCGCACGACGGGTCGCGTGACCTGCTCCCACGCGCCGATCCACGTCACCTCCTGCCCGCCGAAGCCGGCCTTGAACTGCGCGATGCCCGGGTGCGCCAGGCCCCACAGATCGTAGGTCGCCAGCCCGCGCTCGCGTGAGGAGCGGATCGCCTCCCACTTGAGCAGGTAGTTGGCCCGCGAGGCGGCGCCGGCCGCGGTCATCCCGCCATACGGCTCGACGACCGTGGCGCCGCACTCCAGCAGCAGCAGCGTCGCCTGCCGCCGCCCGTCCGCGTCCTGCGCGAAGAGCAGGCGCGCTGCCCCTTGACGGGCGAACGCCGCGTACGTCGCCGCGTAGGCGCCGCGCGCGCGGTGCACGAAGCCGGCCCGGCGGGCGGTCTCCACGTAGATGGCATAGAAATCGTCGAGTCCCTCCGGCCCGGCCTCGACCACCGTCACGCCATCGCGCCGGGCCTTCCCCACGTACTGCCGCCACTTGCCGCGCAGGTCGGCCCACAGCACGGCCTCCGGCCGGGTCAGGTCGATCAACCGCGTGCGCGACGGCTGGACCGGGGCCGTCGGGCGCCAGCCATTGGCCCGCAGCCATGCCTCCAGCGGGTCGCCCGCCGGCACGGCCGGGTCGATCACGACGTGGCTCAGGCGCATCCGCCCGGCCACGGCCCGCACGGCATCCGTCCAGGCCGTCACGCCGCCCGCCCCGAAGCGAGTCGCCACGGGCCCGCGCGGGGCGTAGCCGATGGACCACGGGCTCGGGGCCAGGCGATGCACCAGGAGCTGGCACCCGACTGGTCCCTCGGCCGCGTCGATCACGACGCGTTCCGGCACCCAGCCGTTGGCCGCCTTGACCTCCGCCCAGGCGGTCTGCTGGGCGTATGCGCCGCGGGCGGCCACGGCCACGAAGGCGTCCCAGGCCGCCGCATCGGTGCGCAGGCGGAAGGCCGGCTGCCCGACCGGGGCGGGCTCCTGCGTCACGCCAGGCTCGCCAGACGCCGGGTGGCTGAACGGGCGAGGGCCAGGGAGCCCGCCAGCTCGGGCAGGCGCAACAGTCGGCTGTACACGACGTACACGGTGCCGGCCGTGACGAAGGCGACCCCTCCGACGACCAGGTCGTCGAGCTTCGCCGTCGAGCTCATGCCCAAGGCGCCGGCCGCCTGGGTGACCGCCCATGCCGCGGCAGCCGCCAGGGCCGCCCCGGCCAGGTCCAGGCCGCCAGCCCGCACGACCGGCCCGAGGCGGAAGCGGGCGTCGCGGCGTCCCAGCAGGCCCAGCAGCAGCGCCGACTCGATCCAGGCCCCGGCGGCGATGCCCAGCGCCAGGCCGGCCAACCCCAGGGAGCCGACCGTGAGCACCGACACGACCACGTTGATGACGACCGAGATGACCGCTGCGGCGACCGGCGTGCGCGTGTCCTTGGCGGCGTAGAACGTGCGCGCCAGCACCTGGATCAGGGCGTGCCCGGCGAGTCCGACGAGGAAGAACAGCAGGGCGCTCGCGGTCGCCTCGATGGCCGACAGGTCGAACAGGCCGTACGAGAACAGGACGGTCACGACCTGGACGCGGATGACCATCAGCACCGCGGTCAGGAACAGCATCACGTACAGCAGCAGGCGCACGGCGCGCGTGACGAGGTGCCCGAACTCGTCGCTCAGGTCGAGGGCGGCGGCACGTGCCAGCGATGGCAGGAGCACGATGCCCAGGGGCACCCCGATGAGGCCGATGGGGATCTGGAGGATCGTGAAGGCCACGTTGTAGGCCACCAGGGCGCCGGTCCCGACGGTCGTCGCCAGCGACGTGTTGACGAGGAACGTGATCTGGGTCACCCCCAGGCCGAACGCGCGCGGCGCCATCAGCAGCAGAGCCTCGCGCGCCGCCGGGTCGTGCAGCCGGATCGTGGCCTGGTAGTGCGCGCCGCCGCGCACCAGCTGGGGCACCTGGATCGCCAGCGTCAGGATCGCACCCGCCACGACACCGACCGCCAGGGCCCGGACACCCATGCTCGGCGCGAGGAGCAGCGCCGCGCCGATGATGGCCACGTTGTACAGGGCGGCGCCGGCCGCCGCGGCCGCGAACCGCCCCCGCGCATTGAGCGCGCTCGAGGCGACCGCGCCGAGGGCGAGGAAGAGCGGCGAGAGCAGCATCAGCCGGGTGAGATCCACCGTGAGCGCCAGCTGGGCGGCGGAGAAGGCCGGCGTGATGAGGGGCACGAGCACGGGGGCCAGCAGCTCCCCCGCCAGGATCAGCGGCACCAGGACGAGGAGCATCACGTTGGCCACCACCGAGACCACGTGCCACGCCCGCGCCTCTTCGTCGTGGGCCAGAAGGCCGGCCAGGACAGGGACCAGGGCCGAGGCGAGCGCGCCCGCCGCCACGAGCTGGAACACCAGGTCGGGCAGGCGGAAGGCGGCGAAATAGGCATCGAGGTCAGGGCCCGCCCCGAAGGTCGTGGTGATGACGACGGTGCGCAGCCATCCCAGCACGCGGGAAACGAAGACGGCGATCGACACGACGAGGCCGGCGCGCGCCAGCGTCCCGGTGGCCAGGCTCACTTCCCGGCCGGCCCCGGGGATGTCGCGGCACGCGGATGGCTGGCCCGATACGCGCTGCGCAGCCGCGCCGGCGCCACGTGGGTGTAGACCTGCGTCGTGGCGAGGTTGGCATGGCCCAGGAGCTCCTGGACGACCCGCAGGTCGGCGCCCCCGTCGAGCAAGTGGCTGGCGAACGAGTGGCGCAGCGTGTGCGGCGTCGTCCCGGTCGGCAGGCCGGCGGCCCGCGCGAGCGCGTCGAGGCGGAATCGCAGGCCGCGAGCCCCGAGCGGGCCGCCGTGCGAGTTGAGGAACAACGCGCCCGGGTCGCCTCCGACCCCCCGAGCCCGAAGGATCGGTCGGCCCTGAGCCAGCCACGCTCCGAGGGCATCGCAGGCAGGTCCGCCCAGGATGCCGACGCGCTCCTTGCGGCCCTTGCCGATCACCCGCACCTCTCGCCGCGCGAGGTCCAGGTCGCCCACCGTCAGCGCTTCCATCTCGCCGATGCGCAGCCCCGCCGCGTAGATGGTCTCGACCAGAGCCCGGTCGCGCAGCGCGAGCGCGGCGCCGAGCGAGTCGGGCGTCGGGTGTGACGGCACGGTATCCAGGAGTCGCTCCACCTGGCCGACGTCGAGGACCGCCGGCAGGCGCCGCGGCCGACGCGGCGACGCGACCGCCGCCCACGGGTCGCCGGCCACCCAGCCCTCCCGCCGGGCGTGGCGGTAGAAGGCGCGCAGGGCGGAGATGCGGGCCCCGATCGAGTTGCGGCCGAGGCCGCGCTCCTGGAGGGCGCCCAG
>DASPUH010000094.1:0-19129 GCA_035622975.1 Candidatus Sulfotelmatobacter sp.
ACGCTCCAGAGCCGCCTCTTCTTCCCGCTCGGCCAGATGCTCAGTGTGCAGGTGGAGGTGCAGGGCGCCCTCGCCCTGTTCGACCGCATCTTCGAGTACCTGGACATGGAGCCGGAGATCGTGGATGCGCCCGATGCGATCCACCCTGACCCCGAGACCGTCCGCGGCCACGTCCGCTACGCCCATGCCTCGTTCCGCTATCCCTCCGCTCCCCCGGCTGCGGTGGAAGACGCCGAGGCGGTGGCCGAGGATGAGCTGCGGCCGACTGCCGCGGAGGCGCAGGCGGCTCAGGAGCCGCCCGAAGCGCCGGAGCCGTTCGCCCTGGAGGACATCGACTTCGAGATGCGGCCGGGTGAGCTGGTCGCGCTCGTGGGGCCGTCGGGCTCCGGCAAGACGACGACGACCTACCTGCTGCCGCGCCTGTACGACGTGGACGAGGGCGCCGTGGAGATCGACGGCGTCGACGTCCGCGGGATCGCCCTCGGCAGCCTGGGCCGGATCATCGGCGTAGTCACCCAGGAGACGTACCTCTTCCACGCCAGCATCCGCGACAACCTGCGGTACGCCAAGGCTGAAGCCACCGATGCGGAGCTCGAGGCGGCCGCCCGGGCCGCCGCCATCCACGAGCGCATCGTGGAGCTGCCGGAGGGCTATGCCACCCTCGTCGGCGAGCGCGGCTACAAGCTGTCGGGCGGCGAGAAGCAGCGCATCGCGATCGCCCGGGTGCTGCTCAAGGATCCGCGCATCCTCATCCTCGACGAGGCCACCTCAGCGCTCGATACGGTCAGCGAGCGCCTCATCCAGGCCGCCCTGGACCGCGCCATGGCCGGCCGCACGACGCTGGCCATCGCCCACCGGCTGTCGACGATCCTGGCGGCCGAGCTGATCCTGGTCTACCAGCGCGGGCGCATCGTGGAGCGGGGCACGCATCGCCAGCTCCTGGCGCACGGCGGCCTGTACGCCCAGCTGTACCGCGAGCAGTTCCTCAGCGCCGCGGCGCAGGCCACCGAGGGCAGCGGCACGGCCACGGAGGCGGCCGGGGCGGTCGCGTAGACTCCGGGCGTGCCACCGACCGGCCAGCTGAGCATGGATCGCGCCAGTGTGCGCGACCGCCTGCACGCCCGCGGCCTGCGCTGGACCCTCCAGCGCAGCATCCTGCTCGACGTGCTCGAGCAGACCGATGGGCACGTCACCGGAGCCGAGCTCGTGGAACGCTGCCGGGAGGTGGACCCGACCACGACGCCGTCGACCGTCTACCGCACGCTCGATGTCCTGGAAGAGCTGGGCATCGTCCGGCACCACCACGGGGCTGACGGCCGTGAGGAGTTCCACGTCCGGCCCGCGACGGCCCATGGCCACCTCCACTGCGGTGTCTGTGGCCAGAGCTGGGAACTCGGCCCGGCCGAGCTGGCGCCGCTCGTGACCATGCTGGGGGCGGGGCGCGGGTTCGAGGTGGACCTGTCGCACGTCACGGTCGCCGGCATCTGCCGCGACTGCCGAACCAGGCTGGACGAGGCCCACCTCGACTGAGCGGCGGCCTCCTCTGCGACGACGGCGATCCCGGAACCGCAGCCGCCGCGGACGTACCATCGGACGGTGCTCCCCGGGACGGTCCAGCGGCAGAGCCCGTTCGGCGTCCCCTGGCCCGTGCTGGCGGTCGCCGGCCTGATGTTCGCGGTACTGGTGGGCCTATCGGGCGCCTATGGCTTCCACGGCGACGAGATGTACTACGTCGTCGCCGGCCAGCATCCGGCCCTGGGATACGTCGATCAGCCGCCGCTGACCCCGTTGCTGTCGGCCGTGTCGGTCGCCTTGTTCGGCGTCTCGCCCACCGCCGTACGCCTGCTGCCGGCGCTCGAGATGGCGCTCGTCGCGGTCGTCGCCGCGCTCATCGCCCGCGACCTCGGCGGAGCGCGGCGGGCGCAGGTCATCGCGGCGGTCACGGTCGCCGTGTCCGGCTACCTGGGGGCCGGCCACCTGGACACGACCACGGACCCCGACCTGCTGGCATGGGCCATCGTCCTGTGGCTGGCGGTGAGGCTTCTCGCGGGTGGCGACCGCCGCCTCTGGCTCGTGCTCGGCGTGGTGAGCGGTGTCGGCCTGGAGAACAAGGACACCGTCCTGTTCCTCGGGGCGGGCCTGGCCGCGGGCCTGCTGCTCGCCCGGAGGTGGGACGTGCTGCGGTCGCCGTGGGCGTGGGCGGCCGTCGGCGTCGCCCTGCTGCTGTGGGCGCCAAACCTGGCCTGGCAGGCCGCCAACGGCTGGCCGCAGCTCACCATGGCCCAGGCCATCTCCGGCTACGCTGGCGACAACCGCGCCCAGTACGTGCCTCTACTGTGGCTGATCAGCGGGCCCCTGCTCTTCCCGATCGCCGCGGCCGGCCTTGCCTGGATCATGCGCGCCAAGGCGGCGGCGCGGTGGCGGGCGATCGGGTTCGGCGCGCTCATCGCCCTGGGTCTCGTGTATGCCACAGGCGGCAAGGCCTACTACGCCCTTGGCAGCCTGCCGGTGTTCATGGCCGCCGGGGCGATCCTCGTCGACGGGTGGCTGGCCAGGGGGCACTTCCGGCTGAAGGCGTCCAGCCTGGCCGGCGCGGCGGCCCTGTCGGGCACCGTCATCGCCCTGCTGACCCTGCCGATCCTGCCGATCGCGACGTTCGCCGCGTCGGGGCTCCCGGCCGCCGTGCCGGACACGGCCAACCAGATCGGCTGGCCGCGCTTCGTGGCGACCATCGAGGGCGTCGTGGCCGCGTTGCCCGCCAACGAGCGGGCCCACGCCGTGATCCTGACCAACGACTACAGCGAGGCCAGCCCGCTCGTGCTCCTCGGCGCCGGCCTGCCTCCAGTCTACTCGGGCCACAACAGCTTCTGGTCGTGGGGCCCGCCGCCGGCCGACCGCACGGTCGTGGTCCACGTGGGCGACTGGCGCCCGACGGACTTCAGCGCCTACTTCAGCGGCTGCCACGACGTGGCCCACATCGACGATGGGGTCGCCGTCCAGAACGGCGAGCAGGGGGTCGCCGTGACCGTGTGCACCGGCCTCCGCGCACCATGGACCGTGATGTGGCCCGCACTCCGGACGATCTCCTAGGATGAGCCGATGACGGCCCCGCTGCGCGTGCTGATCGAGGAGCCGACGAGGGGCAAGCGCTGGGTCGCGGTCGCCGCAGACTGGCCGGGGCTCGAACGTGGCGGCAAGACCGAGGCCGAGGCGCTCGAGAAGCTCGCCCGCTACTTGCCGCGCTACCTGCCCGTCGCCCGGCGAGCCCGGCTCGGCGGGGACTTCGAGGCGCAGAGGAGCCTCGAGATCATCGGCCGGTACCGGGGGGTGGGCTCGACCGACTTCTGGGGCATCTCCTTCGCGCCATCGCCGCTCGACCGCGGACCCTACGACGCGCCGACCTTCGACCGCCAGGTACGGCTCCTGCGCGCGGCCTGGGCCGAGTTCGACGAGACGGCCGCCCGCGTGTCGGCCGACCTTCGGCCTGGGGTCCGGGGTGGCGGCCGCCCGCGCGACACGATCATCCGGCACGTGCTCTATACGGAGGGTGACGACTTCTCCAGCCGCGTCAAGGCCAGGTCGGACCTGCAGGACATGCTGTCGCCCGGCGGTCTCACCCGTCACCGCGACCGCTTCGTGGACGCGATGCGCGCCTGGTACGTGGCGGGCAAGCCGCTCGGCAACTGGACCATCCCGTACCTGCTCCGCCACACCGCCTACCACGTCCTCGACCACGCCTGGGAGATGCAGGACCGTGACCTGAGCCCCGGCGTCGCTCTCCCTGCTGGGTAGCCCCGGCGACCGCATGAGCGTGCGCGACGAGATCCTGGAGCAACCGGCGGCTCTCCAGCGGCTGCTCGACGCCGCGCCGGGTGCCTTCGCCCCGATCTCCGCCGCGGTCAGGTCACGGCGGCCGAGGTTCGTCGTCATGGCCGCCCGCGGCAGCTCGGACAACGCCGGCATCTACGCCCAATACCTGCTGGCGGTCCGCAACGGCCTGATCGTGGCGCTGGCGGCACCGTCGACGATCACGCTCTACGGCGCACGCCCGGACATGGCCGACGCCCTGGTCGTCGGCATCTCGCAGTCGGGCCGCTCACCAGACATCGTCGGCGTGGTCGAAGAGGCGCGGCGGCAGGGTGCACTCACCGTCGCCCTGACCAATGACGGGGCTTCGCCCCTGGCCGGTACGGCGGACCACGTGATCGACCTCCACGCTGGACCCGAGCGCGCCACCGCCGCCACCAAGACCTACACGGGCGAGCTGCTCGCGGCGGCGCTTCTGTCGACCGCCCTCGACCCGCCCGAGCCAGCCGAGACGGCCGCCCTGGGTGCTCTGCCGCACCTGGTCTCGGCCGCTCTCGCCGTGGAGCCACAGGCACGCGACCTGGCCGCCCGGCACGCCACGCGGCAGCGTGCGGTCGTCCTGGGCCGCGGCTACAGCTACCCGAGTGCGCGCGAGTGGGCGCTCAAGCTGCAGGAGATGGCGCTGGTGGCGGCGATGGCCTACTCGGCCGCCGACTTCGAGCACGGGCCCCTCGCCCTGGCCGAGCCCGGCCTGCCCGTCCTTGCGGTCGCCTGCAGCGGATCCGAGCTCGAGGCCCAGGTCGCCCTGCTGACCCGCCTCAAGGCGGACCATGGCGCCCGCCTGCTGGTGATCTCCGACGCCGCGGCGGCGCGCACCATCGACGAGGGGCTGGCCCTGCCCGGCGGGGTCCCGCCCTGGCTGGCGCCGATCGTCGAGATCGTGCCCGCGCAGCTCTACGCCTATCACCTGACCGTGGCGCGCGGCCTTGACCCGGAGCATCCGCGCTCCATCCACAAGGTCACGGAGACGCGCTAGTCACGTCCCGGCACCGTGCCGGGGATCGCCGGCCGACCTGATCGGGCTGCGCCGTCGGCCTACTCCACGTACTGCAGCGGCGTCACCACGAAGTCGTCGGGCAGCTTCACCCCGGTGGCGTGGTTGGGGCAGTAGCCGTTGGGTTCCTTGGCCAGGTACTGCTGGTGGTACTCCTCGGCGAAGTAGAACGGGCCGGCCGGCTCGATCGTCGTCTTGATCGTGTCGAAGCCCGCCGCCGTGAGGCGCGCCTGGTACGTCGCGCGCGACGCCTCGGCCAGGCGCTGCTGCTCGGCCGAGTGGGTGAAGATCGCGGAGCGGTACTGGGTCCCGATGTCGTTGCCCTGGCGCATGCCCTGGGTCGGGTCGTGGCTCTCCCAGAAGACCTTCAGCAGCCGCTCGTAGCTGACCTGCTGGGGATCGAAGACCACGCGCACCGCCTCGGCGTGGCCGGTCTTGCCGGTGCAGGCCTCGCGGTAGGTTGGGTTCGGCGTGTAGCCGCCTGCGTAACCGACCGCCGTGACCCACACGCCGGGCGTCTCCCAGAAGTCCTTCTCGGCGCCCCAGAAGCAGCCGAAGGCGAAGTCGGCGACCTCCAGGCCGTCCGGGTAGGGCGGCAGGAGCGGTCGGCCGTTGACGAAGTGGGTGGTCAGCCCGGGCATCGGCTCGGTGCGGCCGGGCAGAGCATCGGCGGGCTTGGGCATGCTGGGTTCACGGAAGAGGAACATGCCCAGATGGTACACAGCGGGTGTGACGGCCCGGTGACGGCGATCGAGCTGGATGCCCCCGGCGTCAGACCGCGGGCAGGTCGCGCTCCTGGGGCCCCGTGTAGCGCACGTCCGGTCGGATCAGCTTGTCGGTCTTGAGGTACTCGATGCAATGGGCCGTCCAGCCGGCGTGGCGAGCGAGCGCAAAGGTGGCCGGGAACAGGTCGGGCGGCAGGCCCACGCCCTGCAGGACGGCGGCGGTGTAGAACTCCACGTTCGTTTGCAGGGCCCGCTCGGGGTGGTACTCCTTCAGCAGGCGGAGCGCGATGTCCTCCACCTGGACGGCCATGTCCAGCCACGCCGCGTTGGTGCCCATCTGCTCGGCCACGGTGCGCAGCGCGGCCGCGCGCGGGTCGTAGGCGCGGTACACGCGGTGGCCGAAGCCCATCAGCCGCTCGTGGTGGTCCAGCTTGTCCCGGATCCAGGCCTCGGCCTTGTCCGCCGAGCCCATCTGGTGGAGCTGGTCGATGACCTCCGCCGGGGCCCCGCCGTGCCAGGGTCCCTTGAGGGCCCCGATGGCGCCGCAGATCGCCGACGCGAGGTCGGAGTGGGTGGCGATGATGACCAGCGCGGCGAACGTCGAGGCGTTGAAGCCATGCTCGGCGGCCACCATGAAGTAGGCATCCAGGGCGCGCGCGTCGGCGGCGGTCGGACGGGTGCCGGTCAGCTGGTGCAGGAACGCCTCGGCCAGCCCCTCGATCGACGGATCGGGGTCGATGGGGTCCAGGCCCTGCCGGATCCGGGCGAAGGCGGCCAGGGCGGTCGGCGCGAACGCGGTGACGGCACGAGCCTGCTCGACGGTGGGCGGCCAGGCCAGCCGTCCGTCGGCCCCCCAGACGGAGACGGCCGTCCGCAGCGCATCCATGGCGTTCGTGCCAGCGGGCAGCTGGCGCAGCGCTGCCTCGACCGGCGCGGTGAGCGGCGCCGGTGGCTGCGGGATCCGCGGCTTCCAGTCGCCGGTCCACAGCAACTCGCAGACCTGGGAGAACGTGCCGTGCTGGACGACCTGGATGATGGGGTAGCCGCGATAGAGCAGACGGCCCAGTTCGCCGTCGACGAGCGCGATGTCCGTCTCCCCGGCCAGGACACCGGCCAAGCCCGGGGAATAGGTCCGCGCGTCGGCTACGGCAGCATCAGGCACGTCCGCATGATAGTCCCGGCGACTGCGACGACCCGGTCCGGAGGTCACGGGATCTGGGGGCGAAGGACCCTCCGTCGCGCCGCGGCGCCGGTGCGGCGGGGGCGCCGCCGTTCGAACACCAGATGTTGCCAATGGCGACGGAACGACCGCGCCCGGGTCAGTCTGAACACCAGGTGCTCAGGGTGATCAATGAAAGCCCCGGATCGGTCGGTCGTGGCGAGCTGCGGCGTCGTTTCGAACGCTCCACTCACGAAGCTTCCATGCAGCCGGACAGGTCGGCGCGGCCGGCCACGTGCTCGGGTGGCGCCGCCAGCCGCCCGCTCACGCGCCGCGGACCAGGGCCCGGTCCGGAGGTCACCGGACCGCGTGGCCAACGGCCCTGACTCGCCGGACCACGGGTCCTGTATACTCCCATGGAGTATGCCGATCCAGCCCCCGCCTGTGGCCGCTCAGCCCCGCGATGCCGGTGCGGCCACCCCCAGCCCCGCCACGCCGCTGGAGATCGTGCTGCCGATCCGGGGCATGACCTGCGCCTCGTGTGTGAACCGCATCGAGCGGTACCTGCGCGACACGGAGGGCGTCCTCGAGGCGAACATCAACTTCGCCACCGAGCGCGCGAGCGTACGGGTGGACCCGGCCTTGGCCGCGCGGCCGCAGCTCGTGGCGGCCGTGGAGGCAGCGGGCTACGCCGTGCGGGCGGAGGAGCCGGCGGGCGCCGCCGTGCCGAGCTCGGGGGAGCTGACGGCGGAGGATGCGGCTCGGGCAGCGGAGCGGCAGGACCTGCTGCGCAAGGCCGCCGTCTCGATCGTCGTGGCCGCCGGGATCATGGTCGCCATGTTCTGGCCGCAGTCGGTGGTGCCCATGGCGACCATGAACTGGCTGCTCCTCGTGCCGGCGACGCTCATCCAGGCCTGGGCCGGGCGGGGCTTCTACGTGGCGGCCGCGAAGGCGGCACGGCACCGCACGACGACGATGGACACGCTGGTGGTGGCTGGTACCAGTGCGGCCTGGGCCTTCAGCGTCTTCGTGACGCTCTTCCCGTCGGTCATGGTGCAGGCCGGGCTGGAGCCGCAGACGTACTTCGACAGCTCGACCGTCATCGTCGGACTCGTGCTGCTCGGCCGCTGGCTCGAGGCGCGGGCCAAGGGCCAGACGAGCGACGCGATCCGCCGCCTGATCGGCCTCCAGCCGCGCACCGCGCGACGGCTGCAGGACGGGCAGGAAGTGGACGTGCTGCTGGAGGTCGTGCGCGTCGGTGACCTGCTGCGCGTGCGGCCCGGCGAACGAGTGCCGGTCGACGGGGTCGTCGTGGAGGGCGCCTCCGCGGTCGACGAATCGATGCTCACCGGCGAGGCGGCGCCGGTGGAGAAGACGACGGGCGACACGGTGATCGGGGCGACCCTCAACGCCTCCGGGACACTCGTGATGCGGGCCACCGGTGTCGGCCGGGACACCGTCCTGGCCTCGATCATCGACCTCGTCGAACGGGCCCAGGGCACGAAGGTGCCGCTGCAGCGCCTGGCCGACCGGGTCAGCGAGCTCTTCGTGCCGCTGGTCCTCGTCGTCGCCGCGGCCACCTTCGTGGTCTGGCTGCTGTTCGGGCCGGAGCCGCACCTGACGCTGGCCCTCACGGCGTTCATCAGCGTGGTCGTGGTCGCCTGCCCCTGCGCCATGGGGCTGGCCACCCCGACGGCCGTCGTGGTCGGCACGGGACAGGCTGCCGAGGCAGGGATCCTCTTCCGCAGCGCGGAGGCGCTGGAGGCGATCGGGCGTTCGGAAATCGTCGTCTTCGACAAGACCGGCACCCTGACCGCCGGCCGACCCACGGTCGCCTCGGTCGCCGCCGGCGTCGGCTGGACGGAACGCGACGTGCTGGACCTTGCCGCGTCCGCAGAGCGTGGCAGCGAGCACCCCCTGGCGGCGGCGATCATCGCCCGGGCCCACCTGGACGAGCTGGGCTTCCTGCCGGTGGAGGGCTTCACTGCCCTGGCCGGCCACGGGGTCGAGGCCCTGATCGGGGGGCGGCCGGTCCTGGTCGGGTCGGCCAGTCTCCTCGCGGCACATGGCATCACGACGTCGGCCGCGCCCGCGTCCGACACCCACGAGAGGGCAGCGGCCGGCGCGACCGTGGTCCAGGTCGCGGTAGCCGGCAGCGTCGCAGGCGCGATCGTCATCACGGACCCCGTCCGGCCGGAGGCGGCCGACGCGATCTCGCGGCTGGCCGCCGACGGTGTCCAGGTCTGGCTCCTGTCCGGCGACGCACCGGCGACCGCGGCTGCGGTGGGGGCCTCGGTCGGCATCCCGGCCGAGCGGGTACGCGGCGGGATCCTCCCCGGCGACAAGGCGGCGGCGATCACGGAGCTCCAGGCGGGCGGCCGGCGCGTGGCGATGGTCGGCGACGGCATCAACGACGCACCCGCCCTGGCGCAGGCGGACGTAGGCGTGGCCATCGGCAGCGGGGCGGACGTGGCCATGGAGGCCGCGGACGTGACCCTCGTGGGAGGCGATCCGCGCGGCGTGGTCCGGGCCATCGACCTGTCGCGCCGGACGACGACGGTCATCCGCCAGAACCTGGCCTGGGCGTTCGGCTACAACGTGCTGCTCATCCCCGTGGCGATGGGTGCCCTCTACCCGTTCACCGGGACGCTGCTCAACCCCGGCCTCGCAGCGGGCGCCATGGCCATCTCTTCGGTCAGCGTGGTGACGAACTCGCTGCGCCTCCGCCGCTCCGCAAGCGCGCCTCCCCGTGATCCGGCAGAGAAGGAGATCGTCGTGGGCCAGCCTCAGATCGTGGCAGACCAGCCAGCCGTGGACCCCGTGTGCGGCATGACGGTCGATCCACCGACGGCGCGTGCGAGAGGCCTGACCGCCCAGTACGAGGGCATCGAGTACGTCTTCTGCGGCAAGGGCTGCAAGCTCGAATTCGAAGAGGATCCCGGCCACTACCTTGATCCGGCCTACCAGCCGTCGATGTGATCCGCCCTTGTGGCCCGGGCGGCGAGCGGTCTAGACTCAGCTATCGCAACACGTTGCGATATGCGGCGACCAGCCGAGCCGCCTGCGAGGAGCGCCGAGGATGCACATTCCCGACGGATACCTGAGCCCGGTCATCTCCGTGGGGTTGGGGGTCGTCACCGTCCCGACCTGGGGAGTCGCCACCCAGCGGGTCAAGAAGGTCCTCAACAACCGAACCGTACCCCTCCTCGCGATCTTCGCCGCGATGAGCTTCACGATCATGATGTTCAACGTTCCGGTGCCCGGCGGGACGACCGCCCACGGTGTCGGGGGGACCCTCATCGCCATCGTCCTCGGACCGTGGGCGGCGGTCATCGCGGTCAGCGTCGCCCTTATCATCCAGGCCCTTTTCTTCGGCGACGGCGGGGTCCTCGCCATCCTCACCAACTGTCTGAACATGGGCATCATCCTGCCCTTCGTGGGATACCTGACCTATCGCGCCATCAGCGGCAATGCCCCCATCCTCTCCAGCCGACGCGTCTGGGCGGCGGCCGTCGGGAGCTACGTCGGGATCACGGTGGCCGCCTTCTGTGTCGGCGTCGAGCTCGGGATCCAGCCGATCCTCTTCACCCAGGACGGCCACCCCCTGTATAGCCCCTACACGCTCGAGCAGGCCATCCCGGCCATGGTCGCCGCCCATGCCTTCGGCGCGTCGATCGTGGAGGCGCTGATCACCGGCCTCGGCGTGGCCTACTTCCAGAAGGGCCATCCCGAGTACCTCACCTCGCTCAGGTCGGTCTTCGCCCCGGGCGCGGCCGAGGAAGGCCAGGCCGCCTCGCGGCCGCTGTGGCAGATCATCCTCGGCGCTGGCATCGCAACCGTCGTCGTCGTGGCCGTCCTCGGCCTGGCCATCGGCGGCGGCGACCCGAACCACTTCTACGGCGCCGACTGGTCGCATGTCAGCTGGCCGGACGTGGCGACGATGCTTTTCGTCACGGCCGTCATCGGGGTCATCCTCGTCCCCCTGGCCTACCTCGTCCTGCCCCGGCGGTTGAAGGGGGTGGGGGCCGGCTTCACGCTCATCGCGGTCATCGCTCCGCTCGGCCTCATCGCCCCCGGCTTCGCCTACGGTGAAGGCAGCGGGTCAGACCTCCAGGCAGCCTTCGGCTACATCCCCACCGGCTTCCAGCAGCTGTCGGGCATCTTCAGCGCGCCGCTCTCCGGCTACAACGTGCCGCTGCCGTTCTTCAGCGACGCCGACGCCCCTCTGTGGCATGCGGCGATCGGCTACGAGATCGCCGGAGTCGTCGGGATCCTGCTCATCGGCTCGGCGGTCGTCGTCCTGTCCCGCGTCATCGGTGGCCGTGCCGTCGCGGCCGACCGGGCGACCCAGAGCACCACATGACCGACGGTCGGGCGGCTCCGGCCTCGGCCGCCACGCCGGGCGACCGCGGAGGCCGCGTCGGGTGGCTCGAGCAGACGCTCGGGGGCATCACCGAGTCGATCGAACACGCGGTCTTCACCGAGCAGCACGCCCGCCAGGCGGGGCTTCTCCAGGGCCTCGACCCGCGCGCCAAGCTGGGCATGTTCCTGACCGTCGTCCTGGCGGCCAGCCTGACCGGTTCGCTGGTCGTGCTGGCGGCGCTCTACGCGGTGACACTGGCCGTGGCCAGGGCGAGCCAGGTGCCGGTCGGCTTCTTCGCCAAACGGGTCTGGCTGGGCATCCCCTTCTTCGCCGCCATCGTCGTCATCCCGGCCCTCTTCATCGTCCCGGGGCCGCGGCTTTTCGACCTGCCCCTTGGCCCCATCCATGTCGCCCCGTCGGTGCCGGGTATCGTCGGCGGCGCCATCTTCGTGGCCCGCGTCGGGGTCAGCGTCTCCCTGGCCGTCCTGCTCGTCATGACGACCCCCTGGGCGGACATCCTCAAGAGCCTGCGCTTGCTGCGGGTGCCACAGGTCTTCATCCTCATCCTGTCGATGACCTACCGCTACGTCTTCCTGTTCCTCCACACGGCCAACGGCGTGCTCCTCGCCCGCAAGAGCCGCGTCGTGGCCCGGACGAGCGGTGGTGAGCAGCGACGTTTCATCGGCGGGACGATGGGCAACCTCGTCAGCCGCGCCTTCAAGATGAGCAACGATGTGTACGCTGCGATGCTCGCGCGAGGCTTCACGGGCGAGGTGCGGGCCTACGGGACCTACCGCATGACGAGCACGGACTGGATCGCGCTGGCCGCGGCGGCTGTCACCGCCGCGGCCGCCGTTGTCGCCGGCCGCTTCCTCCAGTGAGCGAGCGCGATCTCCTGTTCTCGCTGCGCGGGGTGCGCTATGTCTACAGCGGCCGGCACCTGGCCTTGGACGGCATCGACCTCGACATCTACGAGGGAGAGCAGCTCGTCCTTCTGGGTGCCAACGGCAGTGGCAAGTCGACCCTTCTGAAGCTCCTCGACGGCATCATCGGCCCGACCTCGGGGACGATGCGCGCGATGGGCCGGGACATCGCGGCCGTCGCCGAGGGGGAGGACGCGTTCCGCTTCCATCGCCAGGTCGGCCTGGTGTTCCAGGATCCCGACATCCAGCTCTTCTGCGCGACCGTCCTGGACGACGTGGCTTTCGGCCCGCTCCAGCTCGGTCTGGAGCCGGATGAAGTCCGTCGGTGCTGTGATGCCGCGCTGGCGGCGATGGAGATCGAGGATCTCGCCCGGCGGGCGCCCTTCGAGCTGTCCGGTGGGGAGAAGAAGCGGGCGGCCATCGCCAGCGTCCTCTCCCTCGAGCCGTCCGTGGTCCTGCTGGACGAGCCCACCGCCTCGCTCGACCCACGCACGAAGTGGGTCCTCGTGAACCTCATCCGGAACCTGGCCGCCGCTGGCCGGACGCTGGTCACGGCGACGCACGAACTCGACATCGTGCCGATCATCGCCAGCCGCGTCGTCGTCCTTGGTGAGGACGGCCGGGTCCTCGCCGATGGCGACCCGGAGGCCATCCTGGGCGACCGCGCGCTGCTCATCCGCGCCAACCTCATCCACGAGCATCTCCACGAGCACGGCCGCGTCAGGCATGCCCACGAGCACGGCGCCCACGACGATCACCACGCTCTCGATCCGGCTGACGGCCCGCTCGCTCTTGCCGCACCGGTCGGCGACCCGGCGCGGCCAGCTCCCCGCGTGGACCCGTCCTGAGGTGGGCTTCGAAGGCATCCTCGGTCTCGCCAGGACGCTCGCCGCCGCCATCCGCGCGGCCGTCCGCCGTCTCCATGGCCGCAGCGACGATCGGCTGGCCATCTGAATCGCCGCCAGACACAGTGGTCTCAGATGGCGAAGGAGAAGCCCGCCAGCAACGCCTCGAAGCGGGCCATCTGGTCCGGGTCCGGCACGGTCGGCGACAGGGTGTCCGTCCAGCTCAGGAAGAAGCCCTGGGTCCCGTGGATGGCCTGGACCTCCAGCTCCAGCACGCGATACGGCGGCGCCACGAAGTGGAACGTGCTTATCGTGGCTGGGACGCCGCCGAGGCTGATGGAGGCGACCGCCTCGCGCGGCTCGCCGTGGAGGTCCTCCAGGTGGGCCACGACCGGGCAGATCCATGACGCCAGCTGCTGCGTGGCGGCGACCGCGACGACGCCCACCGTGATCGTGGTGCCGCGACGGTCCGTGAAGGTGTCCAGCCCCGGCTCGCCGGGGTGGACCCCACCGCTCCCGGGCGTCTCCGTGACGGTCCAGCCGGCCGGCAGCTGCCAGCCGTACCGGTAGCGCTCCGAGGTGAACGTGCCGTCGATCGCCTCCGGGGTCGCCGCGGGCCTGGCCAGGCTGGCCGTCGTCGTGGCCGACGGTACGTCGCTGGCGTCGGCGGATGGCACGGCCACCGACGGCGCCGGGGACACCGCGGAGGCGTTCGACTGGCACGCAGCTGCCAGCGCCGCGACGGACAACACCACGAGTCGTCGTACCATGGCGCGCCATGGTGCTGCTCGCATCGAAGCGCTCGTTCGTGTTCCTCCATGCCGTGCGATTCGGGATGCTGGCCATGGGCGGCCTGCTCATCGGCCACCAGGCGATCTACCTGGCGCAGTATGGCGATGGCGCGGCCCTGGGCCAGGCGATGACCAGCGGCGGGCACGACGGCTACTGGACCACGTTCACGACGGTCGCCCTCTCCAGCCTCCTGCTCCTGCTCCTCCGATCGGCCTGGCGCCTCCACGAGCTGCGCCGCGACGCGGCCGGCCTGGCGCCCGAGCCGCGCGCGCATCGCCGCTCCGGGGCGTACGCGCGGGAGCTGCTGCGGCTCTGGCCACCGCTCTTCGGCACCGTGGCCGTGGCCTACCTCATCCAGGAGAACGTGGAGCACCTGGTGGCTCAGGGCCACCCGGCCGGCTTCACGCCCCTCATCGGCACGCAGGCTCCACTCGCCTTGCCGATCCTGGCCCTGGTCACCTTCGCGCTCGCGGTCGGGGGGGCCCTGGTGCGCTGGCGGATCGCCGTCCTGGAGGCTCGCGTGCGCGCCGCCCGCGCCCGGCGCCGCTGGGTGGTTGCCGCGGATCGGCTCCACACGAGCTGGGGCCTGGTCAGCGCCATCCGTGCCACGTTCTGGTCGCTGGCCCGCCAGGGGCCAGTGCGAGCCCCGCCCTCGTCCTTCGCCTGATGCCTCACCCGGACCCGTCGTGGTCGTCCGGGCGATACACCCTCACGAAGGAGACATCGTGCACCCCATGCCCCTCGGGCGACGGCTGCGGGCCGTCGCCATGGCCTTCGTGGCCGGCGCCTTCCTGGTCCTGGCCACCGTTGCACCTGCCTTCGCCCACCAGCAGGTCGATTTCGGGGCCTACCACCTCGAGATCGGCTTCATCGACGAGCCGGTCTACGTGGGCGACAAGAGCGGCCTCGAGTTCGACGTCTTCAAGGGCACGGATCCCGTCGAGGGCCTCGAGAAGACGCTCAAGGCCCAGGTCATCTACCAGGGCCAGTCGCGAGATCTCGACATCCAGCCGGAGACAGACGACTCGGACAACTTCTACCGGGCCTATTTCATCCCCACGGCTGCCGGGCCGTACACCTTCCACATCTACGGCACGATCGAGGGCAACGCCTTCGATCAGTCGTACACCTCCAGCCCGACCGGGTTCGACGAGGTCCAGGACGCCGCGCCGGGCGAGTTCCCGGTCCAGCTGCCGACCCTCGCGGAGTTGCAGGCCAACGCCCAGAAGGGTGCCGACGCGGCCAGCCAGGTGACGATCGCGCTCGTCCTCGGGGGAGCCGGCGTGGTCATCGGTCTGCTCGGCGTCGGGCTGGCCCTGGCGGCTCGTCGCCGACCGACCGGGTAGCGCCGTGGACGGACAGCGCGGGTTCGTTCGCCATCGTCTCCTCGCCGTGGGGGCGGCCGCGGTCGGACTCGCCCTGTCCGTCCTGCTCGTGGCGACAGCCGGAACGGCCGTAGGCCACTCGCAGCTCGTTTCGAGTTCGCCCGGCGCCGGCCAGGTCGTAGCTGCCTCGCCGACGCAGATCCGCCTCGTCTTCAGCGAGCCCATCGAGGGCCGTTACACGAGCATGGACCTGCTCGATGGCAGCGGCACGCAGCTGCTGGGCGGCGTCGGCTCCGTCGATCCGAGCGATCCGAACGCGCTCATCGTGCAGATCGTGGATCCGCTGCCGCCAGGTGTGTACTCCATCAACTGGCGAGCGATCTCAGCGGCTGACGGGCACGCCACGAACGGCTTCCTGACCTTCGGGGTGGGTGACACGACGCTGCCCGCGGGGGTGGGGCAGACCGGGGCCGCGGAGGGCAACCTGCACGCCGGCCACAGCGGCGCGACCGCGTCCGCCGAGGTCTTCGGCAAGACGATCGGCGATGGCGGGGCGATGCTGGCCTTCGGCCTGTGGCTCTTCGGCCTGGCCGTGATGCGGCCCGTCCGGGGCCGCATGCCGGCCGGTCTCGTGCTGGTCCAGGTCGTGGCCCTCGTGGCGGCCGCGATCGGGGCGATCGTCCTCATCTGGGTCGGCCTGGTCTCGCTCCCGGCGAGCACGAGCGGCCTTGACGTCGGGGGCTTCCTCTTCGACTCCCGCATCGGCCAGCTGCTGGGCATGCGCACGGTCCTCGCGATCGCCGCGTGGGTCGTGGGGCTGCTGCTCGTGGGACGTGCCGGTGCCGGCCGGTCCGGCCTGATCTCAGCCCTGCTCGGGGTCGCCGGCGCCGCCGAGATGGTGCTGATCGCGCTCATGGGCCACAGCGCCGCGTTCAGCCCACCCATCCCCCTGGTCATCGACATCGTCCACCTGGGTTCTGCCGGCGTGTGGGTCTCCGGCCTCGCCGCCCTGGCGATGCTGACCGGGTTCGGCAGCGGACCGGTGCGGGCCGAGCTCCGCGACATCGTGCCGCGCTTCTCCGCGCTGGCCCTCGCCAGCGGCGGCCTCCTCGCCGCGACCGGCGTGTATGCCGCGTGGCTCAACACACACGATTTCACGACCGTGGACACGGCGTACAGCCTGAACCTGGCCGTGAAGGTCGCCGTCGTCGTGGCGGCCTTCGCGCTGGGCGCCCTCAATCTCTTCGACGGCGGCCGGGATCGCTACCCGCTCGGGCTGTCACGGCGGGTCGCCGTGGAAGCGGCCCTGGCGTTCGCCATCCTGGTCCTCACGGCGAACCTCACCAGCGGCTCGCCGACCGGCGAGGGCAGGCCGATCGCCATCACACCGGTGCCCACCACGGCGGGCACGGCGATCGAGGCAGAATTCGCCGTCCAGCCGGCCTCGCCCGGCCCCAACCAGCTGTGGGTCGGGCTCGCCGAGGCGCCACCGGCCGGTGCTACGGTCAGCGTCGTGATCCAGCGCCTGGACGCGACCCAGGGCACCAGCACCATCGATCTGTCCCCCGCCGCCGCCGTGTCGGGCGTGACCGGTGCGGCAGTCTACACGGCGAGCGGCGTGTCGCTGGTACCAGACTCGGAGTGGGACGCGTCGGTCATTCTGAGCGGTCCCGATGGGACGGAACTCGGCCGGGCCCGCTTCGACTACGCCTTCGGGCAGGATGACCTGACGGCGGGGGCCCAGATCCCGCTGCTCGATCCAGCGCTGCTGGTCGCCATCGTGCTGCTGGCCGGAGGCGTGGTCGGGTTCGCCTTCGTGGTCGGTGGCGGCCGCCCGCCGCTCGTCGAGACGGTCATCGGCCGCCGCGTCCTGGCCGTCGGCAGCGTCCTGGGCGGCGCGCTCGGCGTCCTGATCCTGGTCGGGCCGCGATGAGGCGACGGATCGGCGGGCTGCTCGCCCTGGTCGCCCTGCCGACGGTAGGCCCCGTCGCCGCCGCGACCTTCAGCGCCTCGCCGACGACCGGCGGCGGCCTGTCCGCGTCGCTGCTGGTCGGGGTCGCCGCCCTGGGGCTGGCGGTCTTCGGCTTCGTGCTTCGGAGCGACCTGCGGGCGCGGTTCCCACGGCGACAGGGTCTCATCACGAGCGCCATGTGGCTGTGCGGCATCGTCGGTTTCGCCTTCACCATCAGCGCCCTGACCGAGGCACCCGTGGCCACGGCCATCCCCAACCCGATCCCCCTGACCGTGGACTCGGTCACGGCCGGTCGGGGGGTCTACGTGGACTCGTGCGAGCAGTGCCACGGGGTCTCCGCACGCGGTGGCGGTCCGCTCGCCTACACCACCCAGATCGCCCCGGCCGACCTGCTGTCCGGCCATCTCCTCCAGCACGACGACAGCGATGTCGAGTACTGGATCGCCAACGGCCTTCCGGGGGGTATGCCGGCCTGGCAGGGCAAGCTGACCCAGACGCAGATCTGGGACGTGGTCGACTTCCTGCGGGCGATCAACACCGGCCAGGCCACGGTGGCTGGCCCGACGCCCACGCCCGGCCCGAGCGGCGGGTCGAGCGCTGCCCCGTCCCCCGACCCGTCACCCGGATCGTGAGGCGCCTCCCGCTCCGCTACGTCGTGGCGGGCGGAGCCCTCGTCGTGGCCCTCGCCGCCGTCGCCCTCCTGGTCGCCCAGGGTCTGGGGATCGGCCAGCCCAGCACCGAGACAGGCCTGGTGATCGACGTCCAGTCGACCTCCGCCGTCGACATCACCGGCTTCACCCTTCGCACGCAGGACGGCCGGATCCAGCAGTACGCCGTCGGCCGCCTGGACACGGCCAGCCCCGCCTTCCCGGCGGTCCACCTTCGCTCGCACCTGATCTCGCTCATCCCGGTCGTCGTCACCTACGAGATGGATGGCGACCAGCGCGTCGCGTTGCGCATCGTGGACGCGGTCCTGCCGGCGTCCACGGCCACGCCACTCGCCGCCACGACGACCCCTTGAGGCGCGGCGCCTAGGCCAGCCGCACACCCAGTGCGCTGAGCTCGGCCAGCGCGCGCTCGCCGTCGCCGGGTTTGAGGTCGACCGCCGCGACCGCGCCGCGGATGACGGTCGTGCGGAAGCCGAGCATATGGGCGTCGATGGCCGTGGCGCGCACGCAGTAGTCGGTGGCCAGGCCCGCGACCGCGACCCGCTCGATGTTGCGCTGCCGCAGCAGCTCCGCCAGTTCCGTGGGTGCCGTCTCGCCCGAGTCCGGGTCGCGCATGGAGAAACCCGAGTAGCCGTCCTCGCCGTTCGTGCCCTTGCGCACGATCGGCCCGTCGACCGTGAGGCCCGGGTAGAACTCGGCGCCCCACGTCTCGTGCACGCAATGGACCGGCCAGGTGCCGCCGTCCTTGGCGAAGTGGGACGTGACCGAGGGGTGCCAGTCCTGCGTGTAAACGACGAGCGCGTCAGCGGCGCGGGCGGCGGCGATCTCGGCCTCGATGGCCGGCAGGATGGCCGGCGCGCCGGCCACGGCGAGGCTGCCGGCCGGGTCGGCGAAGTCGTTCTGGACGTCGACCACGATGAGCGCCGTCCACAGGTCGTAGCGCGGCCGGGTCGAGGCGGGTGCGGTGCTCATCACGCCCATCCTATCGCCACAAAGAACGGAGATCGGGGCTCGCGACACAAAGTGCCTCTTCGAGCCAACGAGCGGCCGGGTCGAGGGCCGAACCGGCCGCCTGACGTCACATTCCGCCGGCGAGGGGCCGCCAGCACGCCGCCAAGACCGGTCCCGTGGTCGTAATGGGCACTTTCTGTCCTGTCCGTTCGCCGTGAGGCGCCGGCGAACCGTCTCCGCTACCATCACCTCGTGAGCTTCCCAACGACGACGACGGGCGTGCCCATGCCCGCGGCGAGCCCGGCTGCCGCCACTGGCCCGACCGCCGACGTCATCGTGGTCAGCGAACTCCGCAAGCGGTTCGGCAGCGTCCATGCCGTCGATGGCGTCGACTTCGTCGTCCACAAGGGCGAGATCTTCGGCCTGCTCGGGCCCAACGGCGCGGGCAAGACCACGACGATCGAGATGCTCGAGGGCATCCAGCGCGCCGACGCCGGCCACCTGCGCGTGCTGGGCCTGGACCCGGCCAGGGAAGCCCCCCGGCT
>DASPUH010000095.1:0-3456 GCA_035622975.1 Candidatus Sulfotelmatobacter sp.
ACTCCATGCCGCGCGGCGCCTCGTCGGCGGAGCTGGTGGCCATGGAATAGATCGAGACGGGCTTCTCCTGGCCCTGGAACTTGTCGACGGTGCCCACGTTGGCCCCCTGCAGCGCCCGCGCGATGGCGGCCACCTGCGCGTTGTAGGGCGTGATGATCAGCACGTCCCCGATCCCGACGGGCCGCTCCAAGCCTTCCGCGTCCACCCAGGTTGCCCCTGCGGCCGCCAGCTCACGCACGAGGCGAGCCACCACGGCCGCCTCTTCCACCGACTCGTTGTCGTTGCCGGCGTGGGTCACGCCCCGGAAGCGCAACCCCGCCCCGGTGAGGGGTGCCACCCCCAGCAGGCGTTGCCGCTCACGGCCAGGCTCGGGCTGGAGCCGGTCCTCGTAGAACACCTGCGAGGTGAACGCACAGATCAGGGGATGCAGCCGCCACGTCCGCTCCAGGAACAGGCCCATCGCCGGCGGCATCGTCCGTTCGTCGTCCAGCAGGTGCGCCAGCGCCGACCGATCGGCCCCCGGCGGGTGGCTGCCCTGGAGCGGCTGGTCCAGCTGCTGCGGGTCGCCGAGCAGGATGAGTGAGTCCGCCGCCGGCGCCGAGGCGACCACGTTGGCCAGCGACATCTGGCCCGCCTCGTCCACGAACAGCACATCGACCGACTGAACCATGTCCTCCCGCGTCCACAGCCAGGTCGTGGCGCCGACGACGTCCACCTCGCGAGCGGCCAGGGCCGCCCTCGCCGCCGCGTTGTCCTTGAAGCAGCGGGCCGCCACGGACGTGCAATCCTCGTCGGTCCCCTTCTGGCCGATGCGCACGGTCACGCCTCGCGCGCGGGCGCACGCGTCCGCCTTGTCCAGCAGCAGCCCGATGACCTTGTGGCTGTTGGCCGTGACCCCCACGCGCTTGCCGGCGACCACCAGGTCCACGATCAGCTCCGCTCCGAGCGTGGTCTTGCCCGATCCCGGCGGCCCCTGGATGGCGAGATAGTCCTCGCGCAGCGCAGGCACGAGGCGGCGGGCCGCGTCGCGGTCCAGTTCGCCCGCCCGCACGAGGGGCTCCCCGGGGCCCTGCCCAAGGCGGGGCGGCAGCCGGAGCAGCAGCCGTCGTGCCGCCGCAACGGGGCCCGGCGCCGCGATCCCGTGCTCGGCCACCCAGCGGCCGGTGCGCAGCAGGCTGTCC
The DNA here is from genome assembly GCA_035622975.1 of Candidatus Sulfotelmatobacter sp. Lineage (GTDB taxonomy): Bacteria > Chloroflexota > Limnocylindria > Limnocylindrales > CSP1-4 > DASPUH01. Next base: position 1,182 of record DASPUH010000095.1, read on the forward strand.
TTGTGGGTCTGGCTGCCGGTGAACGGGTACGGCACGAGGGCCGTCGGGCGGAGATCGCGGACCGACGGGCCCTGCTTGAGGTCCACGACCTGCTCGGCGTTGTCCACCTTGACGACCGTGCCCGGGTTGACGCCGAACGCGGCCCCATCCGGATCGGGCGCCCGGACCTGCATGCCCTCCTCGATGTCGTGCTCCTGGGGCGGGAACCGGTAGCGATGGACGACCGACTTCTTGAGCGTCCCGACCTCCCGGATCCATTCCAGCCCCCCGAGGGCCACCGACGAGGCGACGCGCTCATCGTCCGTCAGCTCCCCGAGCAGGTGGAGGAGCTCCCACCAACCGGCCTTCTCCTCGCGGCGGTGCCAGCTCAGCAGTTGCGCCAGCAGCCAGGAGGCGTGCTGCTCCGGCGTCCGCAGCCCGGCGTCCTCGGAAACGCCCGCCGTGAGGCGCTCCGTCACGTCGGCGACGCGCTGGAGCGCCTCGCTGAGCGACTCGGGCGGTTCGGGGCCGGGCGTCGGCCGGGGCAGGTCGACCGCGGCCAGCCCCAGCTCCCCGGCCAAAGCCTCGCGCTGGCCCTCCAGCCAGTCGCGCAGGAGGTGGTTGCTGACGCAGTCGTCGCGGTTGTAGCGCCTGATCCGCTCCAGGATCGCCGGGTCGCGGGCGCCCAGCCCGGACTCCGGCCCGCCAAGCTCCAGCCACTCCTCGAAGGCGGCGATGCTGGAGCCCGCATCGCGCAGGTCCACCTCGCGGTGGAACCCGTAGAGCGGCTCCAGGCGCTTGATGGAGTAGCTCTCCACCGACGCGCGGATGCCCTGCCGGACCGCGCGGAAGAGGTCGACGAAGCGGCCCTCCCGCAGGAGGCGGTCCACCTCCAGTTCGCGCGTGCCGTAGCGGCCCATCAAGCGCCGCATGGCGGTCGGCTCGTACGGCGCGTAGTGGTAGATGTGGAGGCTCGGGTCCGCGTCGAGCCGCGCGATGAAGAAGTCGATCAGGCCCTCGAAGGCCCGGCGCTCCGCATCCAGCGTGACGTCGTCCGCCTCGATCGACCACCAGGCGTGGAAGGCCGGCTCCCCATCGGCGCCGACCAGCCCCGGCTCGAGCACCCCGAAGAGGTAGTCGATCCCGTCGTCCAGGGCGAAGGGGTCGCCTTCGATGTCGAAGAAGAGGTCGCCCGGCGACGGCGCGGGCAGGCTCAGGAGGCCGCGATCGGGCTCGAGGGATCCGTCGCGCAGCCCGCTCGGCGGGATGCGCTCGGCCAGGACGTCCGGCCTGACGGCGTCGCCCGCCACTTGAAGACGCGCCTGTTCGTGCACGCGCGCGAGGCTCGCCGGGGTGGTGCCCTCCAGGGGCGGCCACATCGGCAGTGGCAGTTCCCCGAGCGCGGTCCGCGTCGGCACGTCGCGTGCCCGGAGGGCGGTCCGCTGGTGGGCGGAGATGCCGGCCACGAGCGAGAGGTCATCCACCGCCCGGCGCTGCGTCTCGCACACCTGGCTCCAGCGGCAGATGTCGCAGTGCTCGACCGGGTCCGGCCGCGAGGCGGGCGGGTAGGTGACCGGCGCCGGTCCAGCGGTGACCGCATCGAACTGGGCCAGGATGGCCCGGACGTAGGCGGCGTAGTCGGCCACCCGCAGGTGGTCCACCGTCCGCGCACTGCCGCCCAGCGCGACGTGCATCAGCTCCGGTTCGCGGCCCTGGAGGCGCGCCAGCTGCGCCGAGTAGAGCGCCAGCTGCAGGACCGCGGACCCCTTCGTGTGGCGGGCCAGCTTCGTGTCCCAGACCTCGTAGCTCCACGCGCCGAGGTCGCTGGGAACCTCCACGCGGCGCAGGAAGTCGGCGAAGCCGAGCCAGCGGCCGTCGAAGAACGTGGCCTGGTAGATGACGTCCACCCCGGCGCGCATCGCCGCCACGGTCGCATCCGCGGCCGCCCGGTGGCCCGTCCCCCGGTCCACGTCCTGGGGGACGCGGATCTCCTCGATGGTCCGCCCGTCGGCCCGCAGCTCGGCGAGGAACCGTCGCTCGTGCTGCTCACCACGCGTGACGACGCGGTCGAGCTCCGGATCCACGCGCTGCGGCCGCTCCACGAGACCAGCCAGGGCCGCCCGCTCGAGGTCGGTCAGGTGCTCGCAGGCCAGGAACCCCACGAGGTCCGTGGCCGAGAAGACGGGCCGCCCGTCGATGAGCTGCATCGGGGCAGCCTAGTGGACGCAGAACTCGTTGCCCTCGGGGTCGTTCATGCGCACCCAGTAGCCGCCGGGCTCCTCGCCCGTGCCGCGAT
>DASPUH010000096.1:0-28683 GCA_035622975.1 Candidatus Sulfotelmatobacter sp.
CTTGGCGTCGCCCCAGATGGTGTAGTGCCAGCCCTTGTCGGCCTCGCCCGACAACTCGATCATGACGTGCTTGACCTGGGTGTATTCCTCGAACGAGTAGGCCGACAGGTCCTTGCCGAAGCCGGACTGCTTGAAGCCGCCGTGCGGCATCTCGCTGGCGATCGGCAGGTGATCGTTCACCCAGACCGCCCCGAAATTGAGCGTCTGGGCCGCCTTCATGGCCTTGTAGATGTCACGCGTCCAGACCGAGCTGGCCAGGCCGTACTTGATGTCGTTGGCCTTGGCCAGCACCTCGTCCTCGGTCTCGAAGGCCAGCACGGTCAGCACGGGCCCGAAGACCTCCTGCTGCACGATCTCGCTGTCCTGGGCGGCGTCAACGATGACCGTCGGCTCGAAGTAGGCGCCCTCGAGGCCCGGCACCCTGGCCCGGTGGCCGCCCGTCAGGACGCGTGCGCCGTCCCGCTGGGCCCGCTCGACGAACCCTTCGACGCGGCGCACCTGGGCCTCACTGATGAGCGAGCCCATGTCCGTGCTGTCGGCTGACGGATCGCCCACGCGCACCGTCTCGACGTAGCCCTTGAGGCGGCTCAGGAACTCCTCGTACACCGGCCGCTGCACGTAGACACGCGTGGCGGCCGTGCAGTCCTGGCCGGCGTTCACGAAGCCGCCGGCGACCGCACCGCGAGCCGCGGCGTCCAGGTCGGCGTCGGCGTAGACGATGAAGGGCGCCTTCCCGCCGAGCTCCAGGTGGACCCGCTTCAGGTTGCCGGTGGCGAGGCCCATGATCTTCTTGCCCGTCTCGGAGTCGCCGGTCAGGCTCACCAGGTCGATGCCGGGATGGGCCGCGAGGCCCGCCCCGACCACGTCTCCGGGCCCCGTCACGACGTTGAACACGCCGTCCGGCACGCCGGCCTCGTGGGCCAGCTCGGCCAGCTTGAGGGTCGTCAGGGGGGTCGCCGAGGCCGGCTTGAGGACGATCGAATTGCCAGCCGCCAGGGCCGGCCCGATCTTCCAGACGGCCATCATCAGGGGGTAGTTCCAGGGCGTGACCTGGCCCACGACGCCGAGCGGCTCGCGGCGGATCATGGAGGTGTGGCCGCCGCTGTATTCCGCGGCCGCCTTGCCCTCCAGGTGGCGGACAGCCGTCGCGAAGTAGCGGATGTTGTCGGCCGCGAAGGGCATGTCCGAGTCACGGCGCAGCTTGATCGCCGTCCCCGTCTGGGCCGATTCGAGCTCGGCCAGCTTCGGCGTGTGCTCGTCGATCAGGTCAGCCAGCCTGTTGAGGATGGCCACCCGTTCGGCGCCCATCTTGCCCCGCCAGCGGCCATCATCGAACGCTCGCCGCGCAGCCGCGACCGCCCGATCGACGTCCTCCAGGGTGCCGGCGGGAACGCGTCCCACGAGCTCGCCGGTGGCCGGGCTGCGCACGTCGATCCAGCCGCCGCCGGACGCGTCGACCCACTCGCCGTCGATGAACATCTTCAGTTCGGTCACGGTGCTGATGGCCATCGGTCCTTCTCCTGCGCTGATCGGCAGAGTGTAGCGCGCGGAAGGGTCACCTCAGCCGATCAGAGACGCCTCCACGGACAGCGCCACGTTGCCCTTGAGGGCCTGCGAGATGGGGCAGTTGTCCCGGGCATCCTCGGCCAGGGCCCGGAAGTCCGTGGCCGACATGCCCGGCACGTCGCCCTGCACGCGCAGCGCGCTGGCAGCGACCTTCCAGCCCGCCTCACCCTTGTCGAAGGTCACGGTCGCGCGGACCGACAGCTTCGCCGCGGGATGGCCCGCCTTGGCCAGCCGGGACGAGAGGGCCATGGAAAAGCAACTGGCGTGGGCCGCCGCCAGCAGCTCCTCCGGGCTGGTCTGGCCGTCGGACGCCTCCGTCCGCGCGTGCCAGGTGACGGGCATGCGTGAGAAGGCGCCGCTGCCGACGTAGTCGATGGTGCCGCTGCCGGAAACGAGGTCGCCACGCCAGGTGGCATCGGCGGTGCGGATCTGGGCCATGAAGACCTCCTGTCGTGCTGGGCACGGAATCGTGGCACAGGCCGCACGGTCCGTCACGAGCGTGGATGGGCGATGATGATCCGGTGAGCCACCCCGAGCCAGCGATGATGCCCGGGTCGACGTCGCGACGCGGACGCGCGTCGCGGGATGAGCTGCTGCTGATGCCGGTCGCCACGGTCACCGGGCTTGCGATCGCGTGGCTGGACTCCCGGCCCGGCTATGACGCGACCGGCGTGACGGTCGTCCTGCTGTTGCTCGGAGCCGCCGCCGTGGCGGCCGCTTCAGGTCGCCGGCCCTGGCTGTGGGCGGTCCTCGTGGGGGTCTGGGTGCCGCTCCTCGAGATCGGCGGAGCCTCCGGCGCGGCCTCGCTAGCTGCCCTTGTCGTGGCGGGCATGGGAGCGGCCCTGGGCTACCTCGTCGTGCGACTCGCCGCCTAGCGCCGCCTCCTGCGCGACCGCCGGCCCGAGCCGTCGTACGAGGTCCCAGAACCGTTCCACGTGGCGCGACTCCGTGCGTAGGTTGCCGAGCGCGACGCGCAGGGCGAAGCGCCCGCCAAGCCGCGTGTGGGAGATGAAGAACTCGCCGTCGGCGTTGAGGCGCTCCATCAGCCGCTGATTGAGGCGATCGAGGCGCGCCTCGTCGTCCGTCCCACGCGGGTGCCAGCGGAAGCACACGGTGGCGAACGGGACCGGCGCGAGCCGCTCGGCGTCCGGCTCGCCATCGACCCACGCGGCAAGATCGGCGGCCTGCTGCAAGTGCTCCGCGATGCGGGCCCGCAGGCCGTCCAGGCCGAAATAGCGCATGACGAACCAGACCTTGAGGGCCCGGAAACGACGGCCCAGCTGGGGCTGGTACTCGTTGTAGTCGTGCACGGCGGCTCGGTCGGTGGTGCGCAGGTACTCCGGCACGAGGCTCAAGGCGTCGCGCAGGACGGGCAGACGGCGTGACAGCAGCAGCGAGCAGTCGAGTGGCGTGAACAGCCACTTGTGGGGGTTCACCACGATGGAGTCGGCCAGCTCCCAGCCGGCGAAGGGCGCGCGCTGATCGGGCAGCAGGGCCACGACGCCGGCGTACGCGGCGTCAACGTGCAGCCACAGGCCCTCGCGCCCGGCGACGGAGGCGATCAGGGCCACAGGGTCGACCGCGTTGGCGCCCGTCGTGCCGATCGTGGCCACCACTGCAGCCGGCCGGACGCCCGCGGCGCGATCCTCCGCGATGGCCGCCTGGAGGGCCGCCGGGTCCATGGCGCCGGCGTCGTCGACGGCGACCCGACGGACCCCCGCCCGCCCCAGGCCCAGGAGCATGCCGGCCTTCTCGATCGAGCTGTGCGCTTCTGCGGAGGCGTACACCCGCAGCGGCGCACCGTGCAGGCCGGCCGCGGCCGCATCTCCGGTCGCCTGCTGGCGCGCCGCGGCGAGCGCCGCCAGGCTCGACGTGGAGGCCGTGTCGGTGAACAGGCCGTCGAAGGTGCCCGGCAGGCCCAGCGCGACGCGCAGCCAGCCGACGGTCACCTCCTCCAACTCGGTCGCCGCGGGGCTCGTGCGCCAGAGCATGGCGTTGGCGATGAGCGTGCTCATGAGCATCTCGCCGAGGATCCCCGGCGCCGAGCCGGTGGAGGGGAAGTAGGCGAAGAAGCCGGGGTGCTGCCAGTGCGTGACGTTCGGTTCGATGATGGCGCGGTAGTCGGCGAGGATCCGCTCCAGCGGCTCCGGTCCCGACGGCGCGGTGGACGGCAGGCGCGCCCGGATCTCGCCCGGCGCCACGCGGGGCAGCACGGGACGCTCCTCGACCGTGGCCAGGTAGTCGGCCATGAGGTCGGCCACCTCGTGGGCGGCGCGACGGAAGGACTCGACGTCCATGTCGCCATGGCCGGCGAGCTGGGCCGGGTCGAGCGGCCCGTCGGTCACGCCAGCGCGTCCAGCAGGCGCTGCGAGCTCGTGGCGATCTCCGCCACGGCGGCCTCGAAGGCGTCCTTGTTGCGCATCGACGGCTGGCGGTAGCCACTGACCTTGCGCACGTACTGCAGGGCGGCCGCGCGAACGTCCTCGGACGTGGCAGCCGGCTCGGCGTTGCGGAGGGTCTTGATGCTGCGGCACATGGGCGGTCCCTCGATGTCGACAGGGGCGAACGGTCGCCGACCAGCGTAGTGCACGGATACGTCAGATGGGCGTATTGCCCTGCCTGGCCGGCGGCTGGCACCTTCGCTCCCTCGCCCGTCACGGGGCGAGGGCACACCCGTCCCTCCCCGGCCGCCGACGAACGCCGACGCGGCCGGGGAGCGACGCGGATCACCGGATCGCCGGCCCATCCGCGAGCGGAGGCTGACCCGGACCCGTATCGTGCGCGGATGCCCCTTCACGACCGGCCATGAGCCCGCTCGAGATGGCCGCGATCCTCCTGGCGGGCCTCGCGGCTGGGACCGTGAACACCATCGTCGGCTCGGGGTCGCTGCTCACCTTCCCGACCCTTCTCGCCTTCGGCTACGCACCGCTAGTGGCGAACGTATCGAACACGGTCGGACTCGTCCCGGGCGCCATCAGCGGCTCGATCGGCTACCGGCGCGAGCTGGCCGGGCAGGGCCAACGGGCGCGGCGTCTGGGGGCCGCAGCTGCGGCGGGCGGCCTCACCGGCGGGCTGCTCCTCCTGGCGCTCCCGGCGGCCGCCTTCGACCGCATCGTGCCGATCCTCATCCTCGTCGCCTGCCTCCTCGTGGCCATCCAACCGCGCCTGTCAGGAGCCCTCGTGAAGCGTCACGGCGAGAGCGCGCGACACTGGCCGCCCCTCGTCGCGGGGGTCTACCTGACGGGCATCTACGGCGGCTACTTCGGGGCGGCCCAGGGCGTCATCCTCATCGCCCTGCTGGGCATCTTCCTGCCCGACGACCTGCAGCGCCTGAACGGCCTGAAGAACGTCCTCGCGGGCCTCATCAACGCGGTGGCGGCCGTGCTGTTCATCGCCGTCGCGCCGGTCGCGTGGGCCCCGGCCGTCCTCCTCGCGATCGGCGCGGTCGCGGGCGGCCAGGTCGGTGCCCACTACGGCCGGCGGCTCTCTCCCAGCCTGTTGCGCGTCCTCATCATCACCATCGGTCTCCTCGTCGCGCTGCACCTCCTGCTGGCCGCCTGAGTTCGGGTCGGTACATTCGGGCGGTCGCGGGCCAGCCGGACTGGTCATGGCGCCTCAGGGCGTGGCGGGCGGACGATAGGTGGCCGGCCGTTGGGCCGGACCCGCACGAGGTGCCTGATCCGATGTCCGCGACCCCCTCGACCCGCTCGGCAGCTGTCACCCTGAGCGCGCCCGCCGTCCTGATGATCATCGCCATCGCGCTGTTCGTCCTGGGCGGGCTCGGCCTGGGTGTCGGCTCCCTCTCCGTGACCAACCTGGGCCTGGCCGTCTTCGCCCTGGCCTTCCTGTACGACCTGCTGAAGCGCTGACCGGCGGAAGGCGCGCTCGACCCCGGAGAGGAGGATCCGGGGGAGCGCGTCGTGTACCCCGAGGTCGTCCCAGTCACGACCACGAGGGCAACGACCGGAGCCTATGAGGGCCGCGCGAACGCGGCCATGCACCGGAGGTCATGGGTCGCCGCACCCCGAAGGTCCGGGGTGGGTCAGTCGCCCAGACAGGTGCCCACGTCACGTGCCGCGCGGACCCACGGGTGGTCGGGCGGCACGGTCTTGCGCCGCCCGGCGACGTGCTCGAGGGCGACCGGCGCGGTGCCGTCGCCGCGAGCCGCGACCATGACGCCGAAGACGCCGTCCGCGACCAGCTGGGCGCCCGCGTCCCCCAGCCGCGTGGCCAGGACGCGGTCGGCGGCTGAGGGCGCGCCGCCGCGCTGGACGTAGCCCAGGATCGTCACGCGAGACTCGAGCCCGGTCATCTCTTCCAGGCGACGCGCCAGGTGCAGCGTCCCGTCGAGGTGGCCTGCCTCCAGGGCCGCCACCTCGGCCGCGGCGGCGGCTTTCTCCACGGGCGATGCGGCCGCCGAGCGTCGCGCGAGGGCGGCCTGGTAGGTGCGGGCGTCGCTGACCGCCATGGCCCCCTCCGCCACGGCCACGATGCTGAAGTTGGTGCCCAGGCGGCTGCGCCGCCGGATGGCCGCCACGATGCGTTCGATGTCGTACGGCATCTCGGGGATGAGGATGACGTCCGCCCCGCCGGCCAGCCCGGCGGCCAGCGTCAGCCAGCCGGCCCGGTGGCCCATGATCTCGGCCACGATGATCCGATGGTGGCTGTGGGCCGTGCTGTGGAGCCGGTCGATGGCCTCGGTCGCGATCTCCAGGGCCGTGGCGAAGCCGATCGTGGCATCGGTCTCGGCGACGTCGTTGTCGATGGTCTTGGGCAGCGTGACCACGTTCAGGCCCGCCTGCACGAGGCGCAGCGCGTTCTTCTGCGTGCCACCCCCGCCAAGGCACACCAGCGCATCCAGGTGCCGCCGCTCGTAGGTGGCGACGATGGCCGGCGTCACGTCCACCACCGCCCCGTCGCGCGGCATGCGGTGCGGCTTGTCGCGGCTCGTCCCCAGGATCGTCCCGCCGACCGTGAGGATGCCCGCCAGGACCGGCGAATCGAGCCGCATGCGGTGGTCGTCCGCCAGGCCCCGAAAGCCGTCGCGGAACCCCACGAGCTGCATGCCGTGACGACCGAGGGCCGCCTTGCCGAGGGCCCGGATCGCGGCGTTCAGGCCGGGACTGTCACCGCCCGCCGTGAGGATGCCGATGCGCCGCGGGCTCGCCACGACCGCCAGTATGGTCGCTGCGGCGTCACGCGGACGGGCCGATCGACCACGCCTCCAGCTGGGCCTCGATGGCATCGCACCGCCTGGGCCAGCCGCGCGTCCGGCGTGCCGGCCCCGTGGGCGAACCAGATCTCGCAGGCCGCGAGTCGCGGCCAGGGCCTGGTCGAGCGGGCGGGCGTCATCGGCCCCCCGCGGTCGTCAGGCCGGGCGGGGCGCCTTGGGTTTCTTGGGCTTGGGTTGCTTCTTGGGGTTCTTGTCGCCCACGATCGAGCCTCCTGCTGGATCCGACCGCGCCATCCTACGCGATGCTCACAGGATGGGCGAGGCCTCCGTCTGACCCGCGTGACCGCGGCAGGTGCTCACCAGTCCTCGCTGCCGGGCTCGCCCTTGAACGGGCCGACGATGCGCGCGGTGACCCAGCCGCCGTAGAAACGCCCGGGCTGGGGCGTGGCCCGCTCCTCGCCTACCCATGCCTCGTCCACGCGGCCCGCGTAGAAAGCGAGGAAGCCCGCGATGGCCTCGTAGCCGGGCTTGGGCTGTTCGTACGTCCATGCCACGTTCGACACGTCGTGGGCGCCCGCCCGCAGTGACCAGTAGCTGGCTTCGCCCTTCCACTCGCACCACGTGCGATGGGCGGAGGGCCGCAGCAGGTCCATGCGGACGTCGCGGCGTGGTACGTAGTAGACGGGGGCGCCCGCCGTCTCCAGAACCCGCAGCGCGGCGGTCGTATCGGCGATGGCCGTGCCGCCGGTCACGACGCGGACCCGCTCCGTCACCACCTCCACGCGCGGCGGGCGTGGGTAGTCCCAGACCGACTCCTGCCCAGGACCGGGCACGATGGGGCGCGGACGCGGGCTCATTCGCGCAGCCATCCGACCGGGCCATCATGCCCCGGCAGCCTTGCCAGCAGGCGCAGGAGCGGCACGGCCAGCTCGAGCGTCTCTGCGACGGTCACCGGCAGCGCGGGCGAACAGGCATCGGCGTCGGCCAGGCCACGGCCGAACGTGACGTCCGTGAGGCGCAGGAGATCCAGGTCGGGGTCGTCCGCGCGGTAGCCCGACGGTGCTCGCCGCAGGCGCTCGCCGTCGAGCGGCCCGAACGCGGCGGCGAAGGCCGGCGCATCGATCACGGCGTGGACGGCCGCCCGGTCGGCCACGATCGCCGAGCGCCAGGCGGCGAGGCGGGCCGGTGCGGGGTGCCACATCCCGCCGCCGATGTAGACCTGGCCGGGCTGCAGGTGGAAGTAGCCGCCGACGCCGCCACCGTCCGCGGCCCACGGGAAGCTCGCACTGACCGCCGTCTTGTACGGCGACTTGTCCTTGGAGAACCGCACGTCGCGGTAGATGCGGAACGGCGAGCGCGCGGGATCGGCCACCAGGGGGATGTCCCGCGCCGCGAACTCCTCGGCCAGCGCCGTGCACAGCGCCTCCAGCGGTGACTTCAGCAGCCGCTCGTACTGGGTTTTGCGCGGCTGGAACCAGGCGCGATCGTTGTTCTGGCCCAGATCGACCAGGAACTGCAGCGCCTCCGTCGTGAACCCAGGGAACCGTGCATGCGCCATGGCCCGCTAGCCTAGCAACACCGACGCGGAACGGGCACGACCGCCACAGGGGGCCCGGGCCGGCGGCGTATCCTCGTGCCATGGATGGCTGGCGCACGATCATCGAGCCATTCCGCATCCATGCCGTCGAACCCATCCGCCTGACAACGCGCGCCGAGCGCGCCCGGGCCATCGAGGCGGCCGGCTTCAACCTGTTCAACGTCCATGCCGACGACGTCCTGATCGACCTCCTCACGGACTCCGGCACCGGCGCCATGAGCCGCGACCAGTGGGCGGCGGTGCAGCACGGCGACGAGAGCTACGCCGGCAGTCCCAGCTGGTACACCTTCCTCGGCAGCGTGCAGGCGCTGTTCCCCTTCCCCCACGTGATCCCTACCCACCAGGGGCGAGCGGCCGAGAAGATCCTCTTCAGCGCCATCGGCGGTCCCGGCAAGGTCATCCCCAACAACACCCACTTCGACACGACGCGGGCCAACATCGAGGCGACCGGCGCGGAGGCGGTGGACCTGGTGATCCCGGAGGGCCGCGAGCCGGCCACGATCCACCCGTTCAAGGGCAACATGGACGTCGACGCCCTGGAGCGCCTGCTGGCCGAACGGGCCGCCGACGTCCCCGTCGTCTTCGTCACGATCACCAACAACTCCGGTGGCGGGCAGCCCGTCTCGCTGCGCAACCTGCGGGCCGTCCGCGCGGTCTGCGACCGGCACCACATCCCGCTCTTCCTGGATGCATGCCGCTTCGCCGAGAACGCCTGGTTCATCCACGAGCGCGAGAAGGGGCAGGCCGAGCGCTCGGTGGTGGACATCGTGCACGACATGGCGGCCCTCGCCGACGGGATGACGATGAGCGCCAAGAAGGACGGCCTGGCCAACATCGGTGGCTGGCTGGCGATGCGCGATGGCACCCTCGCCGAACGGTGCCGCACGCTGCTCATCCTGACCGAGGGATTCGTGACCTACGGCGGCCTGGCCGGCCGCGACCTGGAGGCGATCGCCCAGGGCCTGCGCGAGGTTGTCGAGGCGGACTACCTGCGCTACCGCATCCGCTCCACGGCCTACCTGGGCGAGGCGCTCGATGCGGCAGGCATCCCCATCGTGCGGCCGGTCGGCGGCCATGCCGTCTACCTTGACGCGCGGGCGATGCTGCCGCACGTCCCGCCGCTGCAGTACCCCGGCCAGTCGCTCGCGGTGGCGCTGTACGTCGAGGGCGGCATCCGGGCCTGCGAGATCGGCACGGTCATGTTCGGGCGCCATCCGGACGGGTCGGAGTCACCAGCGGCCATGGACCTCGTCCGGCTGGCCATCCCGCGACGCACCTACACCCAGAGCCACATCGATTATGTCATCGAAGTGGTCCGCGCGGTCGGGGCGCGGGCCGCCGACCTGCGGGGCTACCGCATCGCCTCCGAGCCCCCGGCGCTGCGCCACTTCACGGCCCGCTTCACGCCGCTCGCCTGATATCCGGCCCCGGAGTACCGTGTAGGGCGCAGCGTCCAGCGTCCCGTCCCTGCTCCGAGGTGCTCGACTCGATGTCCTACCGGCGGCCGCCTCGCAGCGACATCGGTGATGCCATCCAGGACTGGCTGAATCGGCAGGCGGCCGCCTCGCGCGACCGCGGCGACGACGATGGGCCGCCGCCCGGCACGCGCCGCACCGGGCCGCCGCGACGGATCCCGCGGCTGCCGTTCGTGATCATCGCCGTCCTGATCATCCTGTGGCTGGTCGTCGGGGCCGTCATCGACCCGGCGGCCGACTATCTGTGGTTCAGCAATGTCGGCTTCGGCGACGTGTGGACCACGCAGTTCGCCTACGGGGCGGGGCTGCTGGGCCTGGGTCTTGCCGTCGGGCTGGTCTTCCTGCTGGGCAACCTGGTGCTCGCCTGGCGCTGGGGCCACGAGCCGACCGACGAGGCCTTCGCCGCCCAGGCCCACACGCGGACGTGGCGCGTGAGTGACGCCGAGGTCGACGTCCTGTCGCTCGTGGCCGCCCTGCCGCGCCGGACGATCCGCACGATCGTGGCCGGCGTGGCCATCTTCTTCGCGCTGCTGTTCGCGTTCCGCCTCCCGGCGGCCTGGCAGACGGTCGCCCTGTGGCTGCACGCCGTGCCGTATGACCCCGCGGGCAACGCCACGCCCGATCCGATCTTCGGCCTCGACCTGGGCTGGTGGCTCTTCAGCCTGCCCATGCTCCACCTGGTGGCCGACGTCGCGGTGCTGCTGCTGGCCCTGGGCCTCCTGCTGACCGGCACCGCGTACGGCCTGATGGCCCTGCGCGGCGGCGACGTGGCGGCCCGGCGGCCCGTCCTGCACCTGGCCTTCCTGGTCGCGGCCCTCCTGCTGGTGCTGGCGGGCCTGCAATGGCTGGGGCGGTACGACCTGGCCTACGGGCAGAACGGCGCGGTCCCTGGCGTGACCGCCACCGACGCCGCCATCCGCCTGCCGCTCACCGCCCTGACCGCCGTTACCACGGCCGTCGCCGCGGTGGTCATCGTCGTCCTCGCCGTGGTGCGCCGCGGGCGCGCCATCCGTCTCGTGGCGGCCATCGGGGGCGGCTGGTACGTTTTGCTCGTGATCGCCGGCGCGATCGCCCCGGCCCTCTACCAGCAGCTGGTGGTGACGCCCAACCAGAACTCGGCCGAGGCGCCCTACATCGCCAACAACATCGCCCTCACGCGCCGGGGGTTCGGCCTGGACAGCTGGAGCGTCCAGCCCTACACCGCCAAGGCCACGCTCACCGCGACTGACGTCAGCAACGATGAAGCGACCTTCGACAACGCCCGCCTGTGGGATTACCGCCCGCTGGGCACGACGCTCGACCAGCTCCAGACGGTGCGCCAGTACTACGACTTCACCTCGGTCGACATCGACCGCTACCTCATCGACGGGAAGCAGACGGAGGTGATGCTCTCGGCGCGCGAGATGGCGCTCGACAAGAGCCAGACGAGCCCCACCTGGATCGCCCAGCACATCCTGTACACGCACGGGTACGGCCTGGCCATGGTGCCGGTCAACGCCGTCGACGGCAATGGGCTGCCGGACCTCATCGTCAAGGACCTGCCCGTGACGTCCGCCCCCAACGCCCCGGTCGTGAGCCAGCCGCGCATCTACTTCGGCGAGCGGCCATCCGACTGGGTCCTGGTGGACGCCCAGACCGACGAGTTCGACTACCCCTCCAGCACCGGCAACGGCAACGACGTCACTGACCAGTACGGCGGCACGGCCGGCCTGCCGGTCGGGTCGTTGCCGGCTCGCCTCCTGTGGGCGGCCAAGCTCGGCGACCTGAACCTGCTCATCAGCGACCAGGTGACGTCCCAGACCCGCCTGCTCGTGCACCGAAGCCTGGCCGATCGGCTGGGCTTCCTGGCCCCGTTCCTGACCCTTGACCCCGACCCATACCTCGTGGTCGGACCGGACGGCCGGCTGGTGTGGATCCAGGATGCGTACCTCACCAGCGACCGCCTCCCGGCCGGGACCGCCATCGACGACGGTGCCCTCAAGAGCCACTACGACTACATCCGCAACAGCGTCAAGATCACCGTCGACGCCTACGACGGCACGACCCACTTCTACGTCGCCGATCCGACCGACCCGCTCATCCGCGCCTGGCAGGGCGTCTTCCCCACCATGTTCCAGCCGCTGTCGGCGATGCCGGCCGGGCTGGTCGCCCACCTGCGCACACCCGAAGCCATGTTCAACGCGCAGACGAAGACCTTCGCCCGCTACCACGTCAAGGACGTGGCCAGCTTCTACAAGAACGACAACGTGTGGACCGTGCCCTCGGTGAGCGAAGGCAGCACGCAGGTCGTGCCGCCGGAGGCCTACTACGTCGAGATGCGCCTGCCGGACCAGGCGGCCCCGGAGTTCGTCCTGATCCAGCCCATGGTGCCGGCTTCGCGGCCCAACATGATCGCCTGGGTCGCGGCCCGCAACGACGGGACCGCGCGAGGCCAGGTCGTGGTCTATCAGCTGCCGGCCAACACGACGATCCAGGGGCCCAATCAGATCGAGGCTCGCATCGACCAGGATCCGGTCATCAGCGCCCAGATCAGCCTATGGAACCAAAGCGGCTCGCAGGTCATCCGGGGCAACCTGCTGGTGATCCCGGTCGGCACCTCGTTCCTCTACCTGGAGCCGATCTTCCTGCAATCCACGAGCGCCGCCTTCCCGCAGCTGACGAAGGTGGTGGTCGCCTCGTCGACCACCGTCGGCTGGGGCGACAATCTGGCCGCAGCCCTGCAGGCGGTGACGAGCGGCGCGGGCACGGGGGGGACCGCCGCGAGCGGTGGTGGGTCGGGCGGTCCCCAGCCGACGGCCACGCCCGGTCCTACGGCGGGCAACGGCAGCCTGCCGACCGACATCCCGGGGCTGATCCAGTTCGCCAACGACCACTTCGCGGCAGCCAAGGCCGCCCAGGCTCGCGGCGACTTCGTCACCTACGGCCAGGAGCTCCAGCTTGTCCAGGACGCCCTGGTCGCCCTCGAGGGGCTGACCGGGCCATCCCCCTCCCCCGCCGCGACGATCTCCAGCGGCCCCTGACGCTCCAGCCCGCGCGGCCCAGCCGCGGGCCCGGGCAGGGATCTTCGGGCCGGATGTCGACCGCCGCCGCCCAGGGCGTACCATCTGGCGCGAGCCATGAAGCGTCTGCTGCTGATGATCCTCGCCGCCTGCGCCGGAGCGCTCGTCCTCTGGCGCGTCACGCGCGACGAGGAGCCCGAGTCTGAGTCTTGGGACCCGGACAGCGACGAGCCCACCCCCCGCTGACCAGTGATCGGCCGCAGGGCCGACCGGATCCTCGAGGGCTCGGGGTCTAAGCTGGCCGCTGTTCGGACAAAGCGAGCGATCGATCAGGAGGCGACGTGAACCTCAACAGCATCCTCATCGGGTCGGCCGATCCGCGCCGCCTGGTGGACTACTACACGAAGCTGTTCGGCGCGGTCGGCTGGACGGGCGGCGAATACAGCGGCTGGCAGGTCGGCAGCGGCTTTGTGACCGTCGGCCCCCACGACCAGGTGCACGGCCAGAACGCCGAGCCCGGACGGATCATCTGGAACATCGAGAGCGCCGATGTGAAGGCCGACTTCGCGCGGTTCAAGGCCGCGGGAGCGACGGTCGTGCGCGAGCCGTACCAGCCCGGCGAGGAGCCGGACGCCTGGATCGCTACCTTCTCCGACCCGGACGGGAACTACTTCCAGCTCTTGAGCGCGATGTCGATGTAGGTCCGCTCAAGTCGGGCCGAACGGCCCTTGCCTGGGGTCGGCGCCCACGTCACGGTTGACGGTTGGGAATCAGGACCAGCGAGTGGCCGAGGAACGAGTCCGATCGGGTCGCCGAACCCGCACGGTCTCGCTGGCCGATACGAAGCAGCCGACCCGGCGGAGGTGCGTCATGGCGCTCCAACGGTCCGCATTCGGCGAGCAGATCGAGGCCCACCTGGAACTCGCTCGCGCCGTGCTCCTCATCGGCGTGGCACTCCTGCTGGCGCTGGTGATGATGGTCGTCTTCGGCTGGCATGGGATCGCGCCCTCGTACCAGATCGTGCCCGACCCGGCAGGCGTTCTCCCGTTCTGACGCCTCGCTCATGGGGTAGAGTCCCGCCAGTCGTTGGACTCGGGCTGACCCCGACCGGATGTGCCTACGGCGGCCGCGCGATGCGGCCGCCGCGCCGTCCCGGCCTGAACGGCGCCGCCAGGACCCAGGAGACGCCCCATGCTCAGTGACCACCTCGTCTTCCCCATCCTCCTGTCGAGGGACCTCGCCGCGAGTCGCGCCTTCTACCACGACACCCTTGGCCTGGCCATCCTCCGCGAGGATGCGGAACGCCTCATCTTCCGTTGCGGCGGCGGCTCG
Source organism: Candidatus Sulfotelmatobacter sp. (assembly GCA_035622975.1). GTDB lineage: Bacteria > Chloroflexota > Limnocylindria > Limnocylindrales > CSP1-4 > DASPUH01. Next base: position 14,143 of record DASPUH010000096.1, read on the forward strand.
CAGCTGGCAGTGACGCTGAGTACGGTCGGGACGAAGGACCCCCAGACCCAGCTCGCCTGGCGGGTGCCTGACCTGCGCGAGGCGCTGGCCGATCTCCGGGCCCGTGGCGTGCGGATCGAGGCGTACGAGGCGCCCGACCCGGTGACGGACGAGGAGGGCATCGCCGACATGGGCTTCGCCTGGGCCGCCTGGTTCATCGATCCGAGCGGCAACGCCCTGGCCGTCATCCAGCCCAAGACGCCACCACCACCTGCGGCCCGAGCCTGACGCCACGGAGTTCGTGGAGAGATCGGCCGTCAACGACGGCTTCGAGATAGCAAAGGCCCCCGTCCCGCGCCCAGGCGGGACAGGGGCTTGCACCCACCCGAAGCTGTCGCACCGGGGGACACCCGGAGAAACGATGCGATGTGCCGCTTCGTTACGCGGCTCGCGTCCGGGCGACGCTACGACGCGGACGCCAAGGGGCCCGCCCGCCCGTGGTGCTGCATGACCACTGTCGATCGGGCCTCTTGGGTATCCGGTTCACCCCTACTCAGCGGGGCGTGCTGGCATGATGCATGGCAGCGATGCGCACGCCGTGAACGAGGCCGGCCGCACCCTTTACGTTTGCGTCAACGATGGCCATGCCGGAGGCGACCATGCCTGGACGAGGCTTCGAAGCGGTCAAGAGGATCCAGATCGACGCGCCCCGGGCGAGGGTCTGGGCCGCGCTCACCGACCCGGCCCAGGTGGCCCGATACCTGCATGGGACCACGATGGCCACCGACTGGCAGGTCGGCGGGCCTATCACCTGGTCCGGCGAGTGGAAGGGTCGGGCCTACCAGGACAAGGGCACCGTGCTGATCTTCGAGCCCCAGCGCCGTCTGCAGACCACCCACTGGAGCCCGCTCGGCGGCAGCGCGGACGAGCCGGAGAACTACCACACGGTGACCTACGAGCTGACCGCCGACGGGCCGACGACGACGCTGACCCTCACCCAGGACAACAACGCCACCCAGGAAGAGGCGGACGCCATGGCGGAGCACAACTGGGGACCGGTGCTGGAGGCCCTCAAGGCGGTCGCCGAGGGCTAGGCAGGCGGCGGCACGAGGTTCGGACCGCCCGTCATGGCCCGCCGCGGCGGCGGGAAGTCGGACGTGATCCAAGACCACTCGGGAGCCACGGGGCCGCCCGGGGGTTACCGGCGGGCGGCCTCGCGGTGCTAGGCGCCGCTCAGCTCAAGGCAGGAACGGCTTGCCCTCCAGCGACAGGATGTGCGTGAGCGAGGGTGCGCCCCTGGTGGCGACCTTCGTGGTCGGTCCTGGCGGGTCGCAGCCGACGACCTTGTTGCCGGTGCCGTAGTCGGCCACCGTGTCGGTCGGTCGCAGGCAGACGACGAGGTTGCTGGCCGTGCCCGGGTCGAGGAGGATCTGGCCCGACCAGGCGTTGGCCGGATCGATCTGGATGCCACTGACGTTGTTGGCAAGGACCGCGTTGCCCGTGCTGGGCAGCCACGATGGGTCATTGCTCCACAGGGCGATGGCATCCAACGTCCCGGTCACGGTCCCCTTGATCGTGTTGCCCGAGATCAGGTCGCCGGCGATGTTGTCGGTCTCGATGCCTTCCTTGACGTTGTCGTCCAGGATGTACGTGCCCGGCAGCGAGACCGTGTTGAGCAGCACCGCCGCCCGGAACCAGTGCGGGAGCCCCCCGACCGCGTCGGCCAGCACCATGCCGAGCATGTTGCAGCCGCACGTGTCGACCGCGGTGATCGCGTTGTCGTGGATGGAGAAGCGCGCGGCGAGGCCGGTCTCCATGCCGGACGGCGCCACGATGATCCCGACGTGGTCCTGTTCGACCGGGTCGGGGTTGTCCGCGCGGATGCGGTTGTTGGCGATCTCGAAGGTCCCGCTGGGGCCGTTCACGACCATCCCGATGTCGACCCCGGAGATCGTGTTGCCGGTCATCGTCACCTGGCCGTTGATGACCGGGCCGGGGGTGATGGCCGCTTGCACGCGCTCCACCGAGCTGTCACGGACGGCGAACGAGCCGCCGCTCGCCCCGGGCACCTCGACGTAATTGATGCCGTTCCCGGTGTTGAAGTCGGAACCGAAGGACCCGCCGGTCAGATCGAAGCCGCCGTGCACGTCGACGCGGTCGACCGAGGCGTCGATGCGGGTCAGACCTTCGAAGTTGAGGGCGAACGCGATGTCGACGTTGGTCCCGAAGAACACATATGGGCCGATCCTGGTCGCGCTCGTGTCGATGGTGAGGTCGCTGATGGCGACGATGCCGTCATCGAACGCGATGTAGTGCGCCCACTTGCAGGGGTTGCCACCTGGACCCGGCGTGTTCGGGATGCACTGGCCGGTCGGCGGCAGGGCGTTCCAGTCGTACCAGTTGACCGTCAGGACGGACAGCGAGGCGATGGTCGTGTGGCCCTTGCCCATGCCCTTCAGCGTGCCGCGGAAGTTGTCGGCGTAAAGCTGACTCGTGTGATACGTGCCGGCCCGCAGCTGGACGACGCAGCCGGGCGGGGCGCCGATGCAGCCGTTGAGGGCGGTCTGGACGGCGGCGGTGTCGTCACCGCCGGGGCTCGGTGGGCCGACGGTGATCACCTTGCCTGCGGCCAGGGCCGCCGATGGGGCCACGAGGGCACCCGCGAGGAACGCGATGGTGAGCAGACCGAGGACGCGCCTGACCATGGCCACCCTCCCTCGAAGAGGTGCGGCGCGGGTCGGGATCGCCAGTGGCTCGGCGCGGTCCGGGCGGCCGTCAAGGGATGGGCCGCGTGTCTGAGCCCCCCGTGTCTGGCGGGATTCTAGTCCCGGGCGCAAGCGCTCGGGTGGCCAAGAGGGACGCAGATGCTCAGATTGGTGGTCGGGGCGGAGCGATTCGAACGCTCGACCTCTTGAACCCCATTCAAGTGCGCTACCAGGCTGCGCTACGCCCCGAGGTAGGCGATGGTACCCCAGCGGCCTCTGGAACGGAGGGCGGACCCTAGAACGCGAACGCGGCCACGATGGCGATGAGCGGGGGCACGGCCTGCAGCGCGGCGGCGGCCAGGCGCCGGTTCGAAGCACCGAGCACGATGCCCGCGCCCAGCATGCACGCGCAGGCGAAGAGGACGATCGCCCGCCCGGCCAGCTCGTGGCCGCTGGCCACGAGCAGCAGCCCGCCGACCGCGCCCGTCGCCAGGAACAGGTTGTAGAAGCCCTGGTTGAAGGCCATCGGCCGGACCGCCTCAGCGGCCTCCGCCGACCGCAGGCCAAAACGGGCCCACACGGTCGGACGGGCGAAGGTCAGGCTCTCCAGGACGAAGAACCACACGTGGATGGCGGCGGCCGCGACGGCCGCGGCCACGGCGATGATCGGCATCGCCGACATTCTGGACCAGGGAGGTCGCCGGCAGGGAACCCGGCGACCGGGCGGTCGGCCCTAGACGATCCCCGTTCTGCGGCGTGCCGCGGCGAGCTCGCCCTGGAGCCGTTCCTCCGCGCGCAGCTGGGCCGTGTGGGTATCGCCCTCCGGACCGGGGCTGGCCCAGCCGAACGAAAGCTGCAGGGCCACGGCGCCGGCCTGAAGCCACACGTCGCATGCGGCGCGGACGCGCTCGACGTAGTTGATGGCGCGAACCTCGTCGGTCTCGGGGAGGAGCACGGCGAACCGGGCCGGGCCGACGCGAGCGATGACGTCGACCGCACGGGCCTGGCGCTTGAGCACCTGGCCGATCGCCGGCACGATCCGGCCCGCCGCACTGGCACCGACGCGGTCGGCGAGGCGATCGAGACCATCCAGTTCGGCGAACACGATGGCGAACGGGCGACCATAGCGGCGGAGCCGCACGGCCTCCTCGCGGATGTGGCGGTCCCAGGCGAACGCGCTGTCGAGGCCGGTGACCGGATCATGCAGCTGGTCCAGGGGCGCCTGGAGCTCGAAGCCGGGCGCGTCCGGGGCGATCTCCTCATCCGCCGGGACCGGCGGCGACGCGACCATGGCGGGCGCGGGCGCAGGAGGTGTCGGTGCCGGCGGAGGCGGTTCCGGGGCGGCGGCGGGCGGCGCGGGTGCCGGTTCGGCGGGCGAGGCGACGGCCGGTGCCGCGGCGGCCTCCGGTCCAGCCGGGCCGTACGCCTCCAGACGGGGACCCGAGATGGCCCGCTCCAAACGCGTGGCATCTGCCATCTGGCCCACTTCCGCGGCCGGCCCGCCGGCGGTCGGGCGCGACTCCTGGGTCGCCAGCGATTCGGGCGCATGGCGGCGCCGGACCCACAAGTTCAGCACGAGCAACCCCATGATGACCAGGTTGGCGACGATCGCCACGATGAGGACGGTGATGACGGCATCGGTCGGCATTGGCGTTGACGAACGGTCTCCGCGATGGAGGGATGAGTCCGGAGCCGAGTGTAGACGGCCGCACACGACGCGGACCATTTGCGCCCCCCGCCGGACCATGTTCCGTTGACGGTCCACACCGCGCGGTGCGGTTGAGTGGGGTACGGAGCGGACGCCGCCGTCAAGGCCCGCGGCGAGGGCGGGCCGGCGCGCCGCGCACCGCCTGCGCCGCGCGACGTGGCCGCCCCGGGGCGCCGGACCGGCGCAGCCGCGGCAGCTCCACCTTGGACCGCTCGCGAAAGACGAGGCGGAGCGGCGTGCCGTCAAAGCCGAAACGGGTCCGCAGCTCGTTCTCCAGATAGCGGCGGTAGCTGAAGTGCACCCGATCCGCGTCGCGGGCGAAGAAGACGAAGGTCGGCGGCGCCACGGTCGCCTGCGTGGCGAACAGGACCTTGGGGCGCTTGCCCTTGACCATCGGCGGCGTCTGGCGGAAGGTGGCCTCGGCGACCACGCGGTTGAGTTCCGCCGTGGGGACGCGACGGCGGCGTTCGGCCGCGATGTCCACGGCCAGCTCCAGGACCCGCTCCACCCGCTGGCCGGTGCGGGCGCTGATGGAGACGACCGGGGCGAAGTCCAGGAACGGGGCCTGGGCTCGCAGTCGCGCAGCGAACTCGTCGAACGTCCGGTCCGTCTTCGCGGTCACCAGATCCCACTTGTTGACGGCCACGACGAGGCCCTTGCCCTCTTCCACGACGTAGCCCGCCACGTGGGCGTCCTGGGCCGTCAGGCCGTCGACGGCGTCCAGCACGAGGATCGCCACGTCGGCCCGGCCGATGGCCTTCAGGGCCCGCAGGCTGGAGTAGCGCTCGGCGGCGGGTCCGCCGGCGACCTTGCCACGCCGGCGGATGCCGGCGGTGTCGATGAGCCGCAGCGCCTGCGCGTGCCACTCCAGAGTGGTGTCGATCGCGTCACGGGTCGTGCCCGCGGTCTCGCTCACGATGGCGCGCTCGTGGCCCAGCAGCGCATTGAGCAGCGAGCTCTTGCCGACGTTGGGCCGCCCCACGATGGCGATGCTGATCGGGCCGCGCGCCGCCTCGTCGACGGCGACCCGTGCGTCCCAGGCGGCGGCGGGCAGCTCCGGCGTGGCGGCCGGGGCGGCGATCCCGAAGTCGGCCTCATCCTCCGCCGCGGCGGCGGCCTCCGCCTCCCGGGCCTTGCGGGCCGCCTCGGCACTCGATTCGGGCGGCAGGGCCCACACGACCGCGTCCATGAGGTCGCCGGTGCCGCGTCCATGCAGCGCGCTGAGGGCATAGACCTCGTCCCAGCCCAGGCGGTTGAACTCCGCCCCTTGCGCCTCCAGCCGCTCGCTGTCGGCCTTGTTGACCGCCACCAGGATGGGCACGCGGGAACGCCGCAGCAGCTCGGCGGCCTCCTGGTCGGCCGGCGTCTCGCCGGCGGCCGCGTCGACCACCAGCACGATGACGTCCGCCTCCGTGATGGCCAGCCGCGCCTGCTCCTGGACCTTGGCCTCCAGCTGGTCCCCCGGGCGCCGCTCCAGGCCGCCCGTGTCGACGACGATGAACCGTCGGCCGTTCCATTCCGCCACGGCGTACAGGCGGTCACGCGTCGTGCGGGCCCGGTCCTCCACGATCGCGGTGCGCTCCCCGACGATGCGGTTGAAGAGCGTGCTCTTGCCCACGTTTGGACGGCCGACCAGGGCCACGACGGGGAGGCCTTCCAGCGGCGCGGTCCGGTCCGGCGCGCCGGCCCGCCGGCGCGCTGAGCGACGGGGCGCCACCGTCAGGCGGCGCCGGCGATGTCGCGGGGCCGTAGGCCGCCGATGGAGGAGCTGCGATAGGCCGGCTCAGCCACGGCCTCGAGCGCCTCGCGCGCCAGGCGCCGCGCGTCGACCTGCACGGCGGGTGTGCCGGCCAGCTCGTAGATCCGCGCCGCGACCGCCTCCAGGTCCTCGATCGGCGTGCTCGTGCCGCCCGAGACGCCGACGACACGGGCCTCGCCGAAGGCTCCCGCATCGGTCAGGTCGGCGGCTGCCTCGATCTGCACGACCGGCGTACCGGCGATCTCGCAGAGGCGCGTCAGCTCGCGCGTGTTGGCACTGCTGCGGCCGCCTACCACCACCATCTGCCCGACCCGCCGGGCCAGTTCCATGGTGTCCTCCTGGCGGCGGATGGTCACCGGGCAGACGGTGTTGATGATCTTCAGCTCGTGGCTGCGCGAGACCAGGAACGCGGCCAGCTGCTCGAACTTCCAGGGCGGCTGGGTCGACTGGCTGATCAGCGCCATCCGCTTGCGGCGCGGGATGCGCTCCCATTCCGCCTGCTCGTCGACCACGATGGCGTCCGGGGCGAAGCCCAGCAGGCCCACCGTCTCGGGATGGTTGGGCGTGCCCAGCAGCACGATCGTGTAACCGTCCTCGACGAGGCGCTCCATCTCCTTCTGCTCCTGCAGGACCCAGGTGCAGGTGCCGTCGATGACCTCCAGGCCGCGCCCCTGCGCCTCGGCCATCGTCTCCGGCGTGACGCCGTGGGCGCGGATCACGATGGCCGCGCCCGACTCCACCTGACCCAGCGTCTCGACGGCGTGGATGCCCTGCGCATCGAGCTCGGCGATGACGCCGGTGTTGTGCACCACCTGCCCCAGCGTGTGGGTGCGCTTGCCCTGGGCGGCCGCCAGCCTGGCGTAGTCGATGGCCTCGCGCACGCCGTAGCAGAAGCCCGTGCGCTTGGCGATGAGGACCTGCTCGACCCGTGCCATCTCGCGTTCGAGTATGGCACGCCCCCGCCGGGGCCCCTGCGGGTCCTAGGGCGCGGCCGACTTCATGGAGCGGGTGAGCGGCTGCCCGCCGGCGTCCATGAGGTAGCAGATCACCGTCCGATCCCCGTTCGCCCAGCCGCTGTCGAGGGGGAAGAAGTAGCCCGCAGCGAGGCTCGTGGTGGCATCGTACGAGATGCCCGTGTAGGTCTGGAAGCTCGACGAGCACTGGTCGGCGGCAAAGGCATCGAAGGCGTCCGTGGGCGGGTACGTGTCACTAGCTGTGGCCGGATAGGTCAGGACCGCGAAGACCTCGCCGCCGTGCGCCTCCGTGCACGGATGATGCTGCACGTCGCCGACACTCGAGGAGGCGGCGGCACCGGCGGGAAGGTCGAAGCAGTCGCCGACCTGCAGGCTGCCGGCGTTGCCCGTGATCCGGTCACGGAAGACGACGCCCACGACGACCACCACCACGGCGATGGCGAGAAGGACGAGGAGGCCGCGGAACCGGCCCAGCGACGAGGTCGACCGTGCCCGAGGCGGCGCCTGCGGCGGGGCCACGGCGCCGGTCGGCGCCACGGGCGGCCCTCCGGCGGGCGGCAGCTGGGGCGCGGCCCATCCGGGCATGTCCTCCGGCGTAGCGGCCGGCGTGGGGGGTGAAGCTGGCTGCTGCGGTGTCTCGTCCACGGTGACCTCTTGGGCGTGCTCGGTCCTGGCCGGCCATCTAGGCAGGTCACCAGAGCGCTGTCAAGGACCCGATTCGGCCACCGCCGACCGGGATGCGGCCGGCGCGGCACCCCACCGCCCCCGTTGCGCCGGCTCCAGCAGCGCGGCGAGGCGGGTCATGATCCCGGTCGTCGCCGCCTCCGTCCGCCGGCGCCGTCCAGCGGCAGTCGTCGCGCCAGCGTCGCTCGGGGCGTCGCCGATGGCGAACGGCTCACCCACCCGGATCGTGATGCGGCTGCCGAAGGCCGGGACGCGCCCTTCCCGCGGCAGGAAGCGCTGCGCCCCGGAGATGCCCACCGGCAGGATCGGCACGCCGGCCCGCAGGGCCAGCAGGGCGACCCCCGGATGTGCCTCGCCGAGGCGCCCGTCCAGGCTGCGCGTGCCCTCCGGGAAGAGGCCCACGATGCCCCCGCCACGCAGCACCATGAGCGCGTCGTGGTAGGCCTGCACGTCACTGCCACCGGCCCGCACGAGGATGGCCCCGGCGTGGTCCAGGAGCGGCCGGAGGGCGGGCACGAACAGCTGCTCCTTGGCCAGGAACTGGATGGGCCGGCCGAGTCGCGGCTGGAGCCAGGCCGCGACGAGCGGCGGGTCGATGTTGCTGGTGTGGTTGGCGACGAGCAGCAGGGGCCCCACCCGGGGCAACGTCGCCGGCCCCTCGTAGCGTATGCGCGCCACGGACCCGAACACGCCCCGCAGGACCAGCGACGCGAGCCGCAGGAACGGGCTCGTCGAGCGCAGAACGCGCACCGGGCCCCGTTCAGCCGTCACGCCCGGCTCCCGCCCGCTCGGCGGCCCGGACGCGGGCGACCACGCTGCGGACGGTCTGGTCGAACGACCGTCCGTCACTGCGCACGATCACCGCTCCAGCCGGCACGCGGAGGGGCCCGACCGCCCGCTGGCTGTCCAGGGCGTCCCGCCGGCGCAGGTCGGCCAGGACCGCCACCGCGGACGCGCCGCGGGGATCCAGCGCGCGCTGGGCGATGCGGCGGCTGGCCCGCTCCTCGACGCTCACGTCCAGGTACAGCTTGAGGTCCGCGTCGGGGAGGATCGCGGTCCCGATGTCGCGACCAGCCATGATGATGCGCCCGGATGCGGCGATGGCCCGCTGGACGGGCTGCAGCGCCGCCCGCACAGCGGGGTACTGCGCCACCTGGCTGACGTGGCGGTCGACCCCTGTGTCGTGGACCGCGTCGGTCACGTCCACCCCATCGGCCGTGACCCGGGTCAGACCGCCGTGGTCGTCCGGCGCGAGCGCCACCTCGGGCACGAGGGCGGCCAGGGCGTCACCATCGTCGAGGGCGGTCCTGCGGTGCAGCGCGACCCAGGTCAGCGCCCGGTACAGCAGCCCGGTGTCGCAGAAGCGGTAGCCCAGGCGGACCGCCGCGGCGGCACCCACGGTGCTCTTGCCGCTCGAGGCGGGGCCGTCCAGGCTCACGATCAGGCCGGCCCGGGCCGTCGCGCGAGGCGCGGTCGCGCCCGGTGTGCCGCCCGCGCTCGGGCCACCCAGGCGGCGGATCTCCCCCGGTTCGAGCTCGCGGGTCTCACCCGGCGCCAAACCCGCCAGCCACAGCGAGCCGATGCGCACCCGCACGAGGCGGTGCACCGGGACGCCGACAGCGGCGAACATGCGGCGCAACTGGCGACGCCAGCCCTGGGCGATCGTGACGCGGTACCACCCCTCCGGGCTCGGTGGCGGGGCGAGCGAGGCGGCCAGCTTGGCCGTCTCGGCCGCAGTCGCCGGTCGGATGTCGTCGACGCGGGCCACGCCCTCGTCCAGCGCGATGCCCTGGCGCAGCGCGGCGATCCGGCCGCCATCAAGGGGCACCGCCACCTGGACGGCGTACTCACGGGCGAGCTCGTGGCGGGGATGGGCCACCCGCTGCGACCAGTCGCCGTCGTTGGTCAACAGCAGGAGGCCTTCGGAGTCGCGATCCAGGCGGCCCACCGGGTACACCCGCCCGGCCCGGGCCAGGACCGCGGGCGGCACGAGATCCACGACCGTCCGCGTCGCGTGGCGGTCGCGGACCGTGCTCGTCACCCCGAACGGCTTGTTGAGGGCCAGGTAGACGTGGCCGGCCGGAGCACGGAGCGGTCGTCCGTCGACCAGGATGCGGGCCGCCCGCGGGTCGACGCGCTCGCCGAGGTGAGCCGGGGCGCCGTCGACCGTGACACGCCCGGCGACGATGAGGGCCTCCGCCCCACGGCGGGAGGCGACGCCCGCGTCGGCGAGGACCTTCTGCAGCCGGGCCTCAGGCATCGGCGGCGCCCGCCGGATCATCGCCCTCCGCGGCGCGATCCTGGGCGACCAGGAACCCCGCCACCTCGGCTTCGAGCGGCGGAAGGTCGGCCAGCGACGTGAGTCCGAAGCGCTCCAGGAACTCGAACGTCGTGCCGTACAGGTACGGGCGGCCGGGCGTGTCGGCGCGGCCCTGTTCACGGATGAGGCGCCGGTGCAGCAGCGCACGGACGACGTAGTCCGAGTCGACGCCCCTGATCCGCTCGATCAGGCCGCGGGTGACCGGCTGGCGGTAGGCCACGATCGCGAGCGTCTCCAGGCCGGCCGCCGACAGGCGGGCCGGATCGCTGCCCACGTAGCGGGCGATCAGCCCGCCGGCCTGGGGGGCCGTGGTGAGCTGCACGGCCTCGGCGTCGCTGACCAGGCGGATGCCTCGGTTTCGCAGGGCCACCTCGAGGTCCCCCAGTCGGGCATCGACCGTTTCGGCATCCACGCCGGCGATGGCCGCGATCTCGCGGCGGGCGAGCGGGCGTTCGGCCACGAACAGCAACGCCTCCAGCTCCTCGACCGACAGGTCGGCGGCGCCCGGTCCCGGTGCGGCGCCGACGAGGCGGCCCAGCGCCGCCGCCTCCTGGGGGTCGAGGTCCATGGTGTCGGCGCTCATGCGTCGGCCGGCCCGGCGGTCCGCCCGGACGGGCTCGCAAGACGACATTCGATGGGCCCCCACGGCACGGCTTGCACAGCCACCACCTCGCGGCGCTTGACGAGCTCAAGGAGGGCCAGGAACGTGACCGCCATGAAGACGCGATCCCGTCCCGTGCCCAGGAGCTCCTGCAGGACGATGGCCGGCGCACCGGCCAGCGCGGAGCGGATGGCCGCCGCCCGCTCGGCGAGCGTCACGGTGCGGGCCAGCACCTGCGGCGGGTCGACCGGCGGCGGCGCGATCGTCACCAGCGCGGCGAGGGCATCCACGAGGCGATGCGGGTCCATCGGCGGCGCTGGGGCCAGGCGGGCCGCCAGCAGCGCATCGGCCGTGGCCACGGTCCCCTCGCGGTGGAAGAGTCGCGCAGGCCCCTCCAGCAGCGCCCCCAGACGTGCCCCGGCGTCACGGAAGCGGCGATAGATCAGGAGGCGCGCGCGAAGCTCGGCTTCCGGATCAGGCACGTCCTCGGTGGCCGGCTCCGGCTGCGGCGCGGCCGGCAGCATGGCGCGGGACTTGATCAGGATGAGGTGGGCGGCGACGCTCACGAACGTGCTCAGGTGCGGCAGCCGCTCGCCGGGCAGGGCGGCCAGCGCCTCCAGGTAGGCCCCGGCGAGATCGCCCAGCGGGACGGTGAGGATGTCCAGCTGGCGCTGCTCGATGAGCGTCAGCAGCAGCCCCAGCGGCCCGTCGAAGCTGGCCACCTGGACCAGCGTGGCGAACTCCGGGCGGGGCTCGTCGATGAAGCGGACAGCGGTAGCGGGGACGGTCGTCGCGGCAACCGGGGCGAGCTCGGGCGACATGGTCAGTTGGCCTCGTCCGCCAGGCGCAGCGCCTCGCCCAGACGCGGGTCGACCCCCGAGGCCGGGTCCAGCGGCCCGACCTGGGCGCGGATGAGGGCCGCGGTGCGGGTCGAACACCCCGCCGCCAGGGCCAGCTCGGCGGAGCGATCCGCGTGGTCGCGAAGCCGCTCGAATGGCGCACCGAAGCCGGGCAGGGCGCCCAGGGTCCGCTGCATGCGCGGGCCGTAGCGTTCGCCGAGGCTCCAGGCGACGCGGTGCCACAGGCGCACCGTCGGACCCTTGGCCACGTCGTGCAGGAGGCCGGCCAGGCGCAGGTCCGGATCGTCGTGGCCAGCCGCGCCCAGAGCGGCGACGACGTCCAGGCCGTGCCGCCGGTCAGCGGGCGGCATCGTCAGGAAGAGCCGCAGCTGCTCGGGTGTGAGCCACGTGCCAAGCGCGCCGAGCTCTCGAGCCGACACGCGGGCCGTCACGTGGCGCACCGCCTGGCGACTGCGCTGCCACCACCAGGAGCTCACGACGACGGCAGGCCCATCAGTACGACAGCCCGGTCAGCACCGTGAAGATGCCGCCCAGGATCGGCGACAGGAACGTCGTCCCGCCGAACAGGATCAGCACGAAGACGATCAGGAAGCCGTACAGCCCGACCTGGGCCTGGACGCGGGTCATGTCCCAGGCGACCTGCGGCGGGACGAGGCCGCGCAGCACCGTCCACCCGTCGAGGGGCGGGACGGGGATCAGGTTGAAGATGAAGAGCACGATGTCGATGAGCACGAACGTCTCGAGCGCGCCGAACAGGAGACGGCCGGCTTCGTTGCCCACGGCCAGGTCGGTCAGCGCGGGGACCGCGGCGATGACGCGGATGAGCAGCGACCCGACGGCCGCCAGGATGAGGTTGGAGACCGGTCCGGCCAGGGCGACCTTCATCTCGCCCTGGCGGCCGCCGCGCAGGTTGGAGGGGTTGACCGGCGTCGGCTTGGCCATACCCACGGCGAACGTGCCGCCGCTCCCGATGAGCGACAGCAGCAGCAGGCCGCCGCCCATCGGATCGAAATGAGCGATCGGATCCAGTGTCAGCCGGCCCAGGTAGCGGGCCGTGCTGTCCCCCAGGCGGTTAGCCATCCAGGCGTGCGAGAACTCATGGATGGGGAACGCCACGAGGAGGAACACCGCCCCCAGGACGACGTCCCGGAAGATCGCCTCCGGGGTCAGGATGTCACCCATGCTCGTGATCGCTACAGCCGGCCCAGGAGATCGGCCTTCTTGGCGTCGTACTCCTGCTGGGTGATGGCGCCCTGGTCGACCAGCGTCTTCAACTCGCCAAGCGTCCGCGTGACCGACGCCGGATCAGCCGGCGGGGGGGGCGCTGCGGCCGGCTGGGAAGCGACCACGGCACCCACCGGCGGCGACGGCAGGCGGCGCGCCGCCTCGTCGTCGAGCAGGTTCTTGGCGTTGAGCATCTGGCGCTTGAACTCGGTCGGGCGGGCCAGCATGTGGTAGTCGTCGATCTTGGAGTCCTCGGCCGCCGTCAGGATGTTGAGATCGGCGTAGCCCAGCAGCCGGCCCAGCAGGTTCTGGTCCAGGATCGCATCGTTGATCTTCTCCAGCGAGCTGTCACCGGCATGCTTGTTGAGCACGCCGTCCACCTTCAGCACGCGCCGGTTGGTGATGACGTAGTCCTGCGCCGACCAGCGCCACGCCTGCAGCAGGAAGAGCCCCAGACCGACCACGAAACTGACGATGCCGAGCCAGCTCAGGACGTTCAGCACCGCGCTGCCGCTCTCGGGCTGGACGACGGCGAGCAGGATGACGGCCACGATCGTGACGGCCCACGCCACCAGTGCGTAGCGGGCGTCCAGGAGCAGGGCGAGGGCGTGCTGGCGCGAGCGGAAGACGACGACCTCGCCGTCGGCCAGCAGGGTGTCGGCATAACGCATCAGGCGGTTCTCCCTCCGTCAGGCGCGGGGGTGGGCGCGGGCGTAGACCTGCTTGATCCGTTCCCCGGTCAGATGGGTGTACAGCTGCGTGGTGCTGATACTGGCATGTCCCAGCAGCTCCTGGACCACGCGCAGGTCCGCGCCGCCCTCCAGCAGGTGCGTGGCGAAACTGTGACGAAGCGTATGCGGAGTCACGTGCCCCTGCAGCCCGGCCCGTCGTGCCGCCGCCTGGACGGCGCGCCAGGCGGCCATGCGGCCCATCCGGCGGCCGCGGCGGGACACGAACAGCGGTCCGCCACGCGGCAGGCCCGCCGCACCGGGCAGCCAGGCCGCACGCGCTGACGCCTCGTAGACCGCCAGGGCCGCCAGGGCCGGGTCGCCGACGGGGACCAGCCGCTCGCGATCGCCTTTGCCGATGACACGCACGTAGCCGCCCTCCATGGAGAGGTCCTGGCGGTCCAGGGCGGTCGCCTCGCCGACGCGCAGGCCGGACGCGTAGAGCAGTTCCAGGAGCGCGTGATCGCGCAACGCCGCCGGGTCGTCCCCGATGCTGGCCTCGAGCAGCTGCTCCACCTCGTCAGCCGCGAGGGGGTCCGGCAGGCGGCGACCGGGGCGAGGCAGGTCCAGGCGACCGGCGACGTCGGCGTCGATGAGGCCCTCGGCGAAGGCGAAGCGGTAGAAGGCGCGGATCGCCGCGGCGCGTCGCCGCCGCGTGGCGGGACGGAGCGGCGCGGGCGGGTCGCCCAGGCTCGAGAGGTACTGCCGTGCCGGCTCGACCGAGCTGGACCACGGCCACGCGCCGCCGCCCGGCGCAGCGGCGGCGAAGGCGCGCAGGTCGGCGGCATAGGCGGCACGCGTGCGCGCCGAGAGGCCTCGTTCGACGCGGAGGTAGACCAGGTAGGCCGCCACGGCTGCCTGGTACGCGGGCGGTCCGACCGTGCGCGTGGGTCCGGCCCCCGGCGGCCCCCAGCGGCTCACGGCGGAAGCAGCTCCACCTTGCGCCGCAGCAGATCCCAGAACGACGGCGTGCCGGGCGGCTGCATGAAGCGCACGGGC
>DASPUH010000097.1:0-17453 GCA_035622975.1 Candidatus Sulfotelmatobacter sp.
TCGACACCCGCCTGGCCGCCCATCGCGCCCATGTCGTCGGCCTCTCCTACGGCGGTTCGGTGCTCCTGGCCCTGCTCGCCCGCCACCCCGAGGTCCTGGACAGGGTCGTCATCGATGGCGCGTCGGTCCTTCGCGAGCGGATGGATCCCCTGGTCGTCGCCCTCGCCATCCTCGCCTCGCCCTTCGTCGGCACCGAGATCGCCTCGGCGGCCCTGGGGATGGTCGGCATGCGTTCCCTGGGGATGGCGCTCCGCTCGGCGACCCCGGGCGCCTTCAGGCGAGCGTGGCGCGAGGGCTACACCGCCCCGGTCTGGGCCGCCACGCTGCGAGCACCCTGCCCCACGCTCCTGGTGGCCGGGGAGCGCGAGAATGGGCGGGCCTCCAACGCGGCGCTGGCCACGCTGCTGCCCCACGCCACGGCGCGGTTCGTGCCCCGCCTGGGGCACGCGTGGTTCCTGTGGCGGAGCGAACTGCACATCCGCATGGTCGAGGCGTGGCTGAGCGGCGAGGCGCTCCCCGACGGGCTGCTGCCTGAGCCGCCATCGCCGGCGGCCGTCGAGCGGGTCCGGCGCCACATCCAGGCCCACCCCGCGCCGGGGGCACGGGCTACGCCGGCTTGAGCGGATCCTCGTAACAGCGGATCGCGGCCATCCTCCCGCCCCGGACCGTGATCGCGATCAACCCCTGGATGCGCGATCGCGCGCCGTGGTGGTCCGTGAGCACCGCGTCCACCTCGAACGCGGAGGTGTCCGGCGTGGCCGGGAACTCGCGCAGGATCTCCACCGTGAGGCCGGGGTAGTCGCGCACGGACGCCTCGTAGTACTGGCGGATCGCCGCCTGCCCGCGGAGGAGGCCGGCCCCGTCCTGGTAGGTCGCGTCCTCCTGGTAGTGGGCCATGACGCCATCGATGTCGCGCCGGCACTCAGCGGCCCAGTACGACTCGGCGACTTCGCGTGGTGTGCTCACAAGCCTCTCCTCCGATCTGGTTGGTCGGCCCTCACGTGCCGGCGGTGGGTAGCGGCCACGGCGCAAGCTCGCCGGAGCCGCGCTGGATCAGGCGCGTGGGGATGGACAAAGGGCTTTCGACGAGCACGTCGCGGCTGTCGCCGGCGGACGTGAGGGCAACGTCGCCTTGCCCATGGCGCCACCGCCCAGCAAGAATATGCTAGCGCCGTCAAGGGATTGCGTGCACGATATTGCGCCGCGGCCGACTCGGCCGACCCGGGCGTTGCGTCATGGGAGCGACGAGATGAAAGCGCGCGGCCTGGCCGGCGAGACCCACACCGCCGAGCAGCTCATCGCCGTGGCCGCCGCGTTCTACCTCCACGGCCGGAACCAGGCCCAGATCGCGGCCGACCTGGGCCTGAGCCCGTCGACCGTGTCGCGCTATCTCAAGCGGGCGCGCGACGAGGGCATCGTCCACGTCGAGATCCGCCCGCCGCGCCGCCATCACGTCGACCTGGGCCGCGAGCTGGCCGCCCGCTTCGGGCTGGATCGGGCCCTCGTGCTGGCGCCGGAGGGCGAGGGCCCCGACGCGCTGTTCGCGCTCGCGGCCGACCACATCGGCAGCCTCCTGCACACAGGGATGCGGGTGGGCATCTCCTGGGGCCAGACGCTGGCCGGCGTGGTGCGCTTCCTGCAGCCGCGGGCCGTTTCGGACCTCAGCATCAGCCAGCTGACGGGCGGCCTGGCCGACGTCGAGCCCGGCAACCAGGGGCACGAGCTGGTGCGTCACCTGGCCCAGCTGTACCCCAGCAGCCGCGTCAAGTACCTGCACGCACCGGCGATCGTCGACAGCGAGCGCATCCATGCCGCCCTGATGTCCGACAGCGCCATCCGGACCGCCCTGGAGGAAGCCGCCCGCTGCGAGCTGGCCCTGGTGGGCATCGGGTCGATGGGCCTCGACGCCACCCTCATCCGCGTCGGCGCCCTGTCCGAGGCCGATCGCGAGCAGCTGCTGCGCGACGGGGCGGTCGGGACCCTGAACAGCCGCTTCTTCACCGCGGAAGGCCGGCCGGTGCGGCTGCTCGACCGGCGGACGATCGCCCTTGGCTGGGACCAGCTGGCGGGCATCCCGACGGTCGTCGCCGTGGCCGCCGGCCTGTCCAAGGTGGCCGCCATCGCCGGGGCGACCCAGACCGGTTGCATCCACACCCTGATCACGGACGCACCGACCGCGCGGGCCCTGCTGGCCCTCTGACCACGACTTCATGGAGCCGACGGCCGTCTACCCCTGAGCGACGGCTCAGCCGCCGAGGCAGGCCTCCAGGTCCTGGAGCGTCACGAACCCGGCCGGCGTCGCGGCCGAGCGGTTGGCCAGGACCGTCGTCTGCTCGCCGCCCGGGTCACCGAGTGACGAGACCACCAGCACGGCCTCGCCGAAGTCCTCGTGCTCGGTGTAGCCGTTGACCGTCACCAGGCAGCGCAGCCGGGCGGCGGCGGCGGCCTCCAGGCCGTTGCGCGAGTCCTCGATGACCAGGACGGCTGACGGGTCCACGCCCAGCCGCTCGACGGCCAGGAGGTAGATGTCGGGCGCCGGCTTCTTGTGGGCCACGCAGTCGCCGGCCAGGACGACATCGAAGCGCGCGGCTCGGGCCGGGCCGGCGGCCGCGTCCAGGATGGCCCGCACGGACGGCTCGGCGGACGTCGACGCAACCGCCAGGCGCCAGCCGGCGTCCTGCGCCGCCCCGATGATCCGGGTCACGCCGGGCCTCGGCGGCAGCGCCCCGGCGGCGACCATCTCGGTGTAGATGGCGGTCTTGCGCTTGTGCCACGTCGCGACGAGCGCGGCCAGGGCCTCTGGGTCGGCGGGCAGGCTGTTGGCGGCCACGAAGGCGGGCGTCAGCTCGCTGCCCATGCGCTCCTTACCGCCGGCGATCTGCAGCTTGCGGCCGTACTCCTCCTCCGACCAGCGGAGGGGCAGGCCGAACTCGGCGAAGGTCTGGTTGAAGGCCGGCAGGTGGCCGTACCGCTCGGTATCGGCCAGCACGCCGTCGCAGTCGAAGATGAGGGCCCTCATGTCCAGGCCTTCCCCTCGCTGCCGAAGGCGCGGATGTGGTACCGGGCCATCTCCATGACCGCTTCGCGCTGAGCGGCGAAGAGCTTGGGCGGGTCGTAGTCGCCCGGGTGCTCCGTCATGAAGTCGTAGCCCGACTTCATGTACGCGATCTTGAGCGCGGTGCTGATGTTCACCTTGGCGCAGCCGCGCGCGATGAGGTCCCGGAACTGCTCGGGCGACATGCCCGTGCCGCCATGCAGGGCGACCGGCAGGCCGGTCGCGGCGACGATGTCGCTCACCCGTTGTGCGTCGAGGTGGGGTGCCGTCTTGTAGGTGCCGTGGGCGTTGCCGATGGCCGGGGCGAAGACGTCGACGCCCGTGGTGCGGATGAACTCGACGACGGTGTCGAGCGACTGGACGTGCTCCGCCTCGTCGCCGGTCATCTCCTCGGTCCGCTTGAAACCCTCGATCTCGCCCTCCACGTCGGCGCCGTGGCGACGGGCTTCGGCCACGACCTCCACGCACTGGCGCTCGTTCTCCTCGACCGACAGCTTGCTGGCGTCGAAGAGGACGGAATTCCAGCCCCGGTCGAGACAGGCCGTGATGACGTCGCGCTCGGGGCAGTGGTCCAGGTGCAGGGCGGCCGGGACCGTGACGCGGCTGGCGTAGGCCGTCCACATGGCGAACATCGCGTCGACCCCGGTCATCTTCACGTGCTTGACGGACGTCTGGACGATGATCGGCGCGCGGAGCTCCTCGGCGGCGGCCAGGACGGCCTCCATCGTCAGGTCGTTGATGACGTTGATGGCGGCCACGCCGTAGCGCTGGGCGAAGGCGCGGTCCAGGATCTCCTTGGTCGGGACGATAGGCATCGGATCACCTCCGGGCATCCAGGTGGGAGGGGCTCAGCCGGCCGGCGCGACCCCCAGTTCATCGAGTGAGTCGAGCAGCTCAGCGGGGTCGCGATAGACACGGAACGCGCCCGCCCGGGTCAGGTCGTCCATGCAGTACCCGCCGCTCAGCAGCCCCACCCCGAGCATGCCGGCGCGGCGGGCGGCAAGCAGGTCCCAGACCGCGTCGCCCACCACGTAGACGTCCTCCCGCCGCACGCCCATGCGCTCCTGGCAGGCCAGGAAGAGGTCCGGCTCGGGCTTGGCCCGCAGGACGTCGTCGCGGTGGATGATCACGAGGCCGTCGGGCAGGCCCAGCACGTCCAGCGACGCGTCGATGTCCGGGCGCCGCCCGGAGGTCGCGATGCCGAACGGCACGTGGTTGTCCCGCAGCCACCCCACGAGCTCGCGGGCGCCGGGCAGCGGTGGCCGTTGGGGCATCAGGTCGCGGTAGATCTCGCCCTGTCGCCGCTGCAGCAGCGTCTGCTCCTCGGGGGTGAGCGAGCGTCCCGTCTCGCGGGCCAGCTCCCGCGTGTACAGGCCGCCGCTCATGCCGATACGGCGATGGATGCGCCATCCCGGGACCTCCAGGCCGGCCTCCGCGAGGGCCATCTGGAGGGCCAGGACGTGGCCATAGACGGTGTCCACGAGGGTGCCGTCCAGGTCGAAGATGAACGCTCTCATCTGACCCTCAGGCCGCATCCGGCCCGGCGGCGTCCGGGTCCAGGTTGAACGCCTCAAGGCGACCCTTCAGGGCGCCCAGGAAGCGCGCCGCCTGGGCCCCGTCGACGGCCCGGTGGTCGGCCGAGATGGTGGCCGTCATGACCGAACGCACGGCGATGGTGTCGCCGGTCACGACCGGGCGACGCACGGCTCGCCCCGTGGCCAGGATGGCCACCTGCGGCGGGATGACGATCGCGGCGAAGCTCGTCACGTCGAACATGCCCAGGTTGGAGAGGGTGAACGTGGCCGACCCCATCTCCGAGGCCCGCAGCCGGCCCGCGTGCGCGCGTGCGACCAGGTCGTCGAGGGCCGCAGCCGTCTGGCGCAGGTCGAGCGCCTGGCAGTCGAGGAGGGCGGGGGCCAGCAGGCCGTCCTCCAGGGCGATGGCGATGCCCATGTGCACCGTGTCGTGCATCCGGCCGCCCTCCGGTGTCCAGCTGGCATTGAAGATCGGCTGCTCCAGCAGCGTCTCCGTCAGCGCCCGCACGAGGCAGGCGGTCACCGAGATGCGCGGCCCGCCCGACGCGGCCAGGCCGCGGAGCGCGTCGAGCAGGCCGTCCATGCCGATCTCCGTGCTGACGTAGAAGTGCGGCACGCTCTGCTTGCTGGCCGCCATCTGGCGCCCGACCGCGGCGCGCCGTCGCGACTGCTCGATGGGCCGCCCCGCCGGGCTGCCCGGATCCGGGTGACCCTCAGCCATCGCGGCCGCCCCGATCCGACGTAGGGGCGGCCGTCGCCAGGACGGCCGCGTCGATGGCGAGGCGGACGGCGCGAGCCCCGGCCTCGGCGCCGTCGGGATGACCCTGGATGGCGCCGCCCACGCCCAGGATCACGTCGTGGCCCGTCTGGCGGATGAGCGGCTCGATCATGGCCACGGTGAGCCCGCCGGCGAGCATCGGCATGGACGGCCGGTGCGCGTCGCCCCGCGAGGTGCGGAGCCAGGCGACGGTGTGGTCGAAGATGCCCTGCCGCAAGGGTCGACGAGCGTACGGGGTCGTGGTGAAGACCGCATCGGCCCCCGCCAGGGGCAGCAGCTTGCCGAAGAGGAGCGCCTGGCCGATGCCCGTGCTGGCGCCGCCGGTCAGCACCTCGGCGATGGCGGTGTGGATCAGGATCGGCACGCCGATATCGCTCTCGGCCAGGGCCTGGAGGGGGTCCAGGCCCAGCGCCAGGGCGTTGACCATCAACGCGTCTGCACCAGCGTCCACGGCGGCGCGGGCCGTGTCGACGAGGTGGATGGCCCGGCTGGTCACGTTGGCGATGTAGCGGGCGCGGTGGCCGGTCTCCTCCGCCACACGCTCCAGGCGCTCGCGATACACCCGCGCGCGCTCGGCCACGTGGTTGAACGGCGCGTCGCCGAGGAGCTCGTCGTCCTTGATCAGGTCGGCGCCACCCCGCGCCGTCTGCTCGACCAGGCCGGCCCCCACGGCCGGCGAATAGCCCGTGCAGGGCTTGATCATGTTCAGGAGCAGCGGCCGATCCCCCACGCCGGTGATGCGCCGCCAGCCGGCGATGCCGCAGCGGGGGCCGGGGAAGGCCGCCTCGTAGGCCGCGGGCAGCTCGATGTCGATGAGCCGGCAGGCCAGCGAGGTGGACGGGTCGTTGCCGATGAGGGTGCTCAGGAGCATCGGGAACTGGGGTCCGAAATTGACGGTCGGGAAGCGCACGCGGAGCAGCCAGCGGGAGCCGATGGGCTCGCCGGCCACCTCGACCTGCGGGTCGTCGCGGCGGACCTCCACGACCTGCGCCCCGTGCAACCGGCGCATGCGCTCGCTGATGCCCGGCACGGGCACCCACGTGCCGATGCTCTGACCGGTGGCGAACGCCTCGGCCGCCTCCCTGGCGCGATCCGCGGGCAGCTCGGCCAGGTACGTGGCGACGAGGTCCTCTCGCTCGTCCACCTCAGTGCATGCCACGCCCACCAGCGACGATGAGGAGCTCGCCGGTGATGAACGACGCATCGGCTGAGGCCAGGAAGGCCGCCGACGCGGCCACGTCCTCCGGCGTGCCCCAGCGGTTGAGCGCCGTCTCGGCCAGGATCCGGGCGTGGACCTCCTCGTCGATGTCTTCCATCATGTCGGTGCGGATCCAGCCCGGGCAGATGGCGTTGACGCTGACGTGCGGCCCCAGGGCCAGGGCGAGGGCCTTGGTCAGGCCGTTCATGCCGGCCTTGGACACGACGTACTCCGTGAAGCGCATGGCCGAGGGGTGGTAGAGGCCCGAGTTCGACGAGATGTTGATGATCGTGCCGCCCTGCTGCTCGATCATCAGCGGCGCGACGGCCTTGGAGCACAGGTAGGCACCCTTGAGGTTGACGTCGATGGTGCGGTCCCAGTCGTCCTCGGTCGTCTCCAGGACGCCCTTGGTGACCATCACCCCGGCGTTGTTGACGAGGATGTCGATCCGTCCGAAGTGCTCCCTGGCGGTGCGGACCAGGCGCGCCACGTCGGCGCTGCGGGACACGTCCGCCTGGACCGCGAGGGCCCGTCCACCGGCCGCCTCGATGGCCTTGACGGCGGCCGCGGCCTCGGCCTCCCGCCCGACGTAGTTGATGACCACGGCGGCGCCTTCGGCGGCGAAGCGTCGCGCGATGGCCAGGCCGATCCCGCGGGACGACCCGGTGACGATGGCTACTTTGCCGGCCAGACGTTGCTCGCTCATGGCGTCTCCATCACGGACCGCACGCCGGCGACGATGTCGGCCACCTGCGGGACCGACGCCTTCTCCAGCGCCAGATTGAAGGGGATGGTCGTGTTCCAGCCGGCGACCCGTACGATCGGGGCCCGCAGGGCACCGAAGGCTCGCTCGGCGACGATCGCGGCGACGTCGCTGCCGACGCCGCCCCGCTTGACGGCCTCCTGGGCGATCACCAGCCGGCCGGTGCGGCGGACCGAGTCCAGGATGCAGGCCTCGTCCATGGGGACCAGCGTGCGCAGGTCGATGACCTCCGCCGAGATACCCTCCTTGGCCAGCTCCTCGGCTGCCAGCAGGGCCTTGAGGACCATGTGGGACCAGGCGACGAGGGTGACGTCCGAGCCCTCGCGCTTGATGTCGGCCTGACCGAGCGGGATGGCGCCCTGCCCCTCGGGGACCTCGCCGTCGGTCAGGTACAGCAGCTTGTGCTCGATGAAGATCACCGGGTCGTCATCGCGGATGGCCGAAAGCAGCAGGCCCTTGGCGTCGCGCGGCGTGGCCGGCATCACCACCTTCAAGCCCGGCACGTGGTAGTAGAGGGCCTCCAGGCTCTGGGAGTGCTGTCCCGCGAGTGAGTTCCCCGTGCCACCCTGGGTGCGGATGACGAGTGGCACGTGACCCTGGCCGCCGGACATGAAGCGGTACTTGGCGGCCTGGTTCACCACCTGATCCATCGCCTGGAGCAGGAAGTCGATGAACAGGATCTCCACCACCGGCCGTCGTCCGGCGATGGCCGCCCCGACGCCCAGGCCGACGAAACCGGCCTCGCTGAGCGGGGTGTCGATCACGCGCTGGGGCCCGAAGGTCGCCAGCAGGCCCTCCGTGACCTTGTAGGACCCGCCGCGCTCGCCGATGCCCTCGCCGATGCAGAAGACGGTCGGGTCGCGCGACATCTCTTCGTCCAGGGCGGCCCGCAGGGCCTCGCGGTACTTCATGCCTGTCCTCCTTCCCGGCTCGCGCGGCCCGACTAGTTGGCGGCGACTTCCGCGAGGAAGGCCTCGACGGAAGGGTTGGGGCTGGCGGTGGCGAACTCCACGGCCTCGTCCATCCGCCGCTCGACGCGCTCGTCGACGGCCGCCACGGCCGCCTCGTCCACGCCGACCCGCGCGAGCCGGGCTCGCAGGAGGATCAGCGGGTCGTGCGCCTTCCAGCGCGCCAGCTCATCGGCCGGCAGGTACAGGCCCGGGTCGTTCACGTGGTGGCCGCCATGGCGGTAGGTCATGCACTCGATCAGCGACGGCCCCTGTCCGGTCCGCGCCCGATGGATCGGCTCCTGCATGGCGCCGTAGACGATCGGCGGATCGTTGCCGTCGACCGTCACGCCGGGCATCCCGTAGGCCGCGGCACGCTGCGAGAGGTGCTCCACCCGGGCGCTGTCGCGGATCGGCGTGGAGACGGCGTACTGGTTGTTCTCCAGCACGAAGATGACGGGCAGGTCATAGATCGCGGCCAGGTTCATCGCCTCGTGCCAGATGCCGTTGGCCGTCGAGCCATCGCTGCAGAAAGCGACCACCAGCTCCGAGCCGCCGCGCTGCTTGATGGCCATGGCCGCCCCGGCGGCGATGGCCAGGCCGCCGCCCACGATGCCGTTGGCGCCGAGGTTGCGCACGGCCCGGCTGGCCACGTGCATGGACCCGCCTCGCCCATGGCAGTAGCCCGGCTCCTTGCCGAAGAGCTCGGCCATCATGACCTTCGGATCGTGGCCCTTGGCGAGCGCATGCCCGTGGCCACGGTGCGTGCTGACGATGTAGTCGTCCGGCTCGATGGCGGCCAGGGCGCCCACGGCGATGCCCTCCTCGCCGAGGTACGGGTGGAAGTAGCCGCGGATGTTGCCCAGGCGGTACTGCTCGATGGCCCGCTGCTCGAAGCGGCGGATGGTGGCCGTCGTCTCGTACATCGAGAGCAGCAGGTCCGCGCCGATCTCACTCATCGCTCCACGATCTCCTCTACGCCCCGCTGCTCAGTACTCCGGCACGACCCGGCCGGCCATGACGTCCAGCTGGATCCGCTCCACCTCCGCCCCATCCAGGGGGGCGGTGATGGCTCCCAGCGCCGCCGCCTCGGCCTCGCGTCCGACCAGCACGGCCCGCGTGTCGCGATCCCCCAGCTGATCGGTGACGGATGGCGAGAGGGGTCTGTCGAGCACGCCCTCGGGCCACCGGACACGCATCTCATCGATGGTCCATACGGCCGCGTCGCCCAGGCCCTCGGCCAGCATGCGGGCGATCTGGGGGCCCATGGCCGGGACCAGCTGCACCTCCTTGCCGGCGAACTCCCTCGCCGTCAGGAGCTGCTGATCCGCCGAGTGGCGGTCGATGATGACCCTCAGCGGGCGCGGGTCGCCCTCCGCGGCCGGCGTGTAGAAGACGCGGTGGCCGGTGTTGTAGGTGAGCGGCGGCAGCTCGACCACGACGCGGTCCGCCGGCCCGCATAGCTCGCCCGCGGCGAAGGCCGACATGGCGGCCAGGTGGCAGCGCCCGTCCCGCACCGCCTCAAGGCGCTGGCGCGACCCGCGCACGAAGACGAGGAAGACCTCCAGCGACTCGCGGGTCAGGATCTGCTTGAGGGCCGTGGCCAAGGCTTCGTAGCGCGGCGACGAGGCGAGGGGCAGCGCGACGATCAGTGGTCGCCCGTTCTCCGCCAGCGCCCACAGCCGCGCCAGCGAGCGGCCGACCATGAACGCCCCGCTCCGGCCGCGCGACTCGATCTGCACCGCGCCGGTCTCCTCCAGGCGGCTGATGGCGAAGTGGATGGAGGAGAGGCTCGAGTGCTGCTGCCGGGCCAGCTCGCGCACGGTGGGCAGTCGCGAGGGCGGCTCGCCGGCCGTCAGGAACTGCCGCGCCAGGACCGGCACGAGGTCGGCCACGGCGGCCGGGACTCGTCGTTCGCGAATCGCAAACATGGAGCCATCATAGTCGGCGCGCGGGCGCTTGGCTAGCGGCGGAGCGGCCCCATCTTGCACCTTGACATCCCTTAGCAGGCTCCTACAATCCATTCGTTCTTTGTGCGCAAACAAAGACGACCACCCAGTGGCCGCACAGCCGGAGGAGGTCCTGAGGGCATGTCTGTCCAGTCTCAACCCATGTCCGGTGGAGGCCCCCGCACCGGGGTGATGGTCGCGGAGACGGAACTCCACGGCGGAGCGCTGTCCTTCCCGCAGGTCATCGCGCAGGCGTTCACCCACATCGCACCAGGCATCGCCCTGCTGCTGGCCGGGTCGTTCATCGCCGCCCAGGTCGGCTACAACATGCCGCTGGCCTACCTTTTCGGGGCGGTCATCTGCCTGGCCATCGCCATCACCCTGGCGACCCTGGCCGGCGAGTTCCCCGCCGCAGCCAGCTACTTCACCTACGTCAGCAAGACGATCCACCCGCGGGCCGGCTTCCTCGTCGGCTGGCTGTACATGCTGTACGACCCCATCACCGCCGTCATCTGCGCGACGATCTTCGGCACCGTCCTGGAGAACCAGGCGCAGAGCGTCTGGAACGTCGACATCCCGTGGTGGCTGACCACCGCCATCATGCTCGCCGCCGCGACGTGGATCACGTGGAACGGGATCAAGATCTCCGGCCGGGTCGTCCTCGCCCTGGCCCTCATCGAGATCGCCATCCTGACCCTGTTCGGCCTGAGCGGCCTCCTCAGCCCCGGTCCGGGAGGCTTCACGGCTGAGTCGTTCACCTCGATCGATCCGGCCTACGGCTTGAACGGCCTGGCTTTCGGCGTGGCCCTCTCGATCATGGCCTTCACCGGCTTCGAGGCCTCCGTGCCCATCGGCGAGGAGAGCCGCAACCCGCGCCGGTACGTGCCGTGGGCGGTGGTCGGCTCGATCATCATCGCCTCCGGGTTCATGGTCATCGCCTCGTTCGGCATCGTGAACGGCTTCGGCTCCGGGTTCGACGCCAACTTCGCCGGCGCGCCCGTGGGCGCGTTCTTTACCCTCGCGCAGCGGCTGTGGGGCGGCGGCTGGGTGCTGATCCTCATCGTGCTCGGCAACAGCTGCTTCGGCGGCACGCTGGCCTGCTCGATCGTCACCAACCGGCTCCTGTTCGGCTACGCTCGCGCGGGCGTCCTGCCCAAGTGGCTGGCCAAGGTGGACAACCACGTGCCCCGCAACGCGGTCATCCTGACCACGATCATCTCGGTCCTGTGGGGCTTCCCTGTCGGCCTGTGGCTCGGCGGCGACGGCGCCTACTACTTCACCGCGACGATCCTGACCTGGGCCGTCATCGTCATCTACGGGGCCGGCGCCGTCGGCGTCTTCTGGTATTGGTTCCGGGTGAAGCGCGCCCAGTTCAACTGGTTCTGGCACTTCCTGATCCCGGTGTTCGCTGTGGCGGGGCTCGTCGTCAGCTTCTGGCTGGCCATCCCCAGCCTGACCGGCGTCTACTTCTGGACACTGCCGATCAACATCGTGTGGCTGATCGTCGGCATCGGCATCCTCTTCTACTTCCGCTCCAGCCGGCGGGAGGAGTGGCTGCTCAAGTCGGTGCAGTACGCCAACGAGCACGAAGCGACCGTGGAGGAGCTGGCCGAGCTCAACACGGAGCCCTAGGCCTCTTCAGGTCCGGCCTGCTCGCGGGGCGCTGGCTCCGTGAGCAGACCGGGTCGTGCTGATCGAGGTGATCCGGCCGATGCCCACGCCGTGCGAAGCCCTGGGACCCCCGGGCCGTCGCCTCGGCATCTGCGCCGTGCGCGCTGTCGGGCCCGTGAGGGACGGCGTCCGGATCGGGACCAGCAAGGAGCCAGGGTGACACCATGAGCGCTCGATCGATGGATATCCGGAGCCGCACCGACAAGCCGGTCCGTTCGTACCGCACCAACTTCCCGCTCGACGAGGACCCCATCTCCGAGGGCGGCCTGTGGCTCAACGGCAAACGCGATGCCATCGACTGGACCGACGTGGTCACCCGCGGCGGGGTGGCCCACGGGGCCGTGACACGCATGGGCGTGGCCGAGCAGCGCTCCGAGCAGGGCAACCTGGCCGCTTCGGCGGACGCCGCTGCGCCCGTCGGCGACTACGACGACCCCGCCGCGGTGCTGGCCGGGACGTGGGGCCGGGACCAGGCCGTGAAGGCCACGGTCTTCAGCCGCCACCAGACGGCGGCGTACTTCCAGGAGGTGGAGATCCGCCTCCGAAGCGCGATCGCGCCGCACCGCTGCACCGGCTACGAAGTCTTCTGGCGCTGCCTGCAGACCGACGAGGCCTACGCCGAGATCGTGCGCTGGAACGGCGCCATCGGGGACTTCACCTCGCTGGCACGACGAGTGGGGGCCCAGTACGGGGTCAAGGACGGGGACGTGGTGGAGGCGACCATCGTGGGCGACCTCATCACCAGCTACATCAACGGCGTGGCCGTCCTGTCCGTGACCGATGACGCCTTCGCCGCGGGCAGCCCGGGCATCGGCTTCAACTTCGGGGTCGGCAACACCAATGTGGATCATGGCTTCACGTCGTTCGAGGTCGCCAGCTACGACGACTGACGCTGGGAGTCAGGAAAGGCCGAGAGGAAGGTTCTCCATGGAGAAGCGGTTCGTGGGCAAGGTGGCGCTGGTGACCGGCGCGACCAGTGGCATCGGGCAGGCGACGGCCGTCCGGCTCGCCGCGGAGGGGGCCCTGGTGGCCGTCAACCAACGGCCCGAGGGCGACCCCAGCCAGACCCTCAAGATGATCAAGGACGTCGGCGGTGAGGCCTTCCCCGTCAAGGCCGACATGCGCGTCCCCGAGCAGGTCGTGGCCATGGTGCACGAGGTCGCCGAGCGCGGCGGCCATCTCGACTGCCTCTGCTCCAACGCGGCCATCAACCCGTTCCTGACCTGGGATAAGACGACGATCGACGATTGGAACGCGATCTGCGAGACCAACCTGCGGGGCACCTGGGTCGTCACGACCGAGGCGGCCAAGCAGATGGTCAAGGAGGGCCATGGCGGCTCGATCTGCTGCGTGAGCTCGATCTCGGCGCACGTCGGCGCCCCGTACCAGTCGGCCTACTGTGCCACCAAGGGCGGCATCTCCATGTGGGCCAAGGCCTTCGGGGCGGTCGTGGGCACGCACGGCATCCGCGTCAACGCCGTGGAGCCGGGCTGGGTCCTGACCAAGATGGCCGAGTCGATGTTCGAGGACCCGGCCGCCGTCAAGTACTACGAGGATCGCATCGCCATCCATCGGGCCGCCGAGCCCAAGGAACTGGCCGCCACGATCGCCTTCCTGCTCTCCGACGACGCCAGCTACGTGACCTCGGCCACCCTGCTCGTCGACGCAGGCTTCATCGTCAACGCCGAGTTGTAGGTCACAGGGCAGCCAGGAGGTATCGCCGTGGCGGTGAAGGTGATCATGCCGCAGGCCGGCCAGGATCTCGAGACCGGCACGGTGACCCACTGGCTCAAGGCAGAGGGTGACCCGGTGGCCAAGGGCGAGCCGATCGTCCAGATCGAGACGGAGAAGATCTCCGTGGACGTCGAGGCGCCGGCCGCCGGATCCCTCCTCAGGATCGTCGTCCCCGACGGCACGGAGACGGCCATCTTCTCGACCATCGGCATCATCGGCCAACCGGGCGAGGACATCTCCGGCATCGAGTGATAGCCCGACCCTCCGGCCGCCCTGGCGGCTGGAGGCAGAGACCCCGAAGGAAGCGCGACGATGAGCCTCATCGGCATCGACCTCGGGACCAGTGGCATCCGGGTCGTGGCGTACACCGTGGACGGGACGGTGCTGGCCCAGGCCAGCCGCACCGTGCCCGGCTACCGCCCCGAGCCCGGCCACTGGGAGGTCAACGTCCTCGAGTCACGCGACGCGTTCCGTGCCGCCCTGGCGGCCGTCGCCGCCGATCCCGCCGTGAAGCGCGACCCGCCGGTGGCGATCTCCTTCGCCTCGTCCGGCCGGGAGGTGTTCCCCGTCGCGGAGGACGGCACACCGCTGGGCGTGTGCCTCATGACCTCCGATACCCGCGGCGACGACGTGGCGGCGGAGACGGCCGCCCGCCGGTCGCCGGAGGAATGGTTCCGCCTGACCGGTCATGTGCCGCGGCGGATGGACCCCGTCAACCGGGCCCTCTGGTGGCGCCGGACCCACCCTGACGTCGCCGCCCGCGCCCGCTGGTTCATGAACTGGCACGAGTTCTACGCCCTGCTCCTGAGCGGCCGGCCGGTCGTGGACTGGAGCGACGCCGGCTCATGGGCGACGTACGACGCTGCGACCGGCGACTGGTCACCGGAACGCATCGCCGAAACAGGCATCGACCCCCGCTGGCTGCCCACCGTGCAGCCCAACGGGACTCCCATCGGCCGCATCCTGCCGCGCGTGGCGAGCGAGTTGGGGCTGCCGCCCGACGTCCTCATCGTGACCGGCGCGTACGACATCTACGCCGCATCGGTGGGCTCGGCCGCGGTCGACTCGGGCGTGGTCGCCCTGGCCTGCGGCTCGTGGCACTCGTACGTGGTGCCCGTCCGGCTCGGCTGGCCCGTCGAGCTGGTGCATGACGGACTGAACGTCTTTCCCCATCCCGGCCCGACGGGCTTCGGCATCCTCGTCACCGATCCCAACGGCATGAGCGTCATCGACTGGGCGCGCGACCTGATGCACCTGTCGATCGCCGACCTGGAGGCGGGCCTGGCCGAGGCAGGGCCCGAACCCGGTCACGTCTTCGCCGATGCCGTGTTCACCCCGCTGCCGCACATCGCCGCGGCGCCGGGCTTCGGCGGCACGTTCTCCGGGGTGACCCTGGCCTCGACACGGGTCGACCTCGTGCGCGCCCTGATGGAAGGCATCGCCTGCGAGTTCTCCCTGAGCCTGGACCGTCTGCGGGCCCACGGCATCGACCTGCGGCTGATCCGGGCCACCGGCGGCGGCGCCAGGAACGCCTGGTGGCTGCAGCTGATGGCCGACGTCTGCGCCACGCCCATCGAGGTGGTCGCCCAGGACGAGCCGGGCGCGTGGGGGGCGGCCATCCTGGCCGGGGTCGGCGCCGGCTGCTTCCCGTCGGTGACGGCGGCGGTGGCTGAGCATGTCACGGTCTCGCGGCGTTTCGAGCCCGATGCCGGTCGGGGCGCCCGCTATGCCGAGCGGCGCGACCGACAGGCGCGTGCCGCGGCGGCCCACGCATGACCGGCCCCGTCGTCGCCGATCGCGCGACCGGCCTGTCGCTGTCGACGCCGGCGCTGGTGGTCGACCTCGACATCTTCGAGGCCAATGTGGCAGCGATGGCCTCGCTCCTGCGCGGTACCGGCAAGACCGTCCGCCCACACGTCAAGACCCATCGCACCCCCGAGCTGGCACGGCGAGAGCTGGGCGGTGCCGTGGTCGGGCTCACCTGTGCCACGGTGGGCGAGGCCGAGGCGATGGTCGCCGCCGGCTTCGACGACATCTTCGTGGCCAACGAGGTGGTGGACCCGGCCAAGATCGTGCGGCTCGTGGCGCTCGCGCACCGGGCCCGCGTGATGGTCGCCGTGGACGATCCCGGGCCTGCGGGCGGGCTGTCCGCGGCGGCGGTGGCGGCAGGCGTGACCATCGGCGTCCTGATCGACGTGGACATCCTGCTCCATCGCTGCGGCGTGGGCTCCGCGGCCGACGCCGTGGCGCTGGCGCGCCGGATCGACCGCCTGCCCGGGCTCCAGCTGCGCGGGATCATGGGCTACGAGGGCCGCCTCCGGCTCACCGAGGGGGATCGCGCCGGTCGCATCGCCCGGGCCTACGCCATGCTGGCGGAGGTGGCCGCGGCCCTGCGCGAGGCAGGCTTCCCGGTGGAGGTGGTCTCGGCCGCCGGCACCTCGACCCTGCGCGAAGCCCTGGCCGACCCGACCATCACGGAGATCCAGGCCGGGGTCTACGCCGTGATGGAGCCTGAGCTTCTGGTCATGGACCTGCCGTTCCGCTGCGCGGCCTGGCTGCGCGGGACGGTCATCAGCCGGCACCCGGGGCGGGTCGTCCTCGACGTCGGACGGCGGGTCGTGGGCATGGAGTACGGTCCGCCGGTGCCACGCGGCTTCAGCGCCCTCCAGATCGTGATGGGCGACGAGCACGCCACGATCACCATGGACGAGCCGCTGCCGCCCCTCGGCAGCTGCCTGGACCTCACGCCCGGCCAGGTGCGCACGACCTTCAACCTGCACGACGAGGTCTGGATCAGCCGCCAGGGCCGGCTGATCGATCGCTGGCCGATCACCGCCCGGGGCAGCTCGCAGTAAGGTCGCGGGCCCGCGGCAGGAAGGTCGCCACGCGTGATGCAGCAGCGCTCATCCCGGATCCCCGCCGGCCGGCTGGAGGTCGCGATGGACCCGGCCGCTGACCGGGTATACCGGGTCGGTATACCCGTACGTCGAGGCATGGCCCGGGGGGATGAGACGGTCGACCACGGCGGCGTCTGCCGCGTCGAAGCCGTGGTCGAGCGTGCCCAGGTAGCCGGTCCACTGCTCGAGGGTGCGCGGCCCCGCCACCACGGCCGTGACGAGCGCGTTGCTGAGCAGCCAGGCCACAGCGAACTGGGCAACGGTCATGCCGCGCCCTTCGGCGTGCTCCCGCAGGCGCTGGACGAGCTCGAGCGACTCGGGCCGCCATTCCCGCCGCATCAGCTCCACGTCCTGGCGGCCGGCGCGGGTGCCGGCCGGCGGCGCCTCGCCCGGCCGGTACTTGCCCGTCAGGACGCCGCGCGCCAGGGGGCTGTAGGGCACGACGCCCAGCCCATGGTGGGCGGCGGCGGGGAGCGTCTCGACCTCCGGCTGGCGATCGAGCGCGTGGTAGTAGGGCTGGACGGCGATGGGCCGGGGGATGCCGAGTTCCCGGCACAGCGCCACCGCCTCGGCGATCCTCCAGCCGCTGAAGTTGGACAGCCCCAGGTACAGGACCTTGCCGGCCCGGATGAGGTCGCCGACCGCCTCCAGCGCCTCGCCGAGGGGCGTGGCCGGGTCGTCCCGGTGCAGGTAGTACAGGTCGACCCGGTCCGTCCGCAGGCGCTGCAGGCTGCGCTCGATGGACGCCTGGACCTGGCGGCGGCTGGTGCCGTCCTCGTTGGGGCCCGGCCCTGTCCGCGAACCGACCTTGGTCGCCACGACCCACCAGTCGCGGTCGGCCGCCAGCAGTTCACCGATCATCGCCTCGCTGCGACCGCCGGAGTAGGAGACGGCCGTGTCGATGAAGTTGACGCCGGCCTCTCGCG
>DASPUH010000098.1:0-8664 GCA_035622975.1 Candidatus Sulfotelmatobacter sp.
GAGGGCCACCTGTCGGCCGCCCTCGCCTCGCCATCGGCGAGCCCCAGCCCGACCCCGTTCGTGGCGCCCTCGCCCGGGGCGACCGACACGCCCTTCCCGACCGACCTCGAGACCCCGACCCCGAGCCCGACGCCGAGCCCCGCGCCGCAGGTCACGCCGCGCACCACGCCGGGCCCCACACCCTCACCGACACCGGGCATCGGGACCCTGGCGCTGGCCGCCGCGACATGCCCGGGCGGCGTCATCCTCGACTGGTCGATCTACGGCGGCAAGGGCCACTTCGGCGACTACGTGACCCTCCGCGAGTACGGCGATCCGCCACCGGTGGCCTACCCGCCCTTCGGCGGGTCGATCGCCCAGGTCGACGGCACGACGATCCGGGGCTTCTCATCCGGTTTCGATACGACCGGCGCCGGCAGCGCCTTCTGGTACCGCACGCTGGCGATCTCGACCGACGACAAGGTGCTCGCCGCGAGTGCGGCGCGCAACGGCGGCGGGGCGGGCGGCGTCGCCGCCATCCAGGACTTCAGCGCGGTGAAGGATGGCCAGGACACCGACTTCTCGTGGACCCCCATCAGCTTGCCGAGCGCGTGCTTCACCGAGTACCTCATCGTCCCGACCGTCACGACCGGGTGGAGCTACTCGCTTTACGCCCCGATGGACACCGGCAGCGTGTCGCAGGTGCTGATCACGTGCACCGGTCAGTCGTTCGAGATCGAGGCCGTCCGCCAGACCTCGCTGGGCCAGCTCGTCGTGGCCACGAGTGCCCCGACCACCTGCAGCTGAGGCGCGTCACCAGCCGCACCCTTGCTCCCGGTGACGCCGTCTGCCACAGTGCGCCGGTGAGCGACATGCCGTCGGGTGCCAGATCGTTCGGCAACAAGCACCGGCTGGGGCGCGTCCACCACGTCGCGATCGTGGTACGCGACCTCGACGCCGCGCTGGGTTTCTACCGCGACATCCTGGCCCTGCCCGTGGAGACGATCCTGCCCATCCCGGGCGACGGGGTCACGATCGCCTTCCTGCCCGTGGGCGAGAGCAAGGTCGAACTCGTCCAGCCGACCGATGAGACGACCGGCGTGGCTCGCTTCCTGGCCTCGCGTGGCGAGGGCTTCCACCACGTCTGCTTCGAGGTACCCGACCTCGCCGGGACGCTCGACCGCCTGATGGTCGACGGCGTGGAGGTCATCGACTCGGCCCCACGGCGGGGCGCCGAGGGCCCGGTCGCCTTCCTGCACCCGCGCAGCTGCTTCGGCGTGCTGGTCGAGCTGATCGAGGCGCCGGGTGGCCCGGCGTGGCGCGCCCTGGGCTACTGACCAGCCGGCGAGCGAGCTGGCCCGCCCCGCACCCGCGAGCGCGGCAGCGGCGGTGGTCGGCCCTCAGGCGGGCCGGATGCCGGCCTCCATGAGCAGCCGTGGGATGTGAGTGGGGGAGTCGGCGACCCGGATGCCGGCCGCCTCCAGGGCGGCCACCTTGCCCGCCGCGGTGCCCGCGCCGCCACTGATGATGGCTCCCGCGTGGCCCATGCGCCGGCCCGGCGGGGCGGTGCGGCCGGCGATGAAGGCGGCCATGGGCTTGTGGCGCAGGTGCTCGGCGGCGAAGGCGGCCGCTCGCTCCTCGGCGTCCCCGCC
Organism: Candidatus Sulfotelmatobacter sp.; assembly: GCA_035622975.1. Classification (GTDB taxonomy): domain Bacteria; phylum Chloroflexota; class Limnocylindria; order Limnocylindrales; family CSP1-4; genus DASPUH01. The sequence goes on from DASPUH010000098.1 coordinate 1,632, forward strand.
GATCTCGCCGATGAGGACCACGGCGTCGGTCGCCGGGTCGTCGCGGAAGCGGGCCAGGATGTCGACGAAGTCGGTGCCGATGATCGGGTCGCCGCCGATGCCCACGCACGTCGACTGGCCGATCGACGCGTCCGTGAGGGCCTGCACGACCTCGTAGGTCAGGGTCCCCGAGCGGCTCACCAGCCCGACCCGTCCGGGTCGGTGGATGGTGGCCGGGATGATGCCGACCTTGGCTTCCCCGACGCTGGTCACCCCCGGGCAGTTGGGGCCGATCAACGTGGCCCCGGCGGCCCGCACGACGGGCATGACCTTGAGCATGTCCAGGGCCGGGATGCGCTCCGTGATGCAGACGATGGTGCGGATGCCGGCGTCCACCGCCTCCAGGATGGCATCGGGGGCACCGGGGGCGGGCACGAAGATCAGGCTCGTGTCGGCGCCCGTCTCGGCCACCGCTTGGGCCACGGTGTCGAAGACCGGCACCCGCTCGTCCAGGGCCCGCTGGCCGCCCTTGCCGGGCGTCATGCCGGCCACGATCGCGGTGCCGTAGGCGAGGCATTGCGCGGCGTGGAAGCCGCCCTCGCGGCCGGTGATGCCGTGGACGACGACGCGGCTGCGGCGATCGACCAGGATGCTCACGCAGCGCCCCCGCGCGCCGCCGCGACGGCCTTCTGGGCCGCCTCGTCAAGGCTGGCCGCGGTCTGGAAGGCGGCCGCCTGCAGGATCGCGGCGGCCTCGGCGGCGTTGGTGCCGACGATGCGCACGATCATGGGCACCTCGCGGTGCTGCTGGGCCCGCGCCTCCACGAGGCCGCGGGCCACTTCGTCGCCGCGCGTGATGCCGCCGAAGATGTTGACCAGGATGGCCCGCACGCCCGGGTCGTCCAGGATGAGGCGCATCGCGGCGGCCACCTGATCCGAGCGGGCGCCGCCGCCGATGTCGAGAAAGTTGGCCGGGGCGCCGCCGTACAGCTTGACGAGGTCCATCGTGGTCATCGCCAGCCCCGCGCCGTTGACGATGCAGCCGATGTCGCCGTCGAGCTTGATGAAGCTGATGCCTTCGGCCCGCGCCTGCGCGTCGGTCGGATCCTCCTCGTCGAGGTCGCGCATGGCCTCCAGCCCGGGGTGGCGCACCAGGGCCGAGTCGTCCAGCGTGACCTTCGCGTCGAGGCACTGGAGCGTCTCGACCGGCGGGCCGTCCGGACCAGTGGTGCGCACCAGGCCGAGCGGGTTGACCTCCACGAGGTCCGCATCGTTGGCCAGGAGGCAGGCCACCAGGCCCTGCGCGACGCCGACAGCGCTTCGCAGGTGGAGGCCGCCGAGGCCCAGCCCGAAAGCCAGCTGGCGGGCCTGGAAGTCGAGCAACCCCAGGTGGGGATGGGCGTGCACCCGCAGGATCGCCTCCGGTCGGGTCGCGGCGACCTCCTCGATCTCCACGCCGCCCTCCGCCGAGCCCATGACCAGGACCCGCTGGGCGGCCCGGTCGAGCGTCGCGGCGAGGTAGTACTCGTGCGTGATGTCGGCCGCCGCGGCCACCAGCACGCGGCGCACGGTGATGCCCTTGATGGACATGCCCAGGATCGCGGTGGCGGCCGCTTCGGCCTCGGCCGGTGTCCCCGCCAGCTTCACGCCGCCGGCCTTGCCGCGGCCGCCCACCAGCACCTGGGCCTTGACCACGACCCGCGCCGCCCCGGTCGCGAAGGCGGCCTCAGCCTGCGCGCGCGCCTGGGCAACCGACGCCGCCACCTGCCAGGGCGGAACGGGCAGCCCGGCAGCCTGGAGCAGCGCCTTGGCGTGGTACTCCTGGAGCTTCATGGGGCGGCGCCAGCATACCCGGGCCGGCGTGTGGGCGTTCGCGCTAGGATGGGCGGGGCCGACCAGCGGGAGCCACCCGCCGCGCGCTCATCCGGAGGTCGAGGGTTGCTGCTCCGCTACCGCGGTCGGGAGGGGATGCTCGCCTGGGCGTTCCACCGCATCAGCGGGCTGGCGATCTGGCTCTTCGTCGTCGTCCACATCGTCGACATCTACCTCGCCGGTGACGACCCCAAGGCCTACGACACGATCCTGCAGGTGTACGCCAGCGCCCCGGGACGCGTCGCCGAGGTCCTCCTTGGCGCGGCCCTCCTGTACCACGCCCTCAACGGCCTGCGCATCGTGATCATGGACTTCTGGCCGCGCCTGACCCACTACCACCGCCAGATGTGGTGGGCCTCGTGGGTCATCTTCGTGGGCCTTGGCCTGCCCGCCGCGTTCATCATCCTCAAGCCCATCTTCGTGTCGTGACGAGGCGCTCCCGATGAACCAGCGCATCAACCGGCCGCGACCCCAGGGGGGCGGCCTCGAGCTGGCGACGTGGTACCTCGTGCGCCTCTCTGGCCTGGGCCTGTTCGTGCTCGCGCTGGCCCACTTCAGCATCCTGCACTTCCTCTTCGACCCGTCGCAGGAGACCTCGAGCTTCATCTTCGGCCAGCGCTGGAACGACCTGGTGTGGCGCGCGCTGGACTGGTCGCTCCTGATGCTGGTCATCCTCCACAGCTTCCTGGGGGTGCGGACGGTGGTGGGTGACTACGTCAAGGGCGGTGCCCGCACGGCCCTCATGTCGGGCCTGTACCTCCTCGCGCTGCTGCTCTTCGTGCTGGGCACGATCGTCGTCGTGGGGCTGCCGGCGAAGGTCCTGGCGCTCTGATGGTGGAGATCACCGCCCGGCCGCGCGGCGCCGTCGAGCACGTCTACGAGGCCCTCATCGTGGGCGCCGGCGGGGCCGGGTTGTGGGCCGCGCTGGAGCTCGCCCGCGCTGGTGTCCGGACGGCGGTCCTGACGAAGCTCTATCCGACCCGCTCCCACACCGGCGCCGCCCAGGGGGGCGTGTGCGCGGCCCTGGGCAACCAGGAGGAGGACCACTGGGAGTGGCACATGTACGACACCGTCAAGGGCGGCGACTACCTCGTCGACCAGGACGCGGCGGAGGTGCTGGCCCAGGAGGCCATCGAGCGGGTCATCGAGCTGGAGCACATGGGCCTGCCGTTCAACCGGACGGCCGACGGGCGCATCGACCAGCGGCGCTTCGGCGGCCACACCCGGAATTTCGGCGAAGGGCCGGTCCGCCGTTCGTGCTACGCCGCCGACCGCACCGGCCACATGATCCTGCAGACGCTCTACCAGCAGTGCCTCAAGGCGGGCGTGCTCTTCTTCGACGAGTACCACGTGGTGCAGCTGCTGGGCACGCCGCAGACGGGGGCGCAGGGCGTGGTCGCCTATCGCCTGGCCGACGGCGAGCTGCAGGTCTTCCGGGCGGCCGCGGTGCTGCTGGCCACCGGCGGCTTCGGGCGGATGTTCCGCGTCACCTCCAACGCCTACACCCTGACCGGCGACGGGGTCGCCCTGGCCTACCGCGCGGGTGTGCCGCTGGAGGACATGGAGTTCTACCAGTTCCACCCGACGGGCATCGTGGGCCTGGGCATCCTGCTCTCCGAGGCGGCCCGGGGGGAAGGGGCCTACCTGCTCAACGACAAGGGCGAGCGGTTCATGAAGACGTACGCCCCGACGCTCATGGAGCTGGCGCCTCGCGACATGGTCAGCCGGGCGATCATGCTGGAGATCCGGGCCGGGCGGGGCATCGGCGGCAAGGATTACGTCTACCTCGACGTGCGCCACCTGGGCCGCGCGGTCATCGAGGAGAAGCTGCCCGACATCACCGACTTCGCCCGCATCTACCAGGGTGTCGAGCCGCTGACCGAGCCGGTGCCGATCCAGCCGACGGCCCACTATGCCATGGGCGGCATCCCCACCGACATCCACGGACGGGTCGTCATCGACCCAGCCAACACGGTCATGCCGGGCCTCTATGCGGCCGGCGAATGCGCCTGCGTCAGCGTTCACGGGGCGAACCGGCTGGGTACCAACTCGCTGGTCGACCTCCTGGTCTTCGGCCAGCGGGCCGGGCGATCGATGGCCGATGACGTCCGCGGTGCGCCGGTGCCGGAGGTGCCGCCGGACGCGCACGAGCGCGTCGGCGCCGAGCTCGAGGCGCTGCGCGGCCGGCATGAGGGCGAGAACCCGTCCCACCTCCGGCGCGAGCTGGCCGCGGCGATGATGGACGACTGCGGGATCTTCCGCTCCGACGAGGGCCTGCGCAGGCTCGTGGTCAAGGTCCGCCAGCTCAAGGAGCGCTACGGCACGGCGCGCGTCCAGGATCGCGGCATGGTCTTCAACACCGACCTGCTGGAGGCATGGGAGGTGGGCTATCTGCTCGACTGTGCGGAGGCGACGGTCCATTCGGCGGTCGCGCGGACCGAGAGCCGGGGTGCGCACTTCCGGGAGGACCACCCCGAGCGTGACGACGCGGGGTGGCTCAAGCACACGCTCGCCACGCGCGCCGACGGTGGTCCGCAGCTGGCCTACAAGCCCGTCTCCATCACCCGTTTCCAGCCCAAGCCCCGGACCTACTAGGGCCCCCACACGTGCAGGTCGACGTCCGCATCCTCCGCTTCGACCCCGAGCGGGACGCCAAGCCCCACTGGGAGGCCTACCAGGTAGAGGCCGAGCCGATGGCCCGTGTCCTCGATCTGCTCCACACGGTCAAGTGGGAGCAGGACGGCAGCCTGACGTTCCGCCGCTCCTGTGCCCACGGCGTGTGCGGGTCGGACGCCATGCTGATCAACGGGCGCAACCGGCTGGCCTGCAAGATCCGCGTCGACCAGCTGGGCCGCCGGATCAGCGTCGCCCCGCTGCCTGGCCTCCCGGTCATGAAGGACCTGGTGGTCGACATGGACGGCTTCTTCGCCAAGCTGCGCAGCGTGGAGCCCTTCCTCATCGCGCAGGACCCACCGCCGGCCCGTGAGCGGCGCCAGTCACCGGAGCAGCGCGCCCGCTACGACGACACGACGAAGTGCATCCTGTGCGCCGCCTGCACCAGCTCCTGCCCCTCGTTCTGGGCCCAGCCCGCCTACGTGGGCCCGGCGGCCATCGTCAACGCCCATCGCTTCATCTTCGACTCGCGCGACCAGGCCGCAGAGGAGCGCCTGGAGATCCTGGCCGACAAGGACGGCGTGTGGCGCTGCCGCACGATCTTCAACTGCACGGACGCCTGTCCGCGCGGCATCAACGTCACGCAGGCCATCCTGGAGGTCTCGGCGGCCATCGTCGAGCGGCACGCCTGAGCGCGGTCCCGGGTGGCGCGGCGGGTGGGCCACGGCCCGAGCGTCTGGTCATCCGGACCGATGGGGCGGCGCGCGGCAACCCCGGCCCGGCCTCCTGCGGGGCGGTGCTGATCGACGGGGCACGGCCCGACGCGCTCGACCCCGACGCCCCCCCGCTGGTCGTCATCGCGCGAGCCCTCGGGGTGCGCACCAACAACGTGGCCGAGTACGTCGGCGTCGTGCTCGCCCTGCGCGCGGCGCACCGCCTGGGCGCCGTGGAGGTGGACCTGCGGCTGGACTCGAAGCTCATCGTGGAGCAGCTCACGGGTCGCTGGCGCGTCAAGGACCTCAAGCTGCGCGGCCTCTTCGAGGAGGCCTCGCGGATGCTGGCCGGCTTCCGTCGCTGGAGCGCGGTCCACGAGCCGCGCGCTCGCAACCGCGCCGCCGATGCCCTGGCCAACCTGGCCCTTGACGACCCGGCGGCCGCGACCCGGCTGATGGCGGAGGTGGCCGCCCGGTCGGGCCTGGCCGCGCCGCTGGACGAGCTCACACAGGGCGCGTAGCATCCACCGGCCAGCGAGGCGGCCGGACGGTCGCGGGCCGCACGGGCGACCGGGCGGCGCGAGGAAAGTCCGAGCTCCACGACGCAGGGTAGCGGGTAACACCCGTCCGCCGCGAGGCGAGGACCAGTGCCACAGAGACGAGCCGTCGTCGCGGCGTGAGCCGGGACGACGGGTGAAACGGGCAAACTCTACCCGGAGCAAGGCCAAATAGGAGGGCGCAACCGTGGCCTCGGCCACGGGGAAGGGCAGCGTCGCCCGGCCCTCGGGTCGGCCGCTCAAGGCGGCGGGCAACCGCCGACCGTAGATGGATGACCGTCCACGCGGCGCGAGCCGCGGGACAGAACTCGGCTTACAGGCCGCCTCGCTGGCGCCCGCGTTGGCCTGTGGCCGTCAGTCCTCGTCCGGGCGGAAGATGTGGCCCGCGGTGCAGGCGTCGCAGATCGATCGCGCCGATTCGAGGTCCCCCAGCGGCAGCGACACGGTCCGGTCGGGGTACAGGCATTCGACGTCGTAGACCGGCCGCGGCCCTCGCTCGACGGCGATGAGGCGCCGGTAGGTGCAGCGACGGAGGTGCCGTTCGGGACCCGCGTCCGGTACGGCCTCGGGCTGATGCAGCAGCTTCAGGAGCGCCATGGCCCGGCGAGCCTAGCATCGGCTCCGGGCGGTGAGCAAGCGCACCAGAAGTACGACGGGCAGGCGAGGAAGTACGCCTGCTAGACTCGGTTGACGACGACGTCCATGGAGCGACGGTGACCATCCCAGCCCCCGTGCCCGTGCCGAGCGGGCCTGCCGCCCGGCTGGCGCAGGCTCTCGCCAACCTCCCCGGCCGGTCCCCCGACCTCACGGTCTGCCCTTTCCTGCGGCTCGAGACCGGGGAGGCCCTGGCCGCTCCCGGGCCCGCTGTCGACGCTGGCCACCGCTGCGTGGCGGGGGCTGCGCCGTATGCCCCCTCGCCGCTGCAGCAGCAGCTGGTGTGCCTCGTGGCAGGGCATGCCGCGTGCCCGCGGTACACCAAAGGCATCCCTGCCCTCGCCGCCGCGGCCGCAGTTGGGGGAGGGCGGGCGGCGCTGCCGGTCTCGGTCAGGCTTGCCGCCCTGGCGGTCGTCGCGATCGTCGCCGGTGCCCTGGCCTTCGGTCTGCTGCGGGGGAGTGGCGGCACCCCCGGCCCGACCGCGAGCCCGACCCAGGTGGCCGTGGCGTCCGTAACGGCCAGCCCCAGCCCGTCGCTGACGCCGGCCCCGACGCCGAGCCCGACACCCACCCCGACGTTCCCGCCCAGCCCCACGCCCACCCCCAGCCCCAGCGCTCCGGCCACCCCGACGCCTTCCGGCAGCGG
>DASPUH010000099.1:0-5166 GCA_035622975.1 Candidatus Sulfotelmatobacter sp.
TCGATCAGCGTGGCCGGCGCCGCCGGGTCGCCCAGTCGTTCCAGCAACGCCCGGTGCACTTTCGCCATGGCCGGCGCGGTCTCGCCCGAGCCCATGATGGCCAGGATGCGGGGGCCAGTCATGGGGCCCTGTCCTCCACGGCCAACTCGTGCAATACCTGCGCCACCTCGTCGGGATGCTGGGCATGGAGGTCGTGATCGCCCGTCATCCAGTGCGTAGTCGCCCGCGGGATGGCCGCCTGAGCCTGCTCGACGGCGTGCCGCTTGCGATCCGACCAGTCGGACGCACCGACTTCGGCCGGGATGAGCAACGCCGGGACCTGCAGCCCGGCGTAGAGCGTTGCGGGATGGTGTTCCCAGAGGCCGCGCAGCACGATCAGGTGGCGGTCGTAGGTGAGCCACGGCGCGATCGTGCCGTCCGGCCGGACCTCGAAGTTGCCGAGCGTGCCCCGGATGCCACTCTCGGGCCAGTCGGCGTGGGCGGACCGGACGTACCCCTCCACCTCCCGGAGCGGCCGCCCCGCCAGGCGGGGTGGGGCGAGCGCCACGAGGCAGTCGGCCAGCCTTGGGAAGCCCTCGGACAGTTCGATCCACCCACCGTCGACCAGGGCGATGGCCCGGACGGCGGCCGGGTGGCGTGCGGCCAGCTCCAGGACGACGTTGCCCCCCCATGACTGGCCTGCGGCGATCGGCCGGTCCAGGCCCATCCGCGCGATCAGCGTCGCCAGGTCGTTCGCGACCGTGGGCACGTCATAGCCGGTGTCCGGCTTGGAGGATCGGCCGTGCCCGCGCAGGTCGACCGTGACCACCGGGTGGCCCATCGCCGTCAGGGCTGCGGCAACGCCGTCCCACATGCGGGCGTTCGAGGCCAGGCCGTGGACCAGCAGGCAGGTGGCCGCGGGGCCGTCCGCGGTCGCCGCAGGGGAGGCGGGTGGCGACGGCACCCAGCGATCGGCTGCCAGCTTGACCCCCGGCGCCACCTCGATCTGCTCGGTCTTCATCGGGTCATGGTAGGTTGGAACCATGGCTGACGGTCGGGAGCTCGGGTGGAACCAGGCGATCATCGATGACTTCCACGAGCATGCCGGCCAGATCACGCTGGGCCGTCTGGCCGGGAGCCGGATGCTCCTGATGACGACGATCGGCGCGCGCACGAGCGAGCGGCACACCGTGCCGCTTGGCTACGACCCCGACGGCGACGACTACATCGTGGTCGGCTCCAACAGCGGCGGTCCGGCGCAGCCCGCCTGGCTGGCCAACATCGCGGCCAACCCGATCGTCACGGTCGAGGTAGGCACCGGGTCGTTCCAGGCCCGGGCGGTGCCCGCGACCGGCGCCGAACGCCGGCGCCTGCTGGACGCCCGCATCGCCCGGGTGCCGATCTTCGGCGACTACGAGCAGAAGGCGGCGCCCCGTGAGCTGGCCGTGGTGCGCCTCACCAAGATCCATGACTGACGTGGTCGCCGAGGGCATGCCTAGATCCTGCGGGTCCCGGCGGTCCCCCGTCCGCCAGGAGCCCGCAGTCGATGGACGTTAGTGGCGCGGGCTGACGGTCACCGTGGCGATGACCTCGGCGACCCCCGCACCGGCGAGCGTGTCCTCGTTGACGATGGTGTGGACGCCCACCGGCAACAGGACGAGCATGCCCCACACGCCCGACACTGAGATGGTGTCGCCGGCGGGGACCCCGAATAGGTTGCCGTCCGGCACGTGCCAGACGAACGGACCGCTCTCGGCGTAGTAGCGGTCGATGTTCGGGATCGGCCGGCCGTCGATCCACGTCGCGACGCCGGATAACTCCGCCTTCTGCGTCGCGACACAGGTCTTCAGGTCGGCCACCGTTGGGCCGTTGCCTTCCGCGATCGAGCACTCGGTGCCACCAGGGCTGACGAAGAGCCACCTGCCGGCCGTGACCGAGCAGTCCTCGCTCAGGGTGTTGCCGAAGTACGTGTTGAAGACGTAGAACACCAGGCCGGTCTGGTCGGCATTGCAGTTCGACACGGCCAGCGGGTTCTCATCCGGCGGGATGGAGACCGCCCAGTTCCATAGCGCCGTGCCGAGGTAGCCGGTCAAGCCAGGGGTGGGTGGGAGGACGAGCGACTTGGGGCTGCTAGCGGCCACGGGCGCCGCCGCCAGCAGCAGGGCTAAGGGGACTGCCAGGGACGCGATGGCCAACCTGCGCATCGGACTATCACCTCCGGACCTCTCAGGAGAGCGGGTTCGCCAGTAGCTCGAGGCGGTCCTGTGGCGGCCATGGACATCGGACCGTCTGTCGACGCTCCCTCCGATGGCCCGCGACGCTACGCCCATCTGGCAGCCAGTGCAGTCGCCTCGGTGACACTGGTGCTTGCGGGCACCGCTTCCCAGGACAGAGCGGTCGCCATGCGCCACCCGGGCCCCGCCGGATCGGTTCGACCACGAGCCGCAGCCTCGACCAGAGGCGAGCCACCTCAGCCGACTGCGTCAGACCCTTTTGGTCCGAGAGGACCGACGCTCTCGCGTGGCGACGGTGCGAGGCTGGCCCGCCACGCGCGGAGCTGGCCGTGCACGGCCGCCGCGCCATCGAGCGGGTCAGCCGCAACCGGCCATGCAGCGGGGCACAAGAGGAACGCCTCTGTCTGCCAGCCGCCGAGGCCCCCATGCGAGCCCACCAGCTCCTCGAAGTCCACGATCTCGCCCGACGCCTCGTCCATGCTGCCGAGGAGCATCAGGTCGCCCGCGAGGGCAAGCCCGTCGGCCGTCGCAAGCACCAGGCGGGAGTCCGGACCGTAGGGCGCCAGCGGGTCGGGCCCGGCGCCCGAAGCTGGTGGGGCGGCAGAACCCGCGGGCGTGGCCAGATCCCGCTCGCCGTCTCTGCCCACCACGACCGTTCGCCCGTCGTCGGTGCGCACGAGCACCAGTCCCACGCCCGGGTGCTCCACGAGCCCGGCGATGAGGCCGGGGAACTGGCGCTCGATCGCCTCGCGCGTCATGCGGCCGGGCACGCGCGCGAAGTAGACGTTGGCAAGGCTGCCTGAGCAGCACACCACGGCGTCGGTCGTCACCAATGCCGAGCTCATCCGGCGTCGGCCGACTCGGACGCGATCCAGCACCTGGGGACCGCGCCGCGCGATGTACGGCCCCATGCCGGTACCCCTGCCCAGCTCTGCGGCGATGGTGCGCCCCGTGCCGGTGTACTCGGTCATCTCACCTGCCCCGATGACCGTCGGGGTGCCCGGCAGGAGGGAGCCGAGCACGACCTCCAGGGGTTGCCCGTAGCGCTGGCGGAAACTGGCGCCCAGGCTCTGGCCGTGGTCTGACAGGACGACCAGGTGGTAGGTCCGGGCGGCCTGGCGGGCGGCCTTGACGAGCGAGCCAAGGGCCCGGTCCATGCCCTCCAGCGCATCGATCGACTCCTGGCGCTCGGGTCCGGCGTGGTGGGCCACCGCGTCGTAGCCCGTGTAGTCCACGTAGATGACCGGGGCGCCGCTGTACATCTCCTCGATGACCAACGCCGTCGAGATCGTCCGCAGCGCGATGTTCGTCACTGCCCGCTCGACGGCGTAGTGCCAGTCGCGGTGCATGCGCGGCTGGATGTCGCGGCCCCGCTGGCGCTCGGCCTGGTACAGCTCCTTGATGATCTCGCCGACGGTCAGCACCAGCAGGCGCACGTAGTTCACCGTGCCCACGAAGACCCCGTGCATCTGGTGGTCGTGCGACGCGGGCTGCCGATGGCCGATCGTGGCCATGGTCAGGTACGTGCGGGTGGCGTCACCCGTGAGCAGGCTGCAGATGGCCGTCCCGCCGTCGGCCAGGAGACCCTGTCCGTCGCTGATCCGGGCGGTGATGGTGCTGGCGTCGGCTGCGTGGTTCGCCACCATGAGCCGCGCGGTCGCCTTCTCGTACCAGCGGAAGCCGGGGATCGCCTCGACGGCGCCGTGCAGGATCCCCGCCTGGCTGGCCGGCGTGGTGGACGGCAGCTGGGCGCGCCAGGAATGGAGGGTCGCGTCGCCCGAGCGAAGCAGCCCTTCCAGGTGGGGCACGTGACCGCCGCGCATCGCCTCCTCCAGGACCGGCCGCCCGACGCCGTCGAACTGCACGATGAGGAGCCCCTCACCGGCTGCTCCGGCCGGCCGATGGCGGCGCGCGACGAGCCGCCGGACGAGGACGCTGTAGTAGGAGTCGTCATCGCTGACCGCCACGACCTCGGCGAAGAAGGCGGCCAGCACGGTGAGCAGGACCGTCGCCCAGACCGCGGTCGCCGTGTCGCCCACGTGGATGCCGGGCACGAGCCCTCCCACCAGCACGATCGCCATGAACTGCGCGACCAGCGCGGTCACCTGGATGACCGGGATCGGCAGGCTCACCAGCAGCCAGTGGAGCAGCAGGCGCACGCCCGCGTTGGCCATCGCCAGGAGGGCGCCGCCGAGCAGGATCTCGCCGGGTCCATCGATCCGCAGGCCGGGCAGGATCCAGGCGGTGATCGCCAGCGCCAGGCTCGCCACGAGGACCGTGAGGATCGACCGGCGCAGGATCGCGAGACGAGTCGGTCGCCAGTCCCACAGCAGGCGGGCCTGGAGGCGGTAGTCGGGGCTACGCAGCGGCATCATGGTGTTCCGGCAGGGCCATCGAGGCCCCCGGCGCGAGCACGTGGACCATGACGTCCGGGGCAAGGCGGGCGACCGCCTCGGCAAAGGCCGGCCCAGGCCCGTGGAAGCGGTGGCCCATGACGCCGTGGAGGCCGATCGGGGACAAGGTGCCCCAATGGATGGGCACGTCCACCGCCGGCCGAAGGACGGCCGCGGCCCGCGCCGCGGTCTCGGGGTCCAGGTGGCCCGGACCCAGGCGCGGACCCCATCCGCCGACCGGCAGGAGCGCCACGTCCACCCGGCCCGCGAGGCCTTCCCACGCCGGCAGGACGTCCGTGTCGCCCGCGAAGTAGACGCTCGCCGGGCCGGACACGAGGCATCCCAGGGCAGCGGTACCCGCCGCGCGCGGTGACCGGCGGCGGCCGTGGGCCGCTGGCACGGCCTCGATCTCCAGTTCACCAAGCCGAAGCCGCTCCCCCACGTCCACCTCCACGACCTCTCCCAGGCCGGTGCGTCCCACGATGCGGCCCAGGCCGGCCGGCACGATGACCGTCGGCCTCCCCGGCAGTGTGCGCAGCGACTTCAGGTCCAGGTGGTCG
>DASPUH010000100.1:0-14912 GCA_035622975.1 Candidatus Sulfotelmatobacter sp.
GGGGCCGCAGGGCGTCGGCGGCCTGTGGCGGTCGCCGCGCGCCCAGGCAGCCGTTGACCCACCAGCGGCGACACTGCACCGGCCCTCCGTGGCCGCCGTGGCCCGCACCGTGGGGTGGCTGGAGATGCACGTCGGCCTGCCGTGGGCGCTCGAGCGTGCCGCCCGGCTCGCCGCGGTGACCGCAGCCTCACTGGCCGCGATCGTCGGCGTGGAGGTGCTGACGCCCGTCCCGCCGCCGGCGACGATCGTCACCTTCCGCATCGCCGGCTGGCCGGCAGCCATCGCGCGGGCGGCCCTTGCCCGGCGCGTGTTCGCCATCTGCGAGGCGATCGAGCCACTCGACGCCATCCGCGCCAGCGTCGGGTGGTTCAACACGTCGACGGAGCTCGAGCGGTTCGTGGCAGCCGTGGCCGAGCTGGCCGCCGCGACACCCAGCACGCTCCCGGAACGCCCGCGGCTGCTGGTCCTGCCCGCGGATGGCGGACGCTGAGGTGGACGGATCCGGTCGCGCGCCGAGGCGATCCTGGGCGGAGGTCCGGTGGCGCCAGCTGCGGAACGCGCCGCGCCCGGTCGTGCGCGCGGTGACCGCCGACCTCGCCGTCGCTGTCGTGGGGGGCGTCCTCCTGCTGCTGGATCGCCAGTCGCTGACGCACGGGGCCACCCAGGCCGGGGCAGGGGATCTGGCACCCGCGGTCGCCCTGTACGTGGTCGCGGTCGTGGTGGCGGGGTCGGCGCTGACGTGGTTGTGGGTCCCCCAACCTGGCCCCGGCGGTGGCATGCGCCGATCCGCCTGGAGTGCCATGCTGGGGCTCTTCGCGGCCCTCCCCATCGCCTACCTCGTCCTCGTGCTGATCTTCCAGGTCATCGGGCCGCTCCTGGGATGAGACTCGCCGGCGAACCGCGACGGTGCCATCTGGCACCGTTTCGTACAGCGCACGAGGGTACGTTCGGGGTATACCCGGAGCCAGACCCGGCCGTATCCTGCGATGGTCGGACATTCGGACAAGGGAGTCGACGAGCTTGAGTCCACGCGCCACGCGGCCGCCCAAGGAGGGCCCTGCCCAGCCGTCGACCCGTCGGCGAACCATCCTGCCCGCACGAGGTCGCAAGGCTCCCACGGAGAACGGCGCGTCGCCGGCTGCCGCCGGCACCGTCGACAAGGGCGTCGGCGACCTCCCGGATGACGCCCTCGGCGAGGGGTCGCGCGGGCCCATGTCGTGGCTCGAGATGGCGCAGCCGGCTGCTGCCGTGCCGCACATGGCGATGCCGCGGCTCATGGGCCAGCCGGCGTATGCGCGACCGCCCCGGCCCCTGGCGGTCGAGACACCCCGGCCCATGGATCCGGACGACCTGCCCATCGAGGCGTTCCGGAGCGAGGAGGACCAGGAGTTGGCGGCCCGCATCGCGCGCGGCGGGGCCGTCCACGAACACGGCCAGGCCGTCGCGCTCCGGCCCTCCAGCGTCGGCGGGTTGCGGGGCATCGCCGGGCGGCTTCTGGGGCGCGGCTGACCCTACAATGACCGCCGGCCTCGTCGGCGGGGGAGTAGCTCAGCGGTGAGAGCAGGAGGCTTATACCCTCCATGTCGGTGGTTCGAATCCATCCTCCCCTACCAACCGCCAGCGGGCCCTCAGAACCTTTTCAGGAGCGGTGACGAAACTGGGATCACGAGCCCAGGAAAGGAACCGCCACCTCGTGGACCTCTATCCCACGCCCCACGACCCGACACCGCAGGATCCCCGCCCGGAGCCCGGCCAGCCGGCTGAGACACCGACCGGCTTCGTCCCGGGGGCCAACCCGCCGCATCCGCCGTCCACGCCCCTGTGGTGGTCGGCACCGGCCCCGCCGCCGACCCAGCCCACGGTCGCCGCCCCTCCGCCCCGCCGGCCGCGACGCGGAGCCGGGTTCGCCTCCCTGTTCACGGCCGCACTGCTCGGTGCCGTGCTGGCCTCGGGGGGCACGTTCGTGACCCTCGAGGCGGTCGGCGTGGGGACCGCCCCCACGGCTGCCCCCGCGGCCACCACGAGTGCCGATTCGGCGGATCAGGCCTCGGCCAAGACCGCCTCCGGCGATCCCGACGCGGATATCGTGGCGGCGGCCGCCAAGGTGAGCCCGGCCGTCGTGACGATCACGTCGACGGGCACCACCAGCAACGGCTTCGGGCGCGGCTTCCAGACGACCGGCGTCGGCTCCGGCACGATCTTCGACAGCGCCGGCTGGATCCTGACCAACCGCCACGTCGTCGACGGCGCCACGAACCTGTCCGTCCAGCTTGCGGACGGCCGCACCTTCACGGGCACCATCTACGGCGAGTCGTCCACGTCCGACCTGGCCATCGTCAAGATCGACGCCACGGGCCTGCCCACGGCCGCCGTGGGTGACTCCAGTCAGCTGGTCGTGGGCCAGCGGGTCATCGCCATCGGCGATCCGCTGGGCGACTTCCAGAGCACCGTGACGAGCGGCATCGTCTCCGGCCTGGGCCGCTCCATCGACGTCGAGAACGAGCACCTCAGCGGCCTGATCCAGACGGACGCCGCGATCAACCCCGGCAACAGCGGCGGTCCGCTGCTCGACACGGCCGGCAACATCGTGGGCATCAATACGGCCACGGCGTCGACCGCGCAGGGCATCTCCTTCGCCATCCCGGTCGCGGTCGCGAAGCCCCTGATGGCCGCGGCGCTGGCAGGGCAGCCCATCCCCTAGTCGCTTCGGCCGCCAGCCCATGACCTCCGGGGCGGGCAGGTCCACCCCACGTACCATTGTCGGCCCGCCCGGGCGGGGCGCATCCTCCGAGCGCTCCGGGCCATTCGGCCCAGCCCCGGAGGATGCCCGTGTTGGTCGGCCAAGACCGTCTCCCCGGCCGGCATCGGCGAGCGCCCCTTGCGGCGCTCACCGCCGCCGCGCTGCTCGCCGTCGTGCTGGCCGTGCCCGCCCTCGCGGCCGACGGCGACCCCACGCTGTCCCAGGGCTCGATCTCGCCGACCGGGGGCGTGGCGGGCACGAGCTTCACGGTCCGCGTCACCTACACGAGCACGGGTCACGGGGGCCATGGCTGGCGGCCGTCCTACGTCACGCTGTGGCTCGGCGCCGCCGCCACGCCGATGACGGCGGTCGACCCGAGCGACACCGACTACCAGGATGGCGCGGTGTTCGGCGCGACGGTCAGACCGGGCGCCGGGACGTACGCCGTGGTCATCCGGGCCGCGGACAGCCGGGCCCTCCCGCGGACAACGGTCCTTGACCTGCCGGCGCTTGCCGTCGCCCCCGCGCCGACCCCGACCCCCCGGCCGACGCCCCGGCCCACGCCACGGCCGACTCCCGCCCCCACCCCACGGACGACCCCGCGCACGACTCAGGCGCCCACGCCCACCGTGCTCCCGAGCGCCAGTCCCTCGCCGATGATGAGCGGATCGTCGGCGCTGCCCATCCCGGTCCCGCTCCCCTCGCCATCCGCCGAGCCGTCGCCCAGCCCCGCCCCGTCTCCGAGTGCCCCGCCGGTCGTCGCGGCCGCCGCGTCCACCGGCGACGCGGGCAGCGCTCGCGTCTCGCTGGCGGCCCTCACCGCCGGCCTGCCGCCGGTGGGCTCGCCCGCCTGGATCACCCTGCTGACGCGCCAGATGGCGATCGCCGCCGGGACCACGACGATGATGGCGATGGCACTCTTCACCTTCCGCCGTCGCCAGCAGGACGAGGATGTGGCCGGTGCCGCGCCCGCGCCGGACGCCTATGCCGCTCCGCCGCCCCTGTCGGAGCAGCTCACGGCGGAGTACGTCGCGCTGCCCGAGCTGGGCCAGCTCGGTGAGGCCGGCATGCCGCGCTGGCGGCGACCATCGCTGCGGGCCGCCCGCGAAGCGAAGGGCATCGATGCCCGAGCGGTGGAGGCGGAGCGCCTGACGTTCAGCCACACCGAGTTCGCCGTGTCCCGCGGACTCGAGCGACGCCGTCTGCGCTACCGCATGGTCCGCCTGAGCGATGCGCCGGATGAGATCCGCAGCGCCGAGCTGGCCATCCTGGACCAGGGTGACGAGGTGGAGCTCCTCCAGCAGGCGGGCCAGTACTGGCAGGTGAGCACGCCCACGGGTCAGGTCGGCTGGGTGCACCGGATGACCCTCGGCGAGGTCGTGGCCGCCTCCGCGACGCCCGCGTCGCCGCCGTGGCAGCAGACTGCCGCCGGGGGTGGTGACGACGGCACGGGTGCCGCCGAACCTCCGACCGTGCCGGCCGAGCCCGACCCCTACAGCGAAGGCCTGGCCCAGCGCCTCGTCCGCGAGCGCTTCACCCTCTGACGGATCAGGCGCGCAGCACCAGCACGTGCTGGTGGACGATGTTGGGCACGAAGCTCCGTGGGTAGCCGTACGGCCGCAGACGGGTCCCCACCTGGTACCAGATGAGGTCGCCCTTCGGCACCAGGCCGGCCGCCTCGGCCCGCGCCGCGAGGTCCGCGGCGGTGAACCGGTAGCGGCCCTCCTGGTAGGCGTCCCGCACGATGACCACGGCGTACCGCCCCGGACGGAGGACCCGCCGGACCTGCACGAAGATGCCGCCCATGCGCTCGAGGTAGGCCGGGTAGCCGGGGCTGTTGGCCAGGTCGGCAGGGTCGTCACCGATCATCTGGTAGTCGGTGCGACGGTTCGCATGGACCAGCGCGAGCGGGCCACCGGCCATCGTCATCGGCAACTGCGGGTTGTATGGCGGATCGGTGGCCACGAAGTCGATCGACCCGTCCGCGATGTCGGCGAAGAGGGCCACCGCGTCGCCCACCACCAGCCGGCAGCCGGACGGGTCGAAGGTGCGCGGGCCGCCTGGATCGGCGGTGCCCAGGTCCGCCAGCAGGGGCCCCAGGCCGTCCCGCTCGGCCCGGGCGGTACGCACCACCTCGTCGTAGATCGAGGCCCAGCGCGGGTCCAGCTCGAAGCCGATCGCCCGTCGCGGCCGACGGCAGATGGCGGCCCCCAGGAGCGTGCCGCCGACGCCCGCGAAAGGGTCCAGGACGAGCTCGTTGCCACGGGTGAAGAACTCGATGAGGCGGGCCATGAGGCGCGGCGGCTTGTTGGCGCCGTGCGCCCGCCGCGCGGCATGGCCCAGCTCGGACGGGTAGGCCGTGGTCCACAGCGAGCGGGTGAAGTACAGCCAGGCGTCCCCACCCATCTCGTTCAGGGCGTTGGACCGGTGCACCAGCGCACCGGCGGGCCTGTCAGCACGACCTCGCACCGGGGAAGTATCCCGCACCGCGGTCGCTATCCTGTGACCATGGCGTTCGTCGGGCGGGAGCGTGAGTTGGCGCGCCTGGCAGCGAGCCTGGAGCGCGCGGCCCGGGGAGAGCGGGTGAGCGTGTGCCTCACCGGTTCCTCGGGGGTCGGCAGCACCCGCCTGCTGGCCGAGCTGTCCGAGCGGCTGCGTGGCCTGCCGCAGGTCACGGTCGTGCGCGGCAGCG
This sequence comes from Candidatus Sulfotelmatobacter sp., assembly GCA_035622975.1. GTDB lineage: Bacteria > Chloroflexota > Limnocylindria > Limnocylindrales > CSP1-4 > DASPUH01. The sequence continues at coordinate 5,433 of DASPUH010000100.1, forward strand.
CGTATGCCCCGCTCCAGGGCACCCCCTACGCCGCCGTCCGCGAAGCCCTGACGGGCGCCCTGTGGACCCTGGCCCCGGATCGCCTTGAGGCGGTGGCCGGTCCCCACCGGCACGAGCTGCGCCAGCTGCTGCCGCTGCTCGCTGACCGCCTTGTCGGCTCCACCGACACGGACGATGAGCCGTTCCAGGTCTCCCCGGACCAGCGCGCCGGGCGCACGGCAGAGGCGGTGCTGGGGCTGCTGGAGCGCCTGGCCGGCGATGGCGTCGTCCTGCTCATGCTGGAGGACCTCCACTGGGCCGACCCCGGGACCAGGCGGCTGGTGGAGACGATGCTGCGGGTGGGGCGGCCCCTGCCCCTCTGCCTCGTCCTCTCGTACCGGCCCGACGAGCTGCACGTGCGGCACCCCATGCGAGCCCTGGCCACCACGCTGGAGACGGAGCCCGGGATCGAACGCGTCGCCCTGCCGCCACTCGAGCGCCACCAGCTCATGGCCCTGTTGGAGCATCTCCTGGGCGAGCGACCGAGCGGTGGCTTCGTGGCCGCGGTGGCCAGTGCCTCCGGCGGCAACCCCCTCGTGGCCGAGCACCTCGTCGCCGCCCGCCAGGCCCGCATCAGGCTGTCGGACCCCTTCGACCAGATCGTCGGTGCGCGTGTCGCGGCTCTGCCGGCCGGCGCCGTGCGCTGCCTGCGCCTGCTCGCAGCGGCCCGGCGTCCGCTGCCCGTCACCCTCATCCGCCAGGCCGACCTGCCCGGCGGCCGGCTTCCCGCGAGCGCCGTCGCGGAGGCGGTCGCTAGCGGCATGGCCCATGAGCTCGTCGACCGTGAGGGCGCCACGCTGGTGGGCATCCATCACGAACGGTACGCCGAGGCGATGGAGGCGCTGGCCCTGCCGGGCGAGCGCCAGCCGGCCCACGATGCCCTGGCCCGGGCCCTGGCCGGCGAACCGCCCGAGCAGGCGTGGCACTGGGAGGCGGCCATGCGCTTCGGGCTGGCCCGCGATGCCCACGTGCTGGCCGGCGAGGCCGCGGTCGACGTCGAGCCCGCCGGCACGGCCTTCTTCCACGACCAGCGGGCGCTTGAGCTGCTCGACGTCCATGACGCGCACCCGGGTGCCCTCGCGCTCGCCGGGCCGGCGGAGGACGAGCTCGTGTTGCGGACCGCCGACGCAGCGTTCGCCGACGACAACCCGCGGCGTGCGGCCGATCTCGTCCAGCAGCTCATCGACCAGCGCTCCAGCGTGATCCAGCTCAGCGAGGCAGCGCGGCGGGGAGATGCCGCGCGGCGCGACCTCCAGCGCCAGCTCGGCGTGCTCCACCTGCGGATGAGCCAGTACCAGGCGGCGAGTGGTGACCTGGGCAGCGCGATCACCGCGTGCGAGGCCGCCGTCCAGCTGGTGCCCCGCGAGCCGCCGAGCCCCGAGCGCGCCCGCGTCCTGGGGGCGCTCGCCCAGCAGCAGATGCTGGACGGCCGCTTCGAGCGCAGCGCCGCCGTCGCGGAGGAGGCCTGTGCGACCGCCCGGGCGGTGCAAGGTGACGGCGCGGCCGCGGAGCTCGGCCACGCCACGTGCACCCTCGCGGTCGATCGTGCCTATGCGGGCCACATCGACGAGGCGCTGCGGCTTCTCGATGAGGCGACCGGCATCGCCCTCTATGCCCGGCGCCTGGACGACCTCATGCGCGCGTGGGCCAACCGCACCCACATCCTGGAGCTGGACGCGCGGCTCGAGCCGGCCCTGGCGGCCGTGCGTGACGGCATCGCCGCAGCCAGCCGGTTCGGCGCGGAGCTCGCCTATGGGTCGTTCCTGCGCGGCAACGCCGCCGACATCCTGCTCAAGCTCGGCCGCTGGTCCGATGCCGAGGCCGAGGCCCGGGCGGCCCTGGAGCTGTCGCCCAGCCGCCTGACCTGGAGCCCGCTGCTGGCGCTCGGCTCGGTGCTCGTGGAATCGCGGGCCGACGAGGAGGCCAGTCGGGCGGTCGGCCAGATCCTCCTTCAGCTGGAGTCGGCGCCCGAGGGCCAGTGGACGGCCATGGTGGAGCGCATCGCGGTGAGCTTCGCGCTCTGGCGCGACGACCTGGCGGATGCCGAGCGCGTCGCCCGCAGCGGCTGGCGCCGGGTGGCCGACTCGACCGACTGGCGGCAGGTAGCCCTCGCCGCGTCGACGACGCTGGAGGCCTGTGCTGCGGTCGCCGACGCGGGCCGCGCCCGGCGCGACATCTCCCTCGTGGCCACGGCCGGGGAGTTCGGCACGTCCGTCCTGGCCCAGACGGAAACCCGCGTCGGGTCTATCTCGATGCCCCCGACCGTCGGCGCCCGTCGTGAGGCGGACCTCCACGTGGCCACGGCGCGGGCTCACCTGGCCCGGCTTCGCGGCCGGCCCGACGAGGCGGCCTGGGACCGCATCGCGACCGGGTGGTCGGAGCTCCATGTGCCCTACCTGACGGCCAAGGCCCGCTGGTGGCAGGCCGCCGCGCTGCTCCACGGCGGCGGGCAGCGCGTCGCCGCACGTCAGGCTCTGACCGATGCCTGGCAGATCGCTGCCGCCCTGCCCGCACGGCCGCTGCTGCGGGAACTCGCGCGGCTCGCCCAGCGCGGCCGCCTGGCCCTGCCCGAGCTGCCCGACGGCCTGGTGCCGGTCCCCGTCGGCGCGGCGCAGCGGTCGCCGGTGGCCGTCGGACCCGGCCATACCGTCGGTACGCCGGTCATGGCGGCGAGCAGCTCCGCGCCGGCCGTCGCCGACCTGGGCGATCTGGCGGCCCGTGTCGTGCCGCCGTCACCGGCCGCGGCGGACCCCTTCAACCTGAGCCCACGCGAGTACGAGGTGCTGGCCATCGTGGCCGAGGGCCGCACCAACCGCGAGATCGCCGAGCGCCTCTTCATCAGCGAGCGCACCGTCGGCGTCCATGTACGGAACATCCTCGGCAAGCTCGGCGTGGCGGGGCGTGTGGAGGCGGCCAGCGTGGCCATCCGCCTGGGCCTGGTGCCGGGCGTGGCGCGCGGGGTGCACGGCGGCTGAGCCTGCGGGTCTGCTTCATCGGCGACAATGGGGGCATGCACAGCACTTCCGCGCGCCTGGCGCGTTTCCTGACCGTGTCCGCTCTCGTGGTGCTCGTCGTTGCGGCGTGCACGTCCGCATCCGGCGCGGCCGGCTGGACCTACGCCCCGCCGATCTCCACGGCGGCGCCGGGCGCCACTGGATCAGCCGCTTCCAGCGGGTCGCCGGCCGCCACGGCCTCGGGGGGCGCGACGATGAACCCCAGCATGTCCATGGGCCCGGCACCCTCCGCCGCTGGCAACGTCATCCAGCTGACCCTGACGGCCGACCTGCGCATCACCGACCCGAGCGGCAACACGGTGTCGTCGATCACCGTCCAGAAGGGCCAGACCTACACGTTCCAGATCACCAACACGGCCGGCTTCGCCCACGACTTCTACATCGGCTCACCGGACGACCTCAAGGCAGGCAACACGGGGAATCTCAAGGGCCTGGACCAGTTCGTGTCGGGCACCCAGTCGTTCACCTACACGTTCGACGCGTCGGGTTCGCTGGGCTTCGGCTGCACGCTGCCCGGCCACTACCAGACGATGAACGGCCTGTTCGTCATCCAGTAGGGCCATGAAGGTCGACCTCGCCCCCGGCGCCATCGCGCCCGGGGCGGTCGCCGGCCTGGCGGCCGCCGCGGAAGCCGTCGGCTTCGACGGCCTGTGGCTGCCCGAGACGCAGCACGACCCCTTCGTCGGCGCCGCCCTGGCGGCGGCCGCCACGAGCCGCCTGCACCTGGGCACGTCCGTGGCCATCGCCTTCGCCCGCAGCCCGACCGTGCTGGCCCAGACGGCGTGGGACCTCGCCGCGCTGTCCGGCGGTCGGTTCGAGCTGGGCCTGGGGACGCAGGTGCGGGCCCACGTCCAGCGGCGCTTCGGCATGGCCTGGAGCGAGCCGGCGCCGCGGTTGGCCGAGTGGCTGGGGGCGATCCGGGCGGCGTGGGCGACCTGGCAGGACGGGGCGCCGTTCCAGTGGACCTCGGAGCACCTGGACCTCTCGCTGATGACGCCGTTCTTCAGCCCGCCGCCGCTGGCCTACACGACGCCCGGCGACGAGCCGCGCATCCCCATCTCCGTCGCTGGGGTCAACGTCGGCTTGGCGCGGCTGGCGGGCCGCCTCGCCGACGGCTTCCATGTCCATCCCTTCCACACGGCGCGCTACCTGGCGAAGGTGCTGGAGCCCGCCCTCTCGGCGGGGGCCGAGCGCCGCCCGGCGGAACTGCCACGCCGTCGGGCCGAGCGCATCGTGCCGGTCTTCCTGGCGCCCACGGATCGGCCGGCCATCCAGGAGGCGGTGCGCCGCCAGGTGGCGTTCTACGCCTCCACGCCCAGCTACCGCGCCGTCCTGGCGACTCACGATCGCGATCGCGTCGGCGAGCAGCTGAGCCGTTTGGCTGCGACCGGCAGGTGGGCGGAGATGGCAGACCTGGTCGACGACGAGCTGCTGGCCCAGGTGGCCGTCATGGGCCCCGCCGATAGCCTGGCCGACACGCTCGCGGGGCGCCTGGCGGGCCATGCCGAGCGGGTTGCGCCGCTGTGGCCGGTGCGCGTGGAGCCCGATGGCAGCCTGGCGGATGCCCGGGTGTGGGAACGGCTGATCGGCACGCTGCGCGACGCCTGAACGGTGCCCTGAGGCTCCAAAGGTCCTATCGACACCCCCGGAGGTCACCGGTAGGGTGCGGATTCCGCCGCCCCGAACGCCGCTACGGCCACGTCTCGACCTGATAGGAGCCATGGGAGCCGACCGCGCCAGCACCCGTCACGCCCGCCGGCCGCCGCGTCTGCTGCTGGTCGTCTTCGCCGCCAGCCTGGCCCTGATCGTCGCCACGGCGGTCGCGGTGACGGCCGTGGTGAACGATCAGATCGCCACGGGGACCGTGAACCAGGTGGGCGATGCGGACCAGACGCTGGCTGACTACTTCGTGCAGCAGGACCGGCTCGTGGGTCCCGACGCCGCCATCGCCGGGGCGCCCACGATGGCGAACACCGTCTCGCTGGTCGCCGAGGTGGACGGACAGCTGGCGGGCATGGTCGGCGCCCCGCCACCGGGCCCGCCTGGCCCCCCTGGGCAGCCCGCCGTGCCCGGCGTGGCCGCCCCGCCGGGGGCCGGCCCCATGCCGCAGACTCCCGGGGCCGGCCTGCTGCGCCTCAAGATCCACGCGGCGGACGGCACCGTGCTCTTCAGTGACGACGCATCGCTGCGGGGCACCAACGTGCCCGATGACGACCTGACAGAGGCGCTCCAGACGGGCCAGGCGAGCTCCAGTCTGACGACCGACCTGGGGGCCGAGGAGCACGACCTGGCCGAGGCGGGCCACACCTCGGCCCTGGAGGAGTACCTGCCGATCACGGACGCCGGAGGCCACGTGCTCGTCGTCTTCGAGGTGTACCGCTCGTCCGACGCGCTCCTCGCCGGCATCGCCCACGCCCAGGCCCTGGTCCTGCTCGTCCTGCTGGGGGCCTCGCTCCTGCTCGCCGTCTTGCTGTACCTGATCTTCCGCGCGGCCGCCCGACGCCTGGACCGCCAGACCGACCTGCTGATGCAGGCGTCCCAGCAGGACGCCCTGACCGGCCTGCTCAACCACGGCGCCGTCGTCGAGGTGCTGGGCGCGCAGATCGACCGGGCCAGGCATGCGGGTACCGGCCGGGTCGGCCTGGCCCTGGTGGACGTCGACAACTTCCGGCTGCTCAACGACACGCACGGCCATGCGGCCGGTGACACCGTGCTGCTCGAGGTGGGACGCCTCCTGCGGGGGCAGCTCTCCCAGGCGTCGGTCATCGGCCGCTTCGGGCCCGACGAGTTCCTTGTCGTGGCCCCGCCGGACTGCGCCCACGACCTGGAGCCTGCCCTGGCCCGCATGCGCGACGAGTTCGAGGAGGTGGCTGTGCAGTTCGGCGGGACCGAACGGCTGCCCATCTCGGTCAGCGCCGGCGTCGCCTACTACCCCGAGCACGGCGACGCCATCACCGAGCTGCTGGCGGAGGCCACCGTCGCCCTCGTGGCAGCCAAGGCGTCAGGTGGCAATGCCGTCCGCCTGGCGGAACATACCGCCGACGACCGCCTGCTCGGCGAACGGTCCGGCTTCGACATCCTGCAGGGCCTCGTCATCGCCGTCGACACCAAGGATCGCTACACCAAGCGGCACTCGGAGGACGTGGCCCGCTACGCCCTGTTCCTGGCCGACCGCCTGGGCCTGGATCCCGACCTGCGGCGCACCCTGGAGGTGGCCGGCCTGCTGCACGACATCGGCAAGATCGGCATCCCCGACACGATCCTGCGCAAGCCCGGGCCGCTCACGCCCGAGGAGTACGACATCGTCAAGCAGCATGTCGCCCTCGGCGACATGATCGTGCGCGATCTGCCCAACCTGGACCTCGTGCGGGGCGGCGTGCGCCACCACCACGAACGCTGGGACGGCCACGGCTACCTGGACCGCCTGATCGGGGAGGAGATCCCCCTCATCGCCCGCATCCTCGCGGTGGGTGACGCCTTCAGCGCCATGACCACGACCCGCCCGTACCGCAAGGCGCTGTCGGTGGAGGAGGCCCTGCGCCGTCTGGGTGATGCCGCCGGCAGCCAGCTGGATCCGCGCCTCGTGACGGCCTTCGTGCAGGGCATGGAGCATGCGGCCGACCCGCCGCTGCCCGGGCAGGTCACGACCGCGACGGCCGGCCTGGTGCTGCCGCCTCTCCTGCGTCCCTCGCGCCGCGTCGCCTGAGCCGCCGGCCCGGGCCGGTCGTCAGGCGACGGCGCCGCGCCGGCGAAGGTCGGCCGTGATGGGGGTCAGGTCCGGCACGACCGCCACCGCGCCGCCGGCGCGCAGGGTCCGGGCATCGGCGACACCGCTCGTCACGCCGACCGGCTGCATCCCGGCGGCGGCGGCGGCCAGCATGTCCCACCGCGCGTCGCCCACGTACCAGCAGGCAGCTGGCGCTACCCGGAGGCGCCGCGAGGCCAACAGCAGCAGGTCGGGCGCCGGCTTGGCATGGGCGACGTGGGTGCCGTCCACGATCACGGGGCGGCGTGGCAGGTGCAGGGCCTCCACCGAGGTGCGGACCTGGGCCCGCCGGCTGGACGTCGCGATGGCCCAGCGGATCGGGCTGCCGGTGAGGCCCAGCAGCAGTTCGCGCGCGCCGGGCAGGGGCCGCGGGTCCACGTTGGCGGCCTCGTGGAACTCGCCCGCCCGGTGGTCCAGCTGCTCGAGCTCGTCGTCCGAGAGGTGGCGACCCGCCTGCGATCCGATCTCGCGGGCCAGGGCCCGCCCATCCGAGCCGATGAGGGCCGCCACCGACGAACGAGCCGCGGGGATGCCCGCCTCCCGGAAGGCGGCCAGCCACGCCTCGATACGGATCAGGACAGTGTCCACCAGCGTGCCGTCCAGGTCGAAGAGCAGCGCCCGCGGGTCGGGCAGGTCGGCCAGTGCCATGCGGGCAGCCTAGCGGAGGCTTTACCCATGCGTCGCGACTCGCTAGGCTTGCCGGCCATGGATCGCGCCCGCGCCTACGAGGCGCTCGGTTACGTGGTCGGGACGCTCCTCGCGTTCGCGGTGGGCCTGCTGGGGCCGGCCGTGGCGGTCAACCTGTCGTCGAGCATGCCACCCGACATCGTGACCAAGGGCATCTACGGCCTGGCGGCCATGTTCATCGTGGGCACCCTGGCCGGCATCTTCGGGCGGGGCCTGCCGGGCCTGGCGGGGCTGTTCGTGGGCATCTACGCGGCCGACCAGCTCGGCGAGGCCGTCACGATCCCGCACCCTGACTGGCTGCCGGCCGTGGCCATGGCCCTGCTGGCCGCGACCATCGGCTACGCCATCGCGCGGGCCATCGATCCGCTCTGGGGCAGCGGCGACAGCCTGCGGCGGAGCGGCCGGCCGACGGCCTGATCGACGGCGGGTGCGGCCGGCGATCTCACCCGGCGGCGGCGGTCTGCAGCTGTGTGCGCAGCTCGTGCGGGTCGGTCACCGGCCGAAGGCAGGCGAACCCGCGACAGACGTACGCTGTCGGCTCGTCGCCGATCGTGGGCCGGTCGTGCAGGAGCGCCACGGGGGAGGCATCGGCCGCTTCCGGAGCGGCCACGGCGATGACGGCCCAGGGGCGGATGTGCTCGCGGGCCGCAGTGATGAGCGCGGTACGGGCGGGCGTGTCGGCCCGCCCCACGATGGCCACCTCATCGAACGGGTGGCCAGCCAGCTGGAAGGCGACCAGCCACTGGGGGAAGGCCTGCGGGTGGCGAGCCGGCAGGTCGCCGACCGTGTGCAACGCCCGCTCCGCTGCAGCGCGGTAGCGCGGCTCACCGGTCAGCGCCGCCAGGCGCAGCAGGGCCGTCGCCGCCATGGCGTTGCCTGAGGGCACGGCGTTGTCCTGCAGACCGCGTGGACGCGCGATGAGGGTCTCGTGCTCGATCGAGGTGTCGTAGAAGCCCCCGTCGGGCGCAACGAACCGCTCGAGGACGGCGTCCAGCAGGCCCCGCGCGGCGACGAACCAGCGCTCGTCGAACGTGGCGGCGTAGAGCGCCAGCAGCCCCTCCGCCAGGTCGGCGTGATCGTCCAGCACGGCGGCCGGGCCCGGTCGGCCGTCCTTCCAGGTGCGACGCAGGTGGCCGTCGGCATCCATGAGGCGTCCCAGCAGGCCGGCGGCCGCGCGCTCGGCAGCAGCCCGGTAGTCGTCCCGCCCCAGGGCGACCGACGCCTCCGCGAAGGCGGCCAGCGCGAGGCCGTTCCAGGCCGCGATCGCCTTGTCGTCCCGGGCCGGCTGGGGGCGAACCTGGCGCACCCGCATGAGGCGGCTTCGCGCTTCCGCGAGGGAGCGGCTGACCGCCGCCTCGGCGAGGCCGAAGCGCTCGGCCAGGGCCGAGTCGGATGCCACCCGATGGAGGATCGCGCGGCCCTCCCAGTCGCCCTCGGGCCGGACGCCATAGGCGGCGCAGAAGAGCGACGACGCCGTTCCCAGATGGCGCGTGACCTCCTCGAACGTCCAGGTGTAGGTGGCCCCTTCCACGCCACCCGTGTCGGCGTCCTGGCTGGCGGCGAACAGACCGTCGGGCAGGGTCAGCTCCCGCACCACGTAGTCCAGCGTGTCCTCCACGACCGAGCGGTAGCGCCCGTCCCCGGTGGACTGCCAGGCGTGGAGGTAGGCGCGGGCAAGCTGGGCGTTGTCGTACAGCATCTTCTCGAAGTGCGGCACCAGCCACTGCCCATCGGTCGAATAGCGGGCGAAGCCGCCGCCCAGCTGGTCGTGGAGGCCGCCGTCGGCCATGGCGTCCAGGGTGCGGCGCGCCATCGCCAGCGCAGTCCTGTCCAACGGCTCGGCCACCGTGCGGATGAGGAGTGCCTCGATGAGCATGGGGGCCGGGAACCTCGGAGCGCCGCCCCAGCCGCCTTGGGCCTCGTCGAAGGCGGTCTCCAGGGCGGCCACCGCGGCGGGCAGCCAGCGCGGATCGA
>DASPUH010000101.1:0-19206 GCA_035622975.1 Candidatus Sulfotelmatobacter sp.
TGACGCCGCCCTTGAGCATCTGGGCCAGGCCCTTCTTGGTCGCCCAGGTGGAGGTCTCTACGGTCATGGCGGGCAATGGTCCTCTGGTGGCCGCGTGGGTCAGCCGGGTGGATCGGCCGCGGGGTCGTCGCCCGTTCGGACCACCCGGATCGCCCGCGCGCGACCGATTATCGCATGGGCGTGCGCGGCCTCCCTCCGCCTGGGCGGCCGCGCAGATCACCTGCGCGAGCTGAGCCCTCGCCTATCATCCCGGCATGGCGGTCCTCACCACGCGCGTCGACCCGACGGGCGCGGAAGCACGAGCCAATGCCGCGGCCATGCGCCGTCTGGTGGCCGACCTGCGGGCGCGGACGGCGGCCCTGACCGACGCCGGGGCGGCCGGCGACGCGCGCAGCATCGCCCGCCATCGCGAGCGCGGCAAGCTGCCCGTCCGGGAGCGGATCGACCGACTGCTGGACCCGGGCGCGCCGTTCCTGGAGTTGAGCGCCCTGGCCGCCGAGGGCCTCTACGGCGGCGATGCGCCGGGCGCCGGGATCGTCACCGGCATCGGCCGCGTCGGCGGGGTGGAGTGTGTCGTGGTCGCCAACGACGCGACGGTGAAGGGCGGGACCTACTACCCCATGACGGTCAAGAAGCACCTGCGGGCGCAGGAGATCGCGCTCCAGGATCGCCTGCCCTGCCTCTACCTGGTGGACAGCGGGGGGGCCTACCTGCCGCTACAGGACGAGGTCTTCCCCGACCGCGACCACTTCGGCCGCATCTTCTACAACCAGGCCCGCATGTCGGCCGCCGGCATCCCCCAGGTGGCCCTGGTCATGGGCAGCTGCACGGCCGGCGGCGCCTACGTACCGGCCATGAGCGATGAGACCATCATCGTCCGCGGGACCGGCACGATCTTCCTGGGCGGGCCGCCGCTGGTGAAGGCGGCCACCGGCGAGGAGGTCACTGCCGAGGAGCTGGGCGGCTCGGCCGTGCACACCCGCACCAGCGGCGTGGCCGACCACGAAGCGATCGACGACGAGCATGCCCTGGCCCTCGCCCGTGAGATCGTGGCCTCCCTGGACTGGCGCAAGCCCGAGCCGCCCTGGGCGCGCGCGGCCAGCTGCGCGCCCGTCGTCGGGGCGGCGTGCGGCGACGACGGGCCGGCCGACGACCCCTATGGCCTGTACGGCGTCGTGCCGGCGGACCTGCGCACGGGCTACGACGTGCGTGAGGTCATCGCCCGGCTCGTGGACGGCTCCGAGTTCCACGAGTTCAAGCCCGAGTACGGCTCGACCCTCGTGTGCGGCTTCGCCCACCTCGATGGATGGCCGCTGGGCATCCTGGCCAACAACGGCGTCCTGTTCAGCGAATCGGCCCTCAAGGGCGCCCACTTCATCGAGCTGGCCTGCCAGCGGCGGATCCCCCTGCTGTTCCTGCAGAACATCACCGGCTTCATGGTCGGGCGCGAGTACGAGGCCGGCGGCATCGCCAAGGACGGCGCGAAGCTCGTCACCGCGGTTGCTTCGGCGGAGGTCCCCAAGTTCACCGTCCTCATCGGCGGCTCCTTCGGGGCGGGCAACTACGGCATGGCCGGCCGCGCCTACGGCAGCCGCGGCCTGTGGTCCTGGCCCAACGCGCGCATCAGCGTGATGGGCGGCGCGCAGGCCGCCCGCGTCCTGTCGACCGTGCGCGAGGCGTCGCTGCCCGGCGGGGAGTGGGCCAGCGAGGCGGAGCGTGACGCGTTCGAGGCGCCCATCCTGGCTGAGTACGAGCGCCAGGGCCACCCGTACTACGCCACGGCGCGCCTGTGGGACGACGGCGTCATTGACCCGGCCCAGACACGCGACGTCCTCGCCCTCGCGATCTCCGCCGCTCTCAACGCGCCGATCCCCGAGACCCGCTTCGGCGTCTTCCGGATGTGACATCCCGCGCTCGGGCGGGCGTGTAGCATCGCCGCATGGCCCAGCCGGACGGGACACGCGGACGCGTGCACCAGGTCAACGTCTCCCCGGGTGGCGTGCCCAAGCGGCCGGTGGCCGAGGCGTGGGTCGACCGCCTGGGGCTCTCGGGCGATGGCCACCACGACGACACCGAGCACGGCGGTCCGCATCGGGCCGTCTCGCTCTATGCCCTCGAGGCCATCCGGCGCGTGCAGGCCGATGGCCACCCGATCAGCCCCGGATCAGCCGGCGAGAACCTGACCACGACCGGGATCGAGCTGGCCGCACTCCCCGTGGGCACCCGCCTGGCCATCGGCGAGCGCCTGGTCCTGGAGCTGTCCAAGCCCGACAACCCCTGCAAGACGATCGCCGCCAACTTCGTCGACGGGCGGTTCGCGCGCATCTCCATCGCCACCCATCCGCTGGACTCGCGGATGTACGCACGCGTGCTCACGGAGGGTCCCGTCCGGCCCGGCGACGCGATCAGCGTGCTGGCGCCCGCGGCCGGTTCGCTGGCCCAGCTCCACGGGCTGCTCGACCTGATCGAATCGGTCGAGCAGCACGAGGCCCTCCTCCTGTGGCGCGGAGCGCGTGCGGCCGGCCACGACGTCCGCATCCTGGACGACGGCGACCTCACCGCCGCGGCCGCGCCCGCCCTGGACCACCCCGCCTTCAATCGCGGCTACGGCCTCCGCCAGCTGCCGAACATGCTCGACCGACTCACCGCGTTCTATCGCGCGGCGGGGACGAGCGGCTACCTCGTCGCCGCCGACCCGCCCTGGCCGGGCGCGGTCGGCGAGGCGCCGGGCCAGCTGTTCGCGGCTCACCCGGTGGTGGTGACGGACGAGCCGGCGCCGCCGGGAGTGGCGATCCGGCCTGCCCGTGACGGCGCCGAGCGGTGGCTGGAGGCCGTCCGGGCCCTCCCGCCGGAGTCCCTCGACCCACCCATGACCGAGGCCGCCCGGCAGGCCTTCGTGGAGAGCCTGCAGGCCACGATGTCCGGCCACGGGTCCACGTTCTTCCTCGCCATGGCGGGCGAGTCCCCGGTCGGATGGGGCAAGGTCTTCCTGCGGCGCGGGGTCGCCCTGCTAGGCGCGGCGGAGGTCCTCCCCGCGTGGCGTGGGCGAGGCATCCACCGGGCCCTGATCGCCGCACGGGCGCGCCAGGCTGAGGTGGACGGAGCGTCGCACGTCGCGGCGCAGGCGCGCGACGGGTCGGCGGCGGCGCGCAGCCTCGCGGCCATGGGCCTGCGGCCCATCTGGAGCCGCCGCGACTACCGGTACGTGGTCGAGCCGGTGGCGCAGGCCCCCGCATGAGCGAGCCCCTGCGAGTCCAACGGCAGGGGCGGGGCGACACGGTCGTGCACGTGACGCTCGAGCGCCCCGAGGTCCACAACGCCCTCGATGGCGGCCTCATCGAGGGGCTCAGGCGCGCCTTCGGGCGGCTGGCCGGGGAACCCCCCGACCGTCTGCGCGCCGTCGTGCTGGCCGGCGATGGCCCGTCCTTCTGCGCTGGCGCCGACATCGAGTGGATGCGTGCCAGCCTGGAGCTGAGCCGGGAGGCCAACGAGGCCGACGCGATGGCCCTCGCCGAGATGCTCGATGCCATCGACCACTGCCCGGTGCCCGTGATCGCCCGGGTCCACGGCGCGGCCCTTGGCGGCGGCATGGGCCTGTGCGCGGTGAGCGACCTGGTCATCGCCGAGGCCGGCGCACGGTTCGGCTTCACCGAGACGCGCCTGGGGCTGCTGCCGGCGGTGATCAGCCCGTTCGTGCTCGCCAAGATCGGCGAGAGCCACGCGCGGGCGCTGTTCCCCGGCGGGCGCCGCTTCGACGCGACGCGGGCCCTGCGCATCGGGCTGGTGCACGAGGTCGTCGAAGGGACGGAGGCGCTGGACGCGGCCGTGGACACTGCCCTGGCCGACATCCTCGCCGCCGGCCCCACAGCCGTCCGCGCCGCCAAGGCGATCGTGCGAGAGGTGCGCGGCCTGCCGCACGAGGCCACCCGCTGGCATACCGCGCGGCGCATCGCGACACAACGGACGAGCACCGAGGGCCAGGAGGGGCTGCGTGCCTTCCTCGAACGCCGCCCTCCCGCGTGGCAGGACGAGGGCATCTGACGCCAGGGCCGGCTCGGGCCTGATCCAGGCGTTCCGCTGCGCCCGGCCCGGGGCTGACCTTGACGCGACATGCGACGAACGCGACATTGGCGAGATGACGGACCTGGACCACGGCGAGCTCCTTGGCCCGGGCGAGGCGGCGCGGCGCCTGGGTGTGACGACGCGCACGGTGCAGCGCTGGCTGCGCACGGGACGCCTCCCGGCCGTGCAGGTGGGGGCTCGTCTGAAGGTGCCGGCCGATGCCGTACCCGTTGCCTCAGGGGCAGCCCGCCTGCGCCGCCCCGTCGTCGGTCCCGCCCGCCGCCCCATCCGGCGCCTCTTGGTGGCCAACCGGGGCGAGCTGGTGGCGCGCATCGCTCGCACGTGCCACAGGCTGGGCATCGCCTGCTGTGCGCTGGTCACGGACGACCAGCGGGAGACCTGGTGGTCGCGGCAGGCGGATGAGCGTGTCCCGCTGGCCACGACGTACCTGGATGGCCAGGCCGTCATCCGGGCGGCCATCGACGCGGGCGCCGACGCCATCCACCCGGGGTATGGCTTCCTGGCCGAGCAGGCCCACTTCGCGGCGGCCGTGATCGCGGCCGGCCTCACCTGGGTCGGGCCGCCGCCCGAGGCGATGCGCGCGCTCGGTGACAAGGCCCAGGCACGGCAACGGGCGACAGCGGCCCGCCTCCCCGTGCTGGCCGGCTACGACGGCCCTGACCAGACCGATCGACGCCTGGCCCGCGCTGCGGCGGCCATCGGCTGGCCCGTGCTGGTCAAGCCCAGTGCCGGGGGAGGCGGCCTGGGCATGCACGTCGTGCGGGCGCGCCACGGGCTGCAGGATGCGCTGGACCAGGCACGCCGCGAGGCCCGGGCGGCCTTCGGCGACGACCGCCTGGTGCTGGAGCGCTACGTGGAGCAGCCGCGCCACGTCGAGGTCCAGCTGCTGGGCGACGCCTATGGCACCGCCATCCACGTCGGGGAGCGCGACTGTTCGCTCCAGCGGCGCCATCAGAAGGTGCTGGAGGAGGCACCGGCGCCCGGCGTGACGAGGGCGCTGCGCGAGCGCATGGGGACGGCCGCCGTGGCGCTCGCCCGGTCGGCCGGGTACGTCGGCGTGGGCACGGTCGAGTTCCTGGTCGACGCGGAGGGCGCCTTCACCTTCATGGAGCTCAACGCCCGGCTCCAGGTGGAGCATCCGGTCACCGAGGCCGTGACCGGGATCGACCTCGTGGAGGCCCAGCTGCGGCTGGCGGCCGGCGAGCCGCTCTGGCTGCGCCAGGCGGACGTCCGGCTCCGTGGCCATGCGGTGGAAGCGCGCCTCTACGCCGAGGACCCATGGGCCGGGTTCGCCCCCGCCAGTGGCGGCCTAGTGGAGGTGGTTTGGCCACCATCATCGAGCGACCTTCGCGTCGACGCGGGGGTCGGGTCGGGTGACGTCATCGGCACGCGCTACGACCCGCTGCTGGCCAAGATCATCGCCTCGGCGACGACGCGCTCGGCCGCTTTGCACCGGCTGGACGAAGCCCTCGCAACGACGACCACCCTCGGCGTCACGACCAACCGGGACTTCCTGCGCGCCGCCTTGACGTGGCCGGAGGTCAGCCGGGGCCGCGTCACGACGGACACCCTCGAGGCGCGCTGGCCTGCGGGACCCGAGGCGCTCCCGGGCGCCGCCTGGGAGTGGGCGGCGGCCGCCCTGGCCGAGGCACCGCAAGACCAGGCGGCGGCGCCACCTCCCGGCTTCCGCCTCAACGGCCCGCGCCGCCTCGCGGTCGCCATCGGCGATGACGTCCGTGTCGTGCCGGTCGCGCCGACCCGCGGCCGGCCACGTCGTCACGCCAGGCGGCCCGATGGGTCGGTCGTCCTGGACCTCGACGGGCGGGCGGTCACAGCGCGGCTGGCTCCCCCGCCGTCGGTCGGCGACGCCGTCCGGCATGCCACGCCGGGGGCCGGCGGCGACGTCGTCCGCGCGCCACTCGCAGGCATCATCGGCACGGTACGGGTCGCCGCGGGCGAGGTCGTCGCAGCCGGCCAGGTCCTGCTGACCCTGGAGGCGATGAAGATGGAGCACCCCGTCCGCGCCATCGCCGACGGCCTGGTCGCCCGTCTGCACGTCCGCGCCGGCCAGGCCGTGCAGCGCGGGGACGCGCTCGTCGAACTAACCTGACCCCGATGGCCCTCCCCGACCGCGTTCGTCTCTACGAAGTGGGCCCCCGCGACGGGCTGCAGAACGAGTCGGTCGCGGTGGCGACCGACGCCAAGCAGCGCTTCATCCAGCTGCTCGTGGCCGCCGGCCTCCAGGAGATCGAGGCGACCAGCTTCGTCTCGCCGAGGGCCATCCCCCAGCTCGCCGACGCCGACACGCTCCTGCCGGCCCTCCCGTCGACCGGACCGGCCGGTGCGGTGCGCTATCCAGTGCTCGTGGCGAACGAGCGGGGCCTGACCAGAGCCGAGGCGGCCGGGGCACGTGCCATGGCGGTATTCACCGCTGCCAGCGACGCCTTCACCAGGGCCAACATCGGCCTGTCCGTGGCCGCCTCGCTGGCCGCGTTCAGGCCCCTGGTGACGCGGGCCCGGACCCTGGGCTGGTGGACGCGCGGCTACGTGTCGACCGCCTTCGGCTGTCCCTTCAGCGGCCGTGTCGATCCGGCCCGCGTGGTGGGCGTGGCGATGGCGCTCACGGAGCTCGGCGTGGACGAGGTCTGCCTGGGCGATACGATCGGAGTGGGGGTCCCGAGCCAGGTCCACGAGCTGACCGGCCGGGCCGTCGCCGCCGGCCTGCCTGTGGCCCACCTCGCGTACCACTTCCACGACACGCGAGGCACGGCCCTGGCCAACGTCGTGGCCGGGCTCGAGGACGGCGTGACCTGCTTCGACGCCTCGACCGGCGGGACCGGCGGTTGCCCGTACGCCCCTGGGGCAGCGGGCAACCTGGCCACGGAAGACCTCGTGTACCTGCTGGACGGCCTGGGCATCGAGCACGGCGTGCGGCTGGCGGGCATCCTGGAGGCGGCCCGCGCCATCACCGGCGCGCTCGGGCGTGCGGTCGCCTCCAAGGTGGGCCAGGCGGGCGGCTGGGATCCGGCCACCGGCCGGGCGACCGGCCGGGCCTGACCCGGCCGTGCTCACCCCCGCACGCGGCGCTTGGTTATGATGCGCCCGATGCGCGGCCGAGTCCCGGCCGGCCTCAGGGAGTGATGGATAGCGTCGTCCTGCTCTTGAACGCGAACTACGAGCCGCTCAACGTGTGCGACACGAGGCGCGCGTTCCGCCTCCTGTTCGGCGCCAAGGCCGAGGTCCTGGAGTACGACCACCACGAGGTGCGGACCCCTCGCGAGGTCTTCCGCGCCCCGAGCGTCATCCGCCTCCAGTACCACATCAAGCGGCCGCGACCCCGCGTCAAGCTCTCGCGCCGTGAGGTCTTCAGCCGCGACGCCCATACGTGCCAGTACTGCGGGGCGCGAACGCACGACCTGACCATCGACCACGTCATGCCGCGCCATCGCGGCGGGGCTCACTCCTGGGAGAACCTCGTCGCCGCATGCACGTCGTGCAACCATCGCAAGGGCGGCAAGACGCTGGAGGAGGCCCATTTCCGCCTCCTCCGGCCGCCCGCCGAGCCACGCAGCGACCTCTACTCGCTGTTCACGCCGTACCTCGCCGATCCGCGGAACGAACCCTGGCGGACGTACCTCTTCCTGGGCCACGACTGAACCTCCCGGCCCACGTGACGGCCGTCCTGGAGCGGCTTCGGACGGACGGCCACCAGGCGTACGTGGTCGGCGGGTCGCTCCGTGATCTGCTGCTCGATCGCCCGCCGGCCGACTGGGACGTGGCCACCGATGCCCTGCCGGCTCAGGTGATCGATCGCTTCCCTGGCAGCCGCCAGGTGGCCCGCTACGGCACGGTGCTCGTTCCCGGCCCGACCGTCGGGGACGAGGTGGAGGTGACGACCTTCCGACGCGATCACCGCTACGGCGACCACCGGCGGCCCGACCGGGTGACGTTCACCGGGAGCCTTGCCGAGGACCTCGCCCGCCGCGACTTCACGGTCAACGCCATGGCCCTGGGACCGGCGGGCCTGGTCGACCCGCATGGCGGTCGCGCGGACCTGTCACGGCGCGTCATCCGCACGGTCGGCGACCCGGCCGTCCGCTTCGACGAGGACGCCCTGCGCCTCCTGCGCGCGGTCCGCCTGGCGGCGGTGCTGGGCTTCGAGCTGGAGCCGGCCACGCGTCGTGCCATCGCCCAGGGTGCGCCGCTGCTGCGCCATGTCTCGGCCGAGCGACGGGGCCGCGAGCTGCGGCGGCTGCTCGCGGCGACGCCGCCGTCGCGTGGCCTGCAGCTGCTCGCGTCGACGGGCCTCTTGGAGGTGCTGTCGCCCGAGCTCGCGGCGCAGCGTGGCGTGCCGCAGGCGAAGGTGCCCGGGGACGACCTGTGGGCCCACACGATGCGCACGGTGGACGCCGCGGCCCTGCTGGCGCCGGGCGACGAGATGCTGGCGTTCGCGGCGCTCCTGCACGACGTGGGCAAGCCGTCCACCCAGGCGGAGGGCCACTTCCACGGCCATGAGGTCGTGGGGGCCACGCTCGCCGCGCGGTGGCTGCGGAGCCTGGGGCTGCCCCGTCGCGAGATCGACCCGGTGGTGCTGCTGGTGCGCTGGCACATGTTCCACTACGAGCCGCGCTGGAGCGACGCCGCCGTGCGCCGCTTCATCCGCCGTGTCGGGACGACCGCGCTGCCCAGCCTGCTCCTCCTGCGGCGGGCGGACGCCATCGGCAGCGGCGACGCACCCGATCGCGATCCCACCGCCGAGCTCAGCGTGCGGGTAGCCGCCCAGCTGGACTCGGGCGTGCCGCTCAGCCTGGCCGAGCTGGCCGTCGGCGGCGACGACCTGCGTCTCGAGCTGGGCCTGCCGGCGGGGCCGGCCATCGGCCGGCTGCTGGGCCGGCTGCTCGCGTCCGTACTGGCCGACCCGAGTCGCAACACGCGCGCCACGCTCCTCGCCGACGCGCGCGCCTGGACGTACGACTCGTGATCGAGATCCTCCTGCAGGCCGAACGCGAACTGACCATGGATCGCCTGGACCAGGCGGAACGCCTGTACTGGCAGGCCATCGAGGCCGACCCTCGCAACGCGATCGCCGTGGTCGGCCTGGCGCGCGTGGCGATCGAGCGCGCCGACGACCGCACGGCGTACGCTTTCGCCGTGCAGGCGCTGGGGCTCGATCCCGAGGACGCGGTGGCCCTGCGCCTCGAGGCGCGCCTGGCGGAGGTCATGGCGGCGCGGGGCGAACCGGTCCATCGGCCGGCCTTCGTCGTGGCCGCCAGCGAGGCGGCCTCTGCCCGCCGGCGCGCGCGCATCGAGGCCGCCGAAGGGGCCCAGGCGCGCGGCGCTGCAGCCGAGTCCGCCCCTGCGGGCCCAGGCGCGCTCGACCAGGGGTCGCCCCTGGCGTCCGAGCCGTCCGGCGGCGCCACGGCGCATCCGGGCCGCCGGCGCGGCCTGTTCCGCCGCTTCCTGGACCGCTGATGCACGTCCTCGTCACGGGCGGGGCGGGCTACGTCGGCAGCGTGTCGGTGGAGCGGCTCCTGGAGGCCGGACACGAGGTCACGGTGCTCGATTCGCTGGTCACCGGCCACGCCCTGGCCGTCCCACCGGAGGCCGAGCTGGTGGTCGGCAGCGTGGGCGATCCGGCCGCGGTCGTGGCCCTGCTGCTGGTCCGCGAGATCGACGCCGTCCTCCACTGCGCCGCCCGGTCCCAGGTCGGCGAGTCGATGCGCGACCCGGCCCTCTACTACCACGAGAACGTCGTGGGCGGCATCGCCCTCCTGGAGGCCATGCGCGAGGCGGGCCTGCGGCGCCTGGTCTTCAGCTCGACGGCGGCCGTCTACGGCCTGCCCGAGACGATCCCCGTGACCGAGGATGCGCCGCTGCGTCCGGTCAATCCCTATGGCGCGACGAAGGTGGCCTTCGAGAGCGCCCTGACCTGGTACGGCGCGGCGTACGGCCTGCGATCGGTCTCCCTGCGCTACTTCAACGTGGCCGGGGCGACCGCCGCGCACGGCGAGGATCACCGGCCCGAGACCCACCTCGTGCCCAACCTCATGGCCGCCGTCCAGAGCGGCCGGCCCATGACCGTGATGGGCGACGACTACCCCACGCGTGACGGGACCTGCGTGCGTGACTACATCCACGTGGAGGACCTGGCCGACGCCCACCTGGCCGCCCTGGAGCTGACGGCGGACGGCGGATCGGGCGTCGAGATCTGCAACCTGGGCTCGGGGGCCGGCTTCTCGGTCCGCGAGGTGCTCGACGCCACCGAGGCGGCGACCGGGCGCCCGGTGCCGCATGTCGTGGGCGCCCGGCGGGCCGGCGATCCGCCCACCCTGGTGGCCTCCAATGCCCGCGCCGCGGAGGTGCTGGGGTGGCAGCCGCGACGGGGCACTCTCGCCGCCATGCTCGGTTCGGCCTGGGCCTGGCGCGAGGCCCATCCCACGGGCTATGAAGCGGTGACCACCCCCGAGGGCTGAGCGTGCGAGCGCGGGAACGGCAGCCAGCGTAGGATGCCGGACGTGCCCGATCCCCGTCCGCGGCCCGCGCCGGCCGCCGCCGCCTACCCCGCCTATCTCCTGGACTGGCGGCCACAACAGGCCCGCCGGCCGCACGTCCTGCCGGCCATCGCCGACCCCATCGTCGAGCCGTCCTGGGATGGCATCCAGGTGCTGGCCCACTTCGATCTCGAGCTGGGCGAACCGGAGCGACCCTGGCTCCAGCTGGTCGACGAGGATGGCGACGACCTGGTCGTGGCCTACCAGGACGTGGCCGCCGAGCTGCGCCACGCGGTCCTGGCGGTCGACGCCGTGATCGACGGCTGGCTGACCACCCAGGCCACGCGCAGCGGCGAAGGCGCCCTGGTCACGCCCGTGCTCAAGCCGTCCGCCGTCTCGCTCCTCACCGGGCGACCGGGCACGCTCGTGCCGGCCCAGCTGCCGAAACCGACGGAGGAACCGGTCACGGCCTTCGTCGCGGTCGACCTGCTGCGGGTGGACGGCCAGGACCTCCTGGGCGTTCCGCTGCTCGAGCGCAAGCGGCTGCTGGAAGGTGTGGTGCGGCCCTCGACCCTCGTGCGGGTCTCGCCCTTCACCCGCCCGCCCCTCAGCCAGTGGCTGGCGACCTGGAAGGCCTCCGGCTTCAGCGGCGCCATCCTCAAGGCCGCCAACGGGTCCTACGAGCCGGGTGCCGTGGCCCGTGACTGGGCGTACGTCGCGGCCCCGGAGGGCCGGCAGCGCTGAGCGTCCCGCCGCTGCCGGTCGTCGTCCGTCGCGCCCAGGCTTCCGACAAGGCCGCCGTGCTCGCCTTCGCGACGCAGACGTGGGACGGCTGGGATTACGTGCCGCAGGTGTGGGACGCCTGGCTCGCCGCCCCCGACGGAGTGCTGCTCGTGGCCTGTGCCGCGAGGGACACGACCGGGCAGGACGGGGCCGCGATCGCGGCCGGTCAGCCGGTGGCGATGTCGCGGCTCGCCCTGCTGGCGCCCGGCGAGGGCTGGGTGGAGGGCATCCGCGTCGACCCCAAGGTGCGCGGCCGGGAGGTCGCCACCAACCTCCAGGTCGCTGAGCTCGCCTGGGCCGCCGCGCACGAGCTGCGCATCGTGCGTTACACGACGGGCCAGGACAACGAGGCGTCCCACCGGCTCGGGGCCCGCCACGGCTTCCACCGGCAGGCCGATCGCCGCTCCTATGGGCCGCGACGCGACGGCGGGACGGAGGGGGCGCCACCTGACCCGGCCGCGCTGCAACGGCTGGACCGGGCGGCCCCGGTGGTGGACATCGAGCGATGGTGGCGCCTCGTGGCCGACGACCCGACCTTCGCGGCCGGCGACGGCCTGTACGAACCTCGCGGATGGGCCTTCCAGACCCTCGACGCCGACCGGTTCGGGGCGCACGTCCGACGAGGCGAGGTCGTCCTGGCTCGTGATGGCCGAGCCGTCGTCGTGACCTCGCGGGGCGACGATGAGGCGACGCCGGACGTGGCGCTGCTGGCCGGCGACGGGGATTCCGCCCTGGCACTCCTGGCGGACCTGCAGCGGGCTGTCGGGCGCTTGCCTCGGCCGCGGCTGCCCGATCCCGACCCACCGATACTGCGAAACGGGGTCGCCGAGCGCTGGGCCGCCGGGGGCTTCGCCGCCCACGAGCACACCCTGCACATCCTGGCCCGCACGATGGATCAGCCGCTCCCGGTGGCCGACCCGCCCGGCATCCTCGTGCTCGCCGACGCGCCGCGGCCGGTCGCCCGGCCGCCCGTCCTGTGACCGCGGCGACCCCTCCCGACCCCGCCGTTCCGGCTGCTAAGGTTTGACGGATGGCACGCGCGACCCTGCCCAAGGCCCTGCGCGTCGAGGTCGAGCGACTGGGCAAGGCCGACCTCATGGTCGGCATCCCGAGCTTCAAGAACGCGGCCACGATCGGCTACGTCGCGCGGGCCTCGCAGGCCGGCCTGGTGCAGTACTTCCCCGACCTGCGGCCGGTGCTGGCCAACGCCGACGCCGGCTCGCCTGACGGCACCCAGCGGGTGGTGGTGGAGACGGAGCCGCCCGACTACATCGAGCGGATCCTGCTGGTCCGCCCGCGCAACCGCCTGCAGCGGATCAGTCTGACCTACCCGCCGGTCGATGGCGTGGGCGGCAAGGGGGCCGCCCTCCTGACGATCTTCCGCATCGCCCGTGCCCTGGACGTGGAAGCCCTCGTGGTGGTCGACTCCGACCTGCGCTCGATCGTGCCGGAGTGGATCGAGCTGCTGGCGGGCCCCATCCTGAAGGGCGGCTTCGATTTCGTGGCGCCGCTCTACAGCCGCTACAAGTGGGACGGCACGATCACCAACACCGTCACCTATCCGCTGACGCGCGCCCTCTACGGCCTGCGCATCCGCCAGCCCATCGGCGGCGACTTCGGGGTCAGCGGCGACCTCATCGCCCACTACCTGGAGCAGGACGACTGGACGCCGGACGTCAGCCGCTTCGGGATCGACATCTGGATGACGACGACAGCCATCGCCGGCGGGTTCGCCGTGTGCCAGACCCGACTGGGGGCCAAGGTCCACGACCCCAAGGACCCCGGTGCGGACCTGGGTCCGATGTTCAGCCAGGTGGTGGCCACCCTCCTCCGCCTGACGGCTCGCCACGCCGACCGCTGGCTGCCGGTGCAGGGCTCGCACGATGTGCCCGCCTATGGCTTCGAGCGGGTCATCGACCCGCCCCCGCTGGCGGTCGACGTGCGGCGCCTGCTCGACGAGTTCGGGCGGGGCCGCCACGCCATGGCCGAAGCCTGGGGCCAGGTGCTGGACCCCGAGACGCGGGCCCTCGTCGACGAGCTCGCCACCCAGGCCGGCCAGCTGGCGGCCCGGCTGTCGTCCGGCGACCCCGCGGCGGCGCCGGCCGAGTTCGCCTTCCCGGACGAGACGTGGGCCCGCGTCATCTACGACGTGGTCCTGGCGTCGCGCCACCCGGCCGTGGCGCTCGACCGCCTGGTGGCCGCGCTGGTGCCCATCTACTTCGGTCGGGTGGCCAGCCTGATCCTGGAGACGCGCGACCTGACGACCGATGAGGCGGAGGCCTTCGTCGAACGCCAGGCTCGCGCCTTCGAGCTGCTCAAGCCCTCGTTCGCCGCCCGCTGGGCGGCGGCGGACGCGCCGGGACGGCGCCGATCCGCCCGCCCGACCCGACCCGCATGACGCCCGGCGGCCGGGAGGGCGGCCCGGCGCGCATCCTCCTGCCGCTGGCCAACCCGCGCACGGCGGCCGACCTCGTGCGGATCGGCGCGGCGCTGCTGCGTCACGGCGGCAGCCTGACCGCCCTGTCGATCGTGGAGGTCCCCGAGGGGATGCCCCTCAGCGAGGGCGCCACCCGGGCCCGCCAGGCCCGCCGCCTGCTGCAGCGGGTGCTCGAATTCACGCCCGAAGGCGTGGAGCTCCACCCGATCGTCCGCATCGGCCGTCGCGCCGCCGAGGGCATCGTGGAGACGGCCGCCGAGGAGGACGCCGACCTCATCATCTTCGGCTGGGGCGGACGTGCCTCGGGGGCGGCCGTCTTCAGCCCTACGATCGACGAGGTCGTGCGCGACGCCCCGTGCGACATCGCGGTGGTCAAGCAGCGCGGCATCGGTGCCGTGGCGCGCGTGCTCGTGCCGGTCCGCGGCGGCCCGCACGCGGAGCTGGCCATGCGGTTCGCGGGCGCCCTCGGCCGCTCCTTCGGGGCCGAGGTGGCCGTCCTGCACGTGGTGGCGCCCGACCTGGCCCCTGACGACCGCGCACGCACCGAGCGGGCGCTGGCCGCCTTCGTGCGCCGGCATGCTCGAGGCGCTACGCCTCGCCTCGTCGACGGCGGCAGCGTCGCCCAGGCGATCCTCCACGAGGCCGACGCGGCCCAGATCCTCGTCATGGGCGCGACCGGGGCTGCGCAGGGGGTGGAACCCGGCGGTTCGGCGCCGGGCGGGCTCTTCGGCGCGCTGCCCGAGACGGTCGCCCAGCAGGCCCGTCCGACCGTCATCGTGGTCCGGACGCGGGAGCCCCTGAGCGCCGCCACCTTCGAGGCCCGGGCCCGCCAGGCGGAGACACTCGAGGCGGCCGAGCGCGCGGCGGCCGCCTCGCGCTCGATCCCCACGCGTGTCGACCGCTGGTTCGCCGAGTCCAACTACGGCCACGTCGAATTCGCCGACCTGGACCGGCTGGTCGAGCTGAAGCATCGCCGCGGCCTGACCATCAGCCTCGTCATCCCCACCCTCAACGAAGCGGCCACGATCGGCCCCATCGTCCACCAGGCACGGCGCTTCCTCATGGAGCGCTCGGCGCTGCTCGACGAGCTGCTGGTCATCGACTCCGACTCGTCCGACGACACGCGGGCCATCGCCCGGGACGAGGGCGCGCGCGTGGTGGTCCACCAGGACGTGCTGCCGCGGTACGGCAGCTACCGCGGCAAGGGCGAGGCCCTCTGGAAGAGCCTCTTCGAGACCAGCGGCGATCTCGTCGCCTGGTGCGACGCGGATGTCCGCGAGTGGCACCCGCGGTTCGCCTACGGCACCCTGGGACCGCTCCTCGCCGAGCCCCGCATCGGCTACGTCAAGGGCTACTACGAGCGGCCCATCGTGGAGGACGGGCACCTCAAGGAGGGCGGCGGTGGGCGGGTCACGGAGCTCGTCGCGCGGCCCCTCATCAACCTCTTCTTCCCCGAGCTGTCGGGCATGATCCAGCCGCTCGCGGGGGAGTACGCGGGCCGCCGCGAACACCTGGAGGCGATCCCCTTCTTCACCGGCTACGCCGTGGAGATGGGCCTCCTCATCGACCTCTCGGAACGGCTCGGCCTGGACGGCCTTGGCCAGGTGGACCTGGAGCGTCGCGTGCACCGCAACCAGGAGCTGGAAGGCCTCTCGCGCATGAGCTTCACCATCCTCCAGGCCGTCATGAAGCGCCTGGAGGAGCGCCACCGAGCGCGCCTCTTCGCCGAGCTGGGCTCGACCATGAAGCTGCCGCGCTCGTCTCCCGGCCACCTCTCGCTGGAGGTCATCGACCTGGCCGACGCGGAGCGGCCGCCCATGCTGCGGCTGCCGGAGTACGTGGCCCGCCGAGAGGCCGCGGCCGCCGCTCGAACGCCCGCGGGCGGCTGAGCCGGCCGTGCGCGTGCTCATCGCGCCCGACTCGTTCAAGGGCTCGCTGACGAGCGTCCAGGTGGCCCGTGCCCTGGCCGACGGCTGGCGCCGCGCACGCCCCGAGGACACGGTGCACCTGGTGCCCCTCGCCGACGGCGGGGAGGGCACGCTCGACGCGCTCCTTGCGGCCGGCGGGTGGCAGGCCCTCCCGGCCGCCGCGGAGGATCCGCTCGGACGGCCCGTGCGGGCGCGCTTCCTGCGCGACGAGGCCGGCCGCGGCTGGGCCGTGGTGGAGCTGGCCGAGGCATCGGGCCTGTCACGGATCGCGGCAGCCGACCGTGACGCGCTGGCCGCCTCCACGTTCGGGACCGGCCAGGTACTGGCGGCGGCGATCGGCCTGGGATGTCGCGAGATCCGCCTGGGCGTCGGGGGGTCGGCCACGACCGACGGCGGGGCCGGGCTCCTCACCGCCCTCGGGGCGCGCTTCCTGGACGCCGCGGGCGCGGACGTGCCGCCGGGCGGGGCGGGACTCGAGCACCTTGCCCGGGTGGACCTGGACGGCCTGTCGCCGGTCCTGGCCGAGGTCAGCCTCACGGTCGCTTCCGACGTCTCCAACCCGCTGCTCGGCGACCACGGGGCGGCCGCCACCTATGGCCCGCAGAAGGGCGCCGGGCCGGACGACGTCGAGCGACTCGACCGTGCCCTCACCCGCTATGCGGACGTCCTTGAAGCGACCACCGGCCACGCCATCCGCGAGGTGCCGGGGGCGGGCGCGGCGGGCGGCGCCACCGCCGGCCTCATCGCCGTCGCCGACCGGTTCCGGAGCCTCGCCGTCCGGCCCGGGGTCGGCGAGGTGATGGCCCTGGCGGGGTTCGAGGCGGCCCTCCGCGAAAGCGACCTGGTCCTGACCGGCGAGGGCCGGGTCGACGCCCAGACCCGGTTCGGCAAGACCGCCCAGGGGGTCGCGGAACGAGCCCGGGCGGCCGGCCTGCCGTGCCTCTGCTTCGGCGGCGGCGTGACGCCGGAAGGCGCGGCCGTCCTCGCCGCAGCCGGCGCCCTGGCTATCCCCGTGATCGAGGCGCCCGCGACCGTGGATGCCGCGATGGCCGCCGGGACCGCGCCGGTGGAGCGGGCGGCGGAGCGCACCGCCCGGCTCGTCGGCCTGCTCGGCGTGCCGGGCTGATGAGCCCGCGGCAGCGCGGCCGGCCCTGGCCCCTGGAGCGGCGTCGTCCCGGCCTCATCGCCTTCGTCCTCGACCGCCTGGCGGAGATGTACGGCACGCCGACGTGGCAGCCGCGTCGCGACGCGACGTCCGAGCTGGTCCTGACCATCCTCAGCCAGCACACCAGCGACCTCAACGCCGAGCGCGCCTTCCTGGAGCTGCGGCGGCGTTTCCCGACGTGGGCCGCGGTGGAGGCCGCGGATCCGGCCGCGCTCGCGAGCGCCATCCGCGGCGGCGGCCTGGCCGGCCAGAAGGCCCCCCGCATCCGGGAGGCGCTGACCGCCATCCGCGAGGCACGCGGCGACTACGAGCTGGACTTCCTGGCCTCATGGCCGGCCCTGGAGGCGCGGGACTGGCTGACGCGGATCCCGGGCATCGGGCCCAAGACCGCGTCGGTCGTGCTGCTCTTCTGCTACGGCCTGCCCCTGATGCCCATCGACACCCATGTCGAGCGGGTCAGCCGGCGGATCGGCCTGATCCGGCCGGCGGCGGACGTCGTCCGCGCGCATGACGAGCTGCTGCCCGACCTCCCGGCGACCCGCGTGTTCGAGGCGCACGTCAACCTGATCACGCATGGACGTCGCACCTGCCACGCCCGGCGGCCGGCCTGCGACCGGTGCCTCGTCGCGGCGCGCTGCCGCTACGTCGACCCGCGAGCCGCCTGAACGGCCGGCAGCCGGGGCGCCAGCCAGGCGGCCACCGCTCCGAGCGCCTCGTCATCATCGGCGCGGCCCAGGAGCTGGATGCCGAGCGGCAGCCCCTCCCCGGACCGGTCCGCCGGCAGGGCGATCGCCGGCAGCCCCGCCAGCATCCCGGGCACGCTCATGCGCGGGTCGCCGGTGGCGCCCAGGCCGAGCGGCGCGATGCCCACCGCGGCCGGCGCGAGGAGCGCGTCGACGGGCTCGAGCGCGACCGCGAAGCGGGCGGCGTAGTCACGCCCGAAGCGGCGGGCAGCGGCGACGTCCGCCGCCGGCGTGGCCAGGCCGGCGCGCACGGCGTCCGCGAGGCGTGGCGGGTAGGCCGACCCGAAGGCGGCCAGCGGCGCGGCGTGGATCGCGGCCGCCTCCACGCGCAGGATCGTCGCGTGCGCCTCGAGCACCGCCGCCAGCGGCCTCGGCGCGGCGAGCGGCACGATCGCAGCTCCCGCCGCCCGGGCCGCCGCGGCCACCGCGTCGACCGCGGCGCGCATCGCCGGGTCGGCGGCCTCGATGAGCCACGTGGCGAGGCCCAGGCGCGGAGGCGCGCTGCGTGCGGCGGTCGAGCCAGCGGTCGGGTCGTGCTCCGGCACGCCGGCCGCGATCAACGCCGCGCGCAGGGCGAGGTCCAGCGTGCGGGCCATCACGCCCACCCGGTCGTAGCTGGGGCTGATGAGGCGCACGCCGTCGAGCGGGAGCCGGCCGGGGCTCGGCAGGACCGCCACGAGGCCGCAGAACGAGGCGGGGCGGACGAGCGAGCCGGCCGTCTGGGTGCCCAGGGCAAGGTCGGCCATGCCCGCCGCGACGGCGGCTGCCGAACCGGCGCTCGAGCCACCCGGCGTCCGTGCGGGATCCCACGGGTTGCCCGTCGCCGGCGGGTCGAAGTAGGCGAAGGCGGCGGTGGTCGTCTTGCCGATCACGGCCGTGCCGGCGGCCCGCAGGCGGTGCACCACCGTCGCGTCGGCCGCGGCCGGGTCGCCGTGGGTGATCGCCGGGGCTCCGCAGCGGGTGGGCAGGCCCACGACGTCGATGATGTCCTTGACGGCCAGGGTCGTCCCGCGCAGCGCCGGGCGATCCGGGCGGGCATCGACCTGGCGGGCCTCGGCGCGCGCCTCCGCCGCAGCGACGAGGACGAAGGCACCCAGGGCAGCGTCCCGCTCACGGATCCGGCGCAGGGCGCGTGCGACTGCGGCGGACGCTGGACGGGGCGCACCGTGCGGTCGGCTCACGGGCTCACTATCGTACCGACGCGCACCTTGCCGCACGACCGTGCCAGTGGAGCTGACCGTGACCGAGCTCGAGCCCCTCATCGATGCTTTCCTGACCGAGGAGTTCGACGCGGACCCGGTGGGCGCCAGCGGCCTGGGCCTGACCGACTACGACGAGCGCCTGCCCGACCTCACCGCGGCGGCCTTCGAGGCCCGCGATGCCGCGGCGACCCGCTGGCTGGCCCGGTTCGAGGCGGTCGATCCGGCGGGGCTCGACGGCGATGGGGCGATCGATCGCGACCTCTTGCGAGCCGTCCTGCGGGGCCGGACGATCCTCGCCGATTGGGCCAACTGGCGGCGCGACCCCCTGACCTACACGAACCCCATCGCCAACGGGCTCTTCGGCCTGTTCCTGC
>DASPUH010000102.1:0-6995 GCA_035622975.1 Candidatus Sulfotelmatobacter sp.
CGACCGCGAGCGATACACGCGTGAGTACGCCGCGTTTAAGCGAGCGCTGGCGAGTTGGGGCGAGGCCTGTTACTGCGGGCGATGCGACATTGTGTTCGCTCCGAGCCAGACCGGGAAGCTGGTTGTGACCCCGTAGACGAAGGGCTAACGCGGCGCGATGACGCGCTAGGCCTTCTACGCCCCGGCTCGCCCCCTAGCCTGGCCCATGCCGGGTTCCATCCGGCGTCGGCGCCGGGTGCAGCTTGAAACATCACCCTGACGAACGACGACCGCCGCGCACTCATCGTTCCCACTTGGCAGCGACGCCGCCGGGTGCGGAAACGCCCGATCATCGAGGGCCTGAGGTAGCTCGCGCCGATAAGCCAAACCCGTCCAGGCAGTCGCAGCGGTTCCTCTATCTACTGGTCACGCTTGGGGGGTGCAACTCAACGTCGTCTCCACAACTACCCTGGCCGCCTTGCGCGCCGGCTCCGCTCGGGCGTACACTAATCCCGACGGAATCGGTCGGATTTACCTCGGAGCTACTGGACGACCTTGCGCAGCATCTTCCCCACCTCGGGCGCGGTCCACTTCTCGACGCGCGGCGAGTACGGCGTGCGCCTGATGGTCGAGCTCGCCCGGCACAGTGGCGAGGGCGCCGTCAGCCTGGCCGAGATCGCCGACCACGAGGAGCTGCCGCGACCCTACCTGGAGCAACTCGTCGTCAGTCTGCGCGACGCCGGGCTCGTGACCAGCACCCGCGGTGCGCGCGGCGGCTACGCCCTGACCCGGGAGCCC
Source organism: Candidatus Sulfotelmatobacter sp. (assembly GCA_035622975.1). Lineage (GTDB taxonomy): Bacteria > Chloroflexota > Limnocylindria > Limnocylindrales > CSP1-4 > DASPUH01. The sequence continues at coordinate 778 of DASPUH010000102.1, forward strand.
GCCGCGATCCACATGAGCGAGGTGCTGCGCGCGCTGGAAGGTCCGCTGGCTCCCATGGTCTGCGCGAGCGAGGACCCTCTCCATGCCGCCGCGTGCGACCGGACGGCGTTCTGCACCGTGAATCCCCTGTGGCTGAAGGTCCGTGAGGCGGTCGCAGGAGCCCTGGACTCCGTGACCCTGGCCGACCTGACCCATCCCCGCATGGCCGCCCATCCGTTCCACGCCGGCACCGCGACCGACCCGGTCGTGGTCCACGCCGAGCACGAGCCGGCGATCTCCACCCCTTGACGACCGACGCGGCCGCCCTGGCCGCCGATCCACCAGAGGAGCCTCCACGTCCGTGACCGAACCGACCCGCGCCGCCGGCCAGCAGTCCGCGAACAGCCCCCTCGACCGGGAGCTGGTCATCCGCGACCTGCATGTCGTGCCCATCGCCGATCCCAAGCGGGAGATCCTGGCGGGCATCGACCTGACCGTGGCCAAGGGCGAGGTCCACGCCATCATGGGCCCCAACGGGTCGGGCAAGACCACCCTGTCCTACGCCCTCATGGGCCACCCGGCATACGCCGTGACGCAGGGCGAGGTCCTCTGGAAGGGCCAGGACATCCTGAAGCTCACGCCCGACAAACGCGCCCGGCTGGGCCTCTTCCTGGCCTTCCAGTACCCCACGGCGATCCCCGGGCTGTCGGTCGCCAGCTTCCTGCGCACGGCGCTCAATGCGCGCAGCCGCGGCCTGAACGCCGGCGACGGCGAGATCGACCCGTCCGACATGACCCGCGGCGGCATCAGCATGGGCGACTTCCGCCGCCTGATGCGGGAGAAGATGGCCCTTCTCAAACTTGACGACACGTTCGTCAGCCGGTACGTGAACGACGGCTTCTCCGGCGGCGAGAAGAAGCGCCTGGAGATGCTCCAGATGGCCGTGCTGCGGCCGGAGATGGCGATCCTGGACGAGACCGACTCGGGCCTCGACATCGACGCCCTGCGGATCGTCGCCGACGGGGTCAACGCCCAGCTCAACCCCGAGCTGGGGGTCCTGCTCATCACCCACTACCAGCGCCTGCTGAACCACATCACGCCGGACTTCGTGCACGTCCTGGCGCTTGGCCGGATCATCATGTCGGGCGGCCGCGACCTGGCGCTGCGGCTGGAGTCCGAGGGCTACGGCCCGGTGCTGCGCGAGGCCGGGTACGAAGACGCGGCCGCGGAACTCGACAGCGCCGCCGCGCCCGTGCCCGAGACCGCGTCCGCGTGACGACCCACGCACCCGTCGGCGAGATGGCCGCCACGCCCGTGGCGAGGCTCGACCCGGCCGCCATCCGGGCCGACTTCCCCATCTTCGAGCGTGACTTCGGCGGCCGGCGGCTGACCTACCTGGACTCCGCCGCGACGTCGCTCAAGCCACGTGCCGTGATCGACGCGGTCGATGCCTACAACAGCCGCTACTCGGCCAACGTCCACCGCGGCATCTACACCATCGGCGAGGAAGCGACGGCGGCCTACGAGGACGCGCGCACTGCGGTGGCGCGTTTCATCAACGCCGCCGACCGTCGCGAGATCGTCTTCGTGCGCAACGCGACCGAGGCCATCAACCTGGTCGCCTACACCTGGGGCCGGCAGCACATCCACTCGGGCGACACGATCGTGCTGACCGAGCTGGAGCACCACAGCAACCTCGTGCCCTGGCAGCTGCTGGCCCAGGAACGCGACGGCGACCTGGAGTTCGTCCCCATCGACGATCAGGGCCGCCTGCTCCAGGCCACATACGAGGCGCTCCTGCGCACGAAACCGCGCCTCGTGGCCTTCACCCATGTCTCGAACGGGCTGGGGACGATCAACCCGGTGCGTGAGATGGTGGAGGCGGCGCATGCGGCCGGCGCGATGGTGCTGGTCGACGGCGCGCAGGCGGTGCCGCACCTGCCGGTCGATGTCCAGGCCCTGGGCTGCGACTTCTACGTCTTCAGCGGCCACAAGACCCTGGGCCCCACCGGCTCTGGTGCGCTGTGGGCCCGGCGCGAGCTGCTGGAGTCGATGCCGCCGTTCCTGACCGGCGGCGAGATGATCCGCGAGGTCCACCTTCGGCGCACGGAGTTCAACGACGTGCCCTGGAAGTTCGAGGCGGGCACGCCCGACATCGCGGCGGCCATCGGCCTTGGGGCCGCGGTGCGGTACCTGGAAGGCATCGGCATGACCGCGGTGCGTGAGCACGAGCGCGAACTGGTCGCCTACGCGTTGGACCTGCTGCCCCAGGAAGTGCCGAACCTCCAGCTCTACGGGCCCCTGGACCCGGACGAGCGGGGCGGCGTGGTGACCTTCAACCTGCCGGGCATCCACGCCCACGACGTGGCGACCCTGCTGGACCGCGAAGCCATCGCGGTCCGGGCGGGCCATCACTGCACGCAGCCGCTCCACGAGCGGCTGGGCGAGGCCGCCACGGCGCGCGCCAGCTTCAATGTCTACAGCGACCGCGAGGACGTGGAGCGCCTGGCGTCGGCGCTTGCCCGCGTGCACCGCATCTTCGACCGGCCCACCGGCGACGCGGCCTGAGCCCCGGCATACTAGGCACGACGATGGACGACCTGTACCGCGATGAGATCCTGGAGCACTACCGCCATCCCCACAACTTCGGCACGCTGACCGAGCCGGACGTGGTGCAGGAGGGGTCGAATCCGCTGTGCGGCGACCGCATCACGTTGATGCTGGGCATCGGCGAGGACGGGATCATCCACGAGGTGGCCTTCACCGGCCGTGGCTGTGCCATCAGCCAGGCCAGCGCGTCCATGCTGACCGACGAGATCAAGGGCAAGCCGCTGGCCGACCTGGCCGGCCTGGGCCGGCAGGACATCCTGGACAACCTGGGCATCGAGATCAGCCCTGCCCGCCTCAAGTGCGCGATGCTCTCGCTGGAGACGCTGCGCAAGGGCGTCGGCGACCGGGTGGCCTGGCAGCCGGCGGCGGAGATCCAGGACGTGCTGGCATGACCGCGCGCAGCGTGGACTGCAGGTGTCGCCCGCCGGCCTGATCGCCGGCGCTCACCCATCGCCCGACATGCGATGTCGGCACCCCGCCCCCTGACGAACGCGACCCGAGGAACACCCGACTCATGACCAAGACCTACCCCGAGCTCCTGCGAGAAGCCCGCCAGACCGTGCCCCAGACGACACCGTCGGCGGCTGCCGAGCGGGCCGCCGCGGGCGCCCTGCTGCTCGACGTGCGCGAGCCCCACGAATGGGAGGGCGGCCACTTGCCGGGTGCCCTCTTCGTGCCGCTCGGTCGGCTGGAGGAGCGCATCACGCTTGCTGCGCCCGACAAGGGGCGGTCCGTGATCGTCTACTGCGCCTCCGGCGTGCGCTCGCTCGCCGGCGCTCGCACGCTCCAGCTCCTGGGCTACGAGGACGTGGCCTCCATGGCCGGCGGGATCGAGGCCTGGCGCCAGGAAGGACGGCCCGTGGAGGCGCCCATCTCGCTGACGCCGGCGCAGCAGCAGCGTTACAGCCGGCACCTCCTGATCCCCGAGGTCGGCGTCAGCGGGCAGGCCAGGCTGCTCCAGTCGCGTGTCCTGTTCATCGGGGCCGGCGGGCTTGGCGCTTCGGGGCTGCTCTATCTGGCGGCAGCGGGCGTGGGCACCATCGGCATCGTCGACTTCGACGTGGTCGACGAGTCCAACCTCCAGCGCCAGGTGGTCCATACGGTCGATCGCCTGGGCCAGCCCAAGGTGGCGTCGGCTGCCGCTGCCATCCACGCGCTGAATCCCGGCGTGCGGGTCGTGCCCCACGACGCGATGCTGACCGACGACAACGTCGACGACCTCATCGCCGGCTACGACGTCATCCTCGACGGCACCGACACCTTCGAGACGCGCTACAGCCTCAACGACGCGGCCGTGCGGGCGGGCATCCCGGTGGTGCACGCGTCGGTCTTCCGGTTCGAAGGCCAGTTGACGACGTTCGTGCCCTTCGAGGGCCCCTGCTATCGCTGCCTGTACCCGACGCCGCCGCCGCCCGAGCTGGCGCCCGGGTGCTCGGTGGCAGGCGTGCTGGGGGTCGTGCCCGGCACGATGGGCCTCCTCCAGGCGACCGAGGCGCTGAAGCTGCTGTTGGGCATCGGGGAGACGTACGTGGGCCGGCTGCTCATCTACGACTCGCTCGACGGGACATTCCAGGAGCTGCACCTGCGGCGCGACCCCGCGTGCCCGGCGTGCGGTGATATCGCGCGCGCCGCGCTCGGTCGGGCGCCGCTGGCGGACGCGGTCGCGGCCGCCGGGGCTCGGCCATGAGCACGGTGCGCATCCCGCCCGTCCTGCGCGCATCGGCCGGCGACCAGAAACAGGTCACCGTGGACGGCGCCACGGTCGGCGCGGTGCTGGAGGCACTCGTGGCGCAGCACCCCGCGCTCCGCGGCCAGCTCCTGTCCGCCGAGGGCGACCTGCACCGCTTCGTCAACGTCTACCTCAACGACCAGGACGTGCGCTACCTCGACGCGCTGGCCACGCCCGTCACGGAGCGCGACACGATCACGATCCTGCCCGCGATGGCCGGCGGTGCCTGAGCCGGCCGCGCCGGTGCTCGGGCCGGCCGACGTGGCGGCGCCGCGTTTCGACTCGATCGAAACGGCCATCGGCCACACGCCCTTGGTGGAGCTGCCCGCCCTGTCCCCCCGGCCGGGCATCCGCCTGCTGGCCAAGCTGGAGGGTCTCAACCCCAGCGGCTCGGTCAAGGACCGCATCGCGCGCGCCCTGCTGGCCGACCTGGAGGCGTCCGGCCGCCTGGGACCGGGCACGACCATCCTCGAGGCGACGAGCGGCAACACCGGCATCGCCATGGCCATGCTGGCCCGGCGGCGCGGCCATCCCCTGACCGTCGTCCTGCCCGACAACGTGACGCAGGAACGGCGGCAGCTGCTGACGCTCTACGGCGCCGAGATCATCGAGTCGCCGGGCGAGCTGGGCTCCAACGGCTCGATCGCCCTCGCTCGCCGTTTGGCGGCCAACGACGGCCGGTACGTGATGGCCGACCAGTACGCCAACGCGGCCAACCCGCGCGCCCACTACGAGACGACCGGACCGGAGATCCTGGCCGCCTGCCCGGAGATCGACGTCTTCGTGGCCGGCCTGGGCACCGGTGGGACGCTGATGGGCGTCGGGCGCCGCCTGCGCGAGGCCAACCCCGCCGTCCGGCTCATCGCCGCCGAGCCGCTCCCGGGCGAGCAGGTCCAGGGCCTGCGCTCGCTGGCCGACGGCTTCGTGCCGGAGATCCTGGACCCGACGCTCCTCGACGGGCGGTTCCTGGTCTCCAGCACCGACGCCATCCGCGGCCTGCGGGCGCTGCTCGAGCGGGAGGGCATCCTGGGCGGTGTCTCTTCAGGCGCGGTCCTCGTGGCCGCGCGCCGCGTGGCCGCGACCATGGAGCGCGGCACGATCGTGCTGCTGCTCGCCGACGGGGGCTGGAAGTACCTCTCCGATGGCCTGTGGACACGCGACCTGGCCGAGCTGGAGGCCGACGGCGAGACACGCAACTGGTGGTGAACCCGGCCTCGTCCTCGGACTCCCCCGCTGTCGCGCACCTGCCGGCGGCCCTGCGCGACGAGCTCGTGGCGTGGTCGCGTGCGGCCCTGCCCAACGAGGCCTGCGGGATCCTAGCCGGGCCCGCTTCGGCGTTCGAGGGCGGGGCCGCCACCGCCTTCCACGGCTTGCGCAACGCCGCCGCGTCGCCCTTCTTCTACCAGATCGACCCGGTCGAGCAGCTCAAGGTGATGCTCGCCATCGACGACGCCGACGAAGTCGTATGGGGCATCTTCCACTCGCACGTGGCCAGCGCACCACGGCCGTCCGCGACGGACGTGCGGCTGGCGGCCTACCCGGACGCGCTGTACCTGCTCTGCTCGCTGCGCGACCCCGAAGCGCCCGAGGTGCGAGCGTGGACGATCCTGGAGGGCACGATCACCGAGGTCTCGCTGGAACTGACGTAGGTCGCTCGCTGGGCGGGTCCGTCCCGTCCACCTTCCATCGTGCCCGGTGGTGCTCACGGGTTCCTCCGGTGCACCGACCCTATGCGCCCGGTGGTGCTCACGGGCTCCTCCGGTGCGCCGATCCTTTGCGCCTGGCGACGCTAATGACGGACCAGCCGGCCGTGCTCCGTCGTCTGTGCCGCCCAGCGCAACGAACGACGGTGGAGCGGGCTGATCAAGGGCGCTGAGGGCTTCTGCACCGTCGATAGCGC
>DASPUH010000103.1:0-17983 GCA_035622975.1 Candidatus Sulfotelmatobacter sp.
CCAGGTAGCGCAGGAACTCCCAGGCCAGGCGCGTCTTGCCGATGCCGGCCGGCCCGATGACGCTGACCAGGCGCGGCCGAGCCTCGCGGGTCGTGGCGTGGAAGAGGTCCTTGACCAGGCGCAGCTCGTCGTCGCGGCCCACGAACGGGGCTTCGAGCACGTCGGCGTGCTTGCGGCCGCCGACGTCGGCGATGACCCGCACCGCCCGCCACGCGGCGACCGGCGCGGCCTTGCCCTTGAGGGCCTGCTCCCCGGCCGGCTCGAAGGCGATCGCCCTGGACGCGGCCCGCTGGGTCGCCTCGCCGACCAGCACCGCCCCCGGGGCCGCCGCGCCCTGCAGGCGACTGGCGGTGTTCACCAGGTCGCCGGCGACGAGGCCCTGATTCGTGGCCCCGATGGTGACGGCGGCCTCGCCGGTCAGCACGCCGGCGCGAGCCTGGAGCGTCGGGCCCAGGTTGCGCACCGCGTCGACGAGTTCCAAGCCCGCCCGCACCGCCCGGATCGCATCGTCCTCATGGGCGGTGGGTGCGCCCCACACGGCCATCACCGCGTCACCGATGAACTTCTCGACCGTGCCGCCGTAGCGACCGATGACGTCGCGGGCGAGGTCGAAGTAGCGGCTCAGGAGGTCGCGCGTCTCCTCCGGGTCCCGGCCATCGGCGAGCGCCGTCGAGCCGACCAGATCGGCGAACAGGATCGAGACGAGGCGCCGTTCGGCGACCGGACCGGCGGGTGCCGCGGCGGTACGGGCGCCGAACCCGGGCGCCGCGGGGCCCGCGGACGCGGCTGAGGCACCCGCGGTTGAGGCGCCCGCGGTTGAGGCACCCGCGGCAAGCGGGCTGGCGCACTCCGCGCAGAACTTGGCCGTCGGCGCATTGGCCGTGCCGCAGTTCGAACAGACGAGCGCCAGACGCGTGGCGCACTCGGTGCAGAACTTGGCGCCGGCCGGGTTCTCCGTGCCGCAGTTGGAACAGATCATCAGATGCGTGAGCCTATCCCAATGGGCTCGCCTGGGGAACCCGGCTACGTACCGACCAAGCGCTCCACGATCGGCGCCAGTTCGTCGATCCTGCCGGTCATGAACGAGCTGATGCCGAGCCGCTCGCGGAGGTCCTGGAACTTGGCCACGAGCCCGTCGACCGAGCCGATGAAGACGTGCGGCGAGCCCAGGATCTCGTCCTCCGTCAGCTCGTAGCCGGTGCGTGCCAGAAGCCGGTCGCGGATCTTGGCCGCTTCGGCCCGGGCATGGTCGGTGATGATGATCGGCGAGCTGGACGGGTAGACGTTGAACTCCAGGCGATCGAACCGGTCGCCCGCCGCGGCACGCACCCAGTCGATCTTCTCGGCCGCCGCCGCGAAGGTGATGCTGCGCGGATCCGTCCGCTCGCCGGCGAGCACGCGCGGTGCGAGGCCCACGATGTCGGCCTCGCGCGCGGCCAGCTCCAGCGTGCGCCGCCCGCCGCCACCGATCAAGAGTGGCGGGTGCGGCTGCTGCACAGGTTTCGGCTGGGCGTCGTAGTCGGTGATCCGGTAGTGCTCGCCGCGATAGCTGAACGGCCCGTCGCCGAAGCAGCCCTTGAGGATGGCGACCGCCTCCACCAGACGCGCCACCCGGGCTGGGACCGGCTCGAACGCCAGGCCGAGATGGTCGAACTCGGGCTTGTTCCAGCCGGCCCCGATACCCACCTCCAGGCGCCCGCCGCTGAGGACGTCGATCGTGGCGAGGTCCTGCGCCAGCACCGCCGGGTGGCGCAGCTCGTTGTTCAGCACGAAGGTGCCCACCCGCAGCCGCGAGGTCGCGCCGGCGATCGCGGTCATGGCCGGGATGGGCGCGAGCTGCTCGATCAGGTGGTCGGTAAGCAGGAGGACGCTGTAGCCCATCGCTTCCGCGCGCCGTGCGGTCGCGGCGAGCTCGTCGCCGGAGACGATAGCCCCTGCCTCTGCCATGAACCGGAACGGCCGCATCGGCGGATTACCGCGGCGCGCCAGCGGCCGGGTCGCCCGTGGCTGGCGCCACATTCCACTGCTCGCGTGTCAGGGCGTACTCGACGTCGCCGTGCTCCTCGCCCTCGATGCGGTCCGGCCACGGCTCGTGGAAGACACGGACGAAACGGAGGCCGGCCTTCTCCATGACCCGCCGTGAGGCGACGTTGACGACCATGGTCGTGGCGTACACGCGGCGCGCGCCGAGGTCCTGGAAGGCCTTGCGGATCAGCGCGCGGCTTCCTTCGGTCGCGTATCCCTTGCCCCAGGCCGAGGCCACCAGCCGGTAGCCGAGTTCCGGCTCGTCGTCGGGATCGCCCGTGTTCGGCCTGAGGTGGAACCAGCCCGCAAAGGCCCCGGTGCGCTTCTCGACCGCCGCCCAGAAGCCGTAGCGATCGCCCCGACGGTAGTAGGCCATCCAGCCGGGCAGGAAGTAGTCGCGGATCTCCTCGCGGGGCGTGGGCCGGCCACCATTGATGTAGCGCATGACCGCCGGGTCGGCGTCCAGCGCCGTCGCCGCGTCCACGTCGTCGACCGTGAACCGCCGCAGGATGAGGCGCTCGGTCTCCAGGTAGATGTGCACCGCACGATGCTATCCGCACCGGCCCGCGCGGCCCCCCCAGACCAGCGCGTAGACGCCGTGCGTACCATGACTGGGAGAAGGAGCCTCGCGCGATGCACTCCGTGAGCGACCGGATCGGACGGACGGGCCGCGCCATGCTCCTCGCCGCGACTGGCACGCTCCTCCTCACGGGCGTCGTGCACGCCGCCTCCCCCGCCCCGAGCGTGGTCGTGCTGCCGACCACTGGCGTGGTGGACCAGGTCATGGCCGGCTACCTGGCCGACGGCATCTCCCACGCCGAGGCGGACGGCGCGGCGGCCGTGATCATCGAGCTGGACACGCCCGGCGGCGATCTCTTCTCGACGAATGACATCGTGGGCTCGGAGCTCAGCGCCACGATCCCGGTCATCGTCTGGGTCGCTCCGGCCGGTGGCTTCGCGGCGAGCGCCGGCACGTTCATCACGCTGGCCGGCAACATCGCCCTGATGGCGCCCGGCACGAGCATCGGCGCGGCGTCCCCGGTCGGCAGCGGCGGCACGGACATCACCGGCACGGAGGGCCAGAAGGTCACCAACGACGCGGCGGCCAAGATCCAGTCGATCGCCGAGACCCGCGGCCGCAACGTGGACTGGGCCCGATCCACGGTCCTCCAGGCAGTCAGTGCGAGTGCCACCCAGGCCGTGTCGCTGCATGCGGTCGATGGGATCGCCGCCACGCTGCCGGACGTGCTCGCCTTCGCCAACGGCAGGTCGGTCACCGTGGGCTCCTCGCAAGTGACGCTCCACCTGGAGAACGCGACCACGACGGAGATCGACATGGGGCCGATCCAGGTGCTGCTCCACCTGCTCAACGACCCCAACATCGCCTTCGTCCTGTTCATCATCGGCGGGCTGGGGCTGGTCGGCGAGCTGTTCCACCCCAACTTCTTCACCGGCACGGTCGGGGCCATCGCATTGGTACTGGCGTTCATCGGCTTCGGCAGCCTGCCGCTCAACATCGCCGGCCTGATCCTCATCGCGCTGGCCATCGCGCTGTTCGTGGCGGAGGCGTTCGTGCCCAGCCACGCGCTGCTGGCCGCTGGCGGACTCGTCTGTCTCGTGCTGGGCGGGGGCACGCTCTACGCCGCGCCCGGATCGCCGACCGCCCCGGACGTCAGCGTCGCGCTGCCGGTCCTGGTGGCCGTGGTCATCGGCGCCGGGCTATACCTCATCGTGGTGATCACGGCCGCGAGCCGCTCACGCACGATGCGCCTTCCTGCCGGCACGGTGGGCCAGCGCCTCGCGCCCGGACTGCAGGGCGAGGTGCGCCGACCGCTCGCGCCCGAAGGTTCGGTCTACGTGGGCGGCGAGGAGTGGTCCGCCCGCACGGTCGACCAACGGCCCCTGCCCCGCGGTACACCGGTGCGGGTCGTCCGCCAGGACGGCCTGGTGGTGCTGGTCGAGCCGGTCGAAGCCGTCCCCGCCGGCTGAGCGGGGGGTCCAGCGCCTCGCGGGGTGGACCGATCACGAGCCACGGAGTCGGGCGGTCATGCAGGGCACCTCACCGAACGCGCCGTTCGTGGTCACGCTCACCTTCGCGTCGCAGCGGCGGGACTCGCCTCGAGGTCGGAGACCTGCGGCTCCGCGGCGCGATGGGGCTCATCGCGCGGCCCGCGGGCTGCTGCGCCTCGAACCGATGATGGAGTCGGGGACGCTCTAGACGCGCCGCAGTCGGGGCCAGACTGCGACCCGTCTTGCCTGACAGGCAAGCAACGAAGTGGGGCACGGGACGCTGGTACCCCCGGCCCCGACATTCGCGTCCAAGCCGGCCGGTTGGAGCATGGGTGGGCGGAATCCAGCCCAAAGGGTCCCTTTGAGGTGGGCGGGCGCGTCGTCCAGTGGCGCGGGGGCCGCCGGAACGGCTCATTCGCGTTCGTTGCTTGCCTCCCGAGCAAGCATGGCCTTGCCCTGGAAGCAAGGATCGCCACGCTCGGTCAGGGCCGGAGTTCGTCAACCAGCTGCTCTACGTCGTCCGAGCTGCGGGTGCCTCCAGCCTGGTGCTCGGTCTCGGCCTCGCGGACCTCGTTCACGACGGCACCCGTGCGTCGGGCGCGCCAACCATCATCAGCACGACGTTGCCCGTCTTGTACCAGGCCTCCACGTCACGATGGGCCTCGACGGCCGGCAAGTTCCGCCCGGTCGTGGGTCGCGCCCATCTATTCGTCCTGGACGACTGCCCTCATGCGGGCCATGGATCGCTGGCCAGCCAGCGTCCGAGCTCACCCGGCGGCAGAACGCGGTGACGACCGGTGGCCGGATCCCACTCGTGGCGCTCGAAGCGTGTCTGGTCGTCGCCGGTGAGGATCAGCACGTACGCCGGAGTGCCATTGCCGGCCAGGTGCCCGTGGTCGTGGATGTCGCCGGGCGGCATGAGCGTGACGACCTCTGTCGATGCCAGCGCGGTGACCTCCACGATCTCGAGCGGCGTGTCGTAGCCGCCGCTGAGGCGGTACCGCCGATGCGTCTCGAGGCCGCTGATCGGGCTCAGGGCCACCCAGGTGCCGTGATCGTGGACCGCGCTGAGGTGCCCGGCGTGCCGGTGGACGATCGCCAGGCGCGGCCCACGATCCGGCGCGTGGATGCGCAGCAGACCGCTCCGGCCGCGCAGGCGCTCGGCCCAGGGCGTGACGTAGTCGACGTCGGCCGCCAGTTCGGCGAGCGCCGCTCCGATCGCGTCGAGGTCAGGCACCGCCCGAGCGGCGGGCGCGGAGATCCGGTCCAGGAGCTCCCGGACCGGGCCGTCGATGGCGGTCATACGGGCATCGTCGTCAGTAACTGATCGCGGTGCGACTGCAGGATGCGGACAGGCAGGGCAGGCCCAGCAGGTCCTGGGTCGTGCGCAGGAGGCTGTAGTGGTCGGCGTACGTGCCGATCCGTGTGCCGGCCTTGATGCCCGGCGCCACGATCAGCGTGGCGATGTGACCGCCGCCGTCACCGTGCGAGCCCGCACTCGAACTGCCTTCGTCGAACGTGATGAACAGCACCCCCGTCCCGAACGCCGGGCTGCCCGTGATCAGGGGCACGAAGTCGCGCAGGAACGTGTCGCCCTGGGCCACGGAGCCATCATGCATGTCGTTGATCAGGTTGGGCGTGATGAAGGCGAACGCGGCGGCGGCGGGGTCGAAGTCCCGCAGCGGCTGGATGTTGGCGCACTGGGTGGCGTCGCCGGAGACGTAGGTGAAGCTGATCGCGGGGTCATGCTTGCGCGCGTAGGCCCCGTCCGTACCGGGGCCATCGGGCTCGGCCTTGGCGGTGCTGCCGGTGAAGCAGCCTGGCTGGATGTCCTGCTCGTACGCGCGCCAGGTCTTGCCGACCGAAGCCAGCTGGCGGAAGACGCTCTCACCAGTGAGGTCGTACGTGCCATCGCCGGTGACGCCCAGCGTCGAGCCGGCGACGATGGCGATGTAGTTCGGCTCGGACGGGTGGGTCGTGGCGTAGTAGTTCGTGAGCAGCGCGTACTTCGCGGCGAGGCTGTTGATGTACGGCGCGGACGGGCTGCCGATGATGCTGCCGTACTCGTGGTTCTCCATGACGATCAACCAGACGTGCGACACGGTCGGGCGGGGCGACGCGGAGGTGCCCGTGGTGGCGGTCGGGCCCGCCGTGGCGGAGGGCTGCGGCGTGCCGGGCGCAAGCGTCGTGCCAGCGGGCGTAGCCGTCCAGGCGGGCGAGGCGGTCGAGCCAGGCGGCCGCGATAGCGGGCCCAGGGCCAGGGCCACGATCACGACAAGGATCACCACCACGACGGCGACCGCCACGTTGGATCGGAGCGCGGGCACCCTCAGACCGGGTAGGGGCGGTCTCGCGGACCCCACCACCCGTTATCCGACGCGCCCGGCGTGGCCGTCGGTGCGGGCGACGGCGCGGCCACGACTGCCGTCGTCCCGATGGCCGGCAGCGCGGCGGCGAGCTGGGGCGCGAGGTACGCCGAGAAGGTGGCGGTCAGGTGGAAGTTGTCGCGGTACACGATCATGCCGTTGAAGACGGCCGGGCAGGGGTCGTACGGGCAGATCGCGGTCGAGAGGTCCACCAGCGTGGCGTGCGGTGTCGCCTTGACGGCGGTGACCTCGAGCGTCCGGTGGCGCCACGAATAGGCGATCGCGCGGGGCGTGGCGCACTGGGTCACGTCACTGGTGTGGGCGGAGAGGCAGGCCGGCACGTCGTACTCGGGCGACGGCGTGTCCACGATGATCGCCTTGGGGCCGGGGATCTGCCGCAGCAGGACGGCCATGGCCGTACCCTGGACGGCTGGTGAATTGTCGGCCGGGATCATGGGGTCCATGCCCTCCGCAGCAGCCACGATCGTCAGGTCGGGCTTGAGGGCCTGCAGCCGCTTGACGACCAGCGGGCGCCACGCCTCGCACTCGGTGTACTCGCGCTTGAGCACCCGCGAGAAGATGGGCAGGTCCACGAAGCGGCACGACAGCTTGACGAACGGCACCAGCTTCCAGTGCTTGGCCAGGGCGATGCGCTGCACGGCCGGGAACCACTGCGACGCGTGCGAGTCACCCACCAACGCCACCGTGATCGTGCCGTTGGGGTCGCCATAGACGCAGTTCGCGGGCGTGATCTGCAACTCCTGGACCAGGCAGCCGTCACGGAGCAGGCGCTCCCAGTCGTTGGAGGCATCGGCCAGGCTGGGCCGCACGTTGGCCGGCAGCGGTACCGGGCCCTTGGGGGCCTTGAGCACGACCGGCCTGGCGGTCGCGGTCGCGGTGGGGCTCGTCGTCGGGCTACCCGTCGGGCTGCTGGTCGGCGTGGTCGCGGCGGACGGCGGCGGGCTGTCCAGCGGGCCCTCGCCGGTGGTGCCCTGGATGGCCGCCAGGGCCGAGTCATCGGGCGAGATCGTGCTCGTGGCATCCGGTCCCTGCCCGGACCCGACCGACGCGCTGATCGGCGCCGAGCTGCCTGCGTCGAGCATCCCGGACGCGGCCGTCCCCAGGCCGGCCGTCAGCAGCACGAGTGACGCGATCGTCACGCCCGCGGCCTCCAGGATGCGGCCCGTCGGCAGCCGGAAGCGTGCCCCGCGGTGGAACGGTTCCTCGATGGCGTAGTGGAGCCCCGCCGCGACAGCGATCGAGACGCCGGCCAGGGCCAGGGACGAGGCCAGCGTGAGCGTCTGGCCGGCCGGCAGCAGCGCCGCCGGCAGGATGAGGATCGGCCAGTGGACCAGGTACAGCGAGAACGAGATCTGGCCCAGCCAGCGCATCGGCGCCAGGACCAGCAGGTGGCCTGGCGAGAAGCGGCGCGTGCCGGAGAGGATGAGCGCAGCACTGCCGAGCGTCGGCAGGAGGGCCGCCCAACCGGGGTACGCCGTGTCGGCGTCGAGCACGAGCGCAGCGGCGATGATGGCCCCCAGGCCCGCCCATCCGGTCAGGACCAGGCCCACGTGGCCGAGCGAACGAAGCACGCCCGGCAGCCCCATCCGGCGGGCCTTCCACCGGGCGATCCGCACCCGGCGACCACGCTGGGCGGCGAACCATGCGGCGGCGCGAGCGCCGGACCCGGCCCCGACCGCCAGGAGGCCGCCCAGGCCCAGTTGCCAGGCACGGGTGGGCAGGCTGTAGAAGGCCCACGGGGCGGCCCAGTCGGTGAGCCAGACCGCGCCCGCGAACGAGACGATCGTCACGATGGTGAGGACCACCCCCGCGCTCAGGCGCGGCCTGCCCAGGCGCGTGGCCACGATGAGCAGGGCCGGCCAGACCAGATAGAACTGCTCCTCCACGCCCAGCGACCAGTAGTGCAGGTAGGGCGAGGGGCTGACCCCGGCCGCGAAGTAGTCCATGGACGTCGCTGCGAAGCGCATGTTGGCGGCGCTCAAGGCGGCCGCCATCGCGTCGCCGGCCACGCGCGGCAGGTCCAGCGGCGCCATGATCGCCCAGGCGAACGGCAGGGTGGCCACGATGACGACCGCCGCCGCCGGCAGGATGCGCCGGGCCCGACGGGCGTAGAAGGCGGGGAGGTCGATGCGCCCGGTGCGCTCGCGCTCGCGCAGCAGCAGGCCGGTGATCAGGAAGCCGGACAGGACGAAGAAGACGTCCACGCCGATGTAGCCGCCGGTGATCCCGGGCACGCTGGCATGGAACGCCAGGACCAGGAGGATGGCCAGCCCGCGCAGCCCCTCGAGGTCGGGTCGGAAGGTTTCGCCGCGCCCCTGCTCGGCGCCCTGCACGCCAGTGACCCCCTTATCCGTTCGGTACCCGCCGCGGAGCGCCCGCTTCGGGAACTGATTCTACGCCACTCGACGAGCGGCTTCGGGAGGGTGATGCTAATATGCACGTATGAAGCGCACAACGATCAGCCTGCCCGATGACCTCGCGGCGGCCGTGAAGCGGGAGGCTCGGCGGCGACGCATCCCCGTTTCGCAGGTAGCCAGGGAGGCTCTGGAGGCGCGCCTCGGCCGCCCAACGACAGACCGTCGCGAGATCCCTTTCGCGGGGCTGGGCCGAAGCGGCCATCGGACGACCGCCCGGGATCTCGACGAGATCCTGGAGACCGAGTGGACGCATGATCGCGATCGTTGACTCGGGCCCGCTCTACGCGACCGTGGACGCGGATGACGACGAGCACGCTCGATGCCTCGAGGTGCTCCAGCGCCCTGACCTCCAGCTGGTCATCCCGGCGCTTGTAGTCGCCGAGGTCACCTATCTGGTCGGCCGGCGGCTAGGGCCGGAGGTCGAGGCCCGCTTCCTGGCCGGGCTGGCGACCCTCGAGGTGGAGGCCCCATCCGGTGACGACTGGCTGGCCATCGCGGCACTCGTCAAGCGGCACCGGGACCTCCCGCTTGGCGGGACCGATGCGTCCGTCGGAGTCATCGCCGATCGTCTGGGCACGGACGTGATCGTGACGCTGGACCGCCGCCATTTCGGCTCGATCAGGTCCGGGCAGGGGAAGGCGTATCGGCTGCTGCCGAACTAGCTGACACGATCCGGTCGGGGTTGCCCGAGGCGAGCACCGGGACAGCGCTGGCCGGACGGGCGGCTCGGCAGGCGCGAGCCCGATCGCGAGCCCGGACGTGGACACGGCCGAGGCGACCGCGCATCATGCGGCCGATCCTGCCCCACGGATCGGGAGTGACCGCGCGTTGTATTCGACCCTGCTCGTGCTCGTGGTCGCCGGCCTTGCCGGGCCGGTGCTCTCCGCCTGGAAACGGCCCCTGGTGCCGGTCGTCGTGGGCGAGCTGCTGGCGGGGATCATCCTGGGACGCACGGGCCTGGGCTGGATCGACCCGGCGAGCGGCGCCATGCCCGCCTTCTACGGCCTGGGCTTCGGACTCCTCATGGTCACCGCCGGGCAGCACGTCGACATCGCCTCGCCGGGCTTCCGGGCCAGCCTGGCCATGGCCATCCGATTGTTCGTCGCCGTCGCGATCGTGGCCGTGCCGGTCGGCCTGGCGATCGCCGCTGTCGTGGGTGGTGTGCCGGCCCTGCTCGTGATGATCCTCCTGTCGGGCAGCTCCGCGGCCGTCGTGATGCCCATCGTCGAGGAACACCAGCTCGCCGGTCCGGCCGTGACGACGCTGACCGGCTGGATCGGCCTGGCCGACGGCCTCACGGTCGTGGCCATGCCCCTCGCCCTGACCGGGGCCGGCCGCGTGGCACCGGCCCTCGCCGGCGACGGCGCCATCATCGCCCTGGCGGCGGCGTTGCTGTGGCTGACCATCCGGTACGAGGGCAGGCTCCTGGCGGCGGATCTGGTCGAGCGGTCGCGGCAGCGCGCCTGGGCGCTCCAGCTGCGCCTCTCCCTGGTCGTGCTGCTGGTCCTGGCCTGGGTCGCCGAAGCGACCGGCGCCAGTCTCCTGGTGGCCGGGTTCGCCACGGGCGTGATCCTCGCCCGGGTGGCCCGTTCCGACCGGCTCGCCCTGCAGTTGATGGGCCTCGCCAACGGCTTCCTCGTGCCGGCCTTCTTCGTGCTGCTCGGGGCGACGCTGGACATCCGAGCCCTGGCCGGCTCGCCGTCAGCCATCGCACTGGCGCTCCTGATGGGCGCCGGCTCGGTCGCCGTGCACCTGCTGGCCGCGCGCGTCGCGCCGGCGGGCGAGCGCGTGCCGCTGGGCTTGTCCGCGTCGGCGCAGCTGGGCCTGCCGGCTGCCGCCGCCGTGCTGGGCCTGGGGACCGGGGCGCTCAGTCCCGCCGCCGCAGCTGCGTTCGTGGCCGGCGGCTGCCTGACGATCGTGCCTGCGGCCATCGGCGGCGACCTGCTGGCCCGCCACCTGGGCGGCTCGGGCGCGACCGTGCCCGTCCCCGAAGCACAAGGAGCGGCCTCGGCATGACCACGACATCGGCGCCTCGCGCCGGGACGGCCCCGTCGGCCACCCCCCGATGGGCCGCGCTCGACATCGGCAGCGACACGATCCACCTCCTGGTCGCCGACGTCCGTCGCGGTCCGGGGGGCCGACTGACCGTGCGTCAGCTCACGCAGCGCTCGGCCCTGCTGGAGCTGGGCCGCGAGGTCGCCCTGCACGGAGCCTTCGAGCGTGCCACCGTCAAGGCGCTGCAGGCGACGGTCGATCGTTTCGTGACCGTGGCCCGTCGTGCGGACGCCCGGCTCGTGGTGGCCGCGACCGAGGCCGCCCGCGAGGCGTCCAACGGGGCGGCGGTGTTGGCCCGGCTGGAGAAGGCAGCAGGCACCCCGCCGCGCATCATCTCCGGCGCGAGAGAGGCTGCCCTGGGGTTCCTGGCCGTGCGTGCCGTCCTGCCGCGATCGGGGACGCACCTGCTGGTGGACTCGGGCGGCGCCTCCACGGAGACCAGCCTGGTGGTCGGGCATCGGTTGACGGCATCAGCATCCCTGCCGGTGGGCGCCGCCCTGCTGGCGGCGTCCGTCCCTGGGGACCCGCCGAGGCCCCTGCCGTGGGCGCTTGCGGCGATCCACATCGCCGGCGTCCTGGGCAGCGCCCCGGTGGGCCGTCCGACGCGCCTGTTCGCCACGGGCGGCACGGCCCACAACCTGGCCGGCCTGGACGGCGATCGCAAGGGCCACCCACTCCCGGTCACGCTGTCGATCGACGAACTTGACCGCCTGACCGCGCGGCTCCTCCGGTCGCCGGCGGCCAAGATCGCCCGCTCGAGCGGCGAGGATCCCCGCCGCGTCGCCCTGCTTGCCCCGGGTGCCCTGATCCTCGGCGCGATCGCCCAGCACTACGGGCTCGAGTCGATCACCGTGGTGCCCGAGGGCGTCCGCGACGGCATGATCCTCGCGGCCGCCCGCGACCCCGACGGGTGGTGGCAGGACCAGCCATCGAACGCCTGACGCCCTAAGCGACCGGCCCCACCGGCGGGCGTTGGCAGACGCGACTCGACGATCTGGCGCAGCCGGTACAGGCCGAGGGGCGCGACCGGCAGCGGTGCATCCCCGGCATGGCGTAAGGATATGGTCGTCGGTCAGTGCTTGATGCCCGGCTGGTTCGTGGGAGGGATGGCCTGGGCGGCCGCCGCGGCCATCGTTTGCAGCAGCCCGTCGGCGATGGCCTTGCCGAGGGCGTGGTTGAAGCGGAGCCTCGCCACGATCTGGGTCGGCTCCGCGTGGGGGCCGGGTGCGCCGGTCGGCTCGGAGCGATGAAGCGTGAGCGTCACCCCATATGGGCCCGCGCTGATCGCGTAACCGTCGGCGTAGACGTCAGGATAGTCGGACATCCGGGCACCTCTGCTAGCAGGTGCCCACTCTACGACCGCTGCCGAGGTCGGGTGCGCTCCCGTCACTCCACCAGCGCCAGCTCGATGGCCTCGTCGATCGACAGCTTCGCGCCCTCCGCCATGAGCGCTTCGGCGCGCTCCGGGCCGAGACGGTCGCGCACGGCATCGCCGGGCTCCGGCAGGTGCAGGACCGACACCGACGGGATGGCCTCCCCGGTCTCGGCCTGGGCGGCCCGGATGGCGCCCGCCATGCGGGCGGCACGCTCTGCCTCTGCCTCGTCGCCCGATTCCGCGAGCAGGACTGCGATCGTGCCGAGTGCCCCGACCGTGGTGCCACCGACGCGTCCCTTGAGCTGGCGGATGCCATCGCGCACGTTGGCCAGGGCGCCGGCCGGATCGCCGGCCCCGCGGAGGATGGCCCCCAGGAGCAGCATGCTGTCGGATGCCCGGTACCAGGCCTGGGTGCGCCGGAAGTCGGCCAGGTTCTGCTCCTCCATCCGCTGGGCGGTGGCGAAGTCGCCCTCCAGGACGTGGGCCAGGACGGCCGCCTGCCGCGCCCGGATCGTGCCGGGCTGGTCGCCCAGCTCCTCGTACATGGCCAGCGCGAGCTCGCTCTCCCGGCGCAGGAACGCCACGTCCTTCTCCACCATCCCGACGAACGCGATGTCGTAGTGCGCCTCGGCGAGGGCGCGCGGGTCGCCTAGCCTCTCGGCGATGGCCAGCCGCTCCTCGTAGGCACGACGGGTCAGTCCGTAGTCCGTCGACCAGTAGGCCAGGCTGCCCTGGCCCGCCAACGCCATCAGCCGCGCCCCCGGATCGGTGTGACGGTCCGCCGCGAGCAGGCGAGCGGCCCAATCCAGCCCCTCCCGGAGCTTGGTGCGGATCTGCCACCAGCGCCAGCCGGCTCCGATGATGCGCAGCCCGACGTCCGGGTCGCCGGGTCCGAGCGCCCAGGTCATGGCCTGCCGGAGGTCGTGGATCGCATCGTCCATCTGGGGCATGTAGCGCTCGGCACCAGCCTCGGCAAGGTGCGGACCCCATGCCCGGACCAGGCTGCAGTGGTACTCCGCGTGGCGGCGCTCCACCGCGGCGCGCTCACCCGACGCCTCCAGCCGCTCCTGGGCGAACTCCCGGACGAAGGCGTGGCGGGCGAAGCGCACCTCGCCGCCCGGGGCGTCGAGGACGCGCAGCAGGCTCTTGTCGACCAGGGAGGCCGACCCATCGAGGACATCGGTCGTCAGGGTCCGGTCCGGGTCGGCGATGGCCTGGGCCACCTCGGGCGACCACTCATCGGCCAGCACCGCCAGCCGTCGGAAGATGACCTGCTCGTCGGGCGTCAGCAGGTCGTGGCTCCAGGCGAGCGTGGCGCGGAGCGTCTGCTGGCGCGCCGGGAGGTCGCGGGCGCCACCGCCGGAGAGGAGGTCCAGCGAACGGCCGAGCCGCTCCAGGATCGCGGGCGGAGCGAAGAGGCGGATGCGCGCGGCAGCCAGCTCGATCGCCAGGGGCAGCCCGGCCAGCTGAGCCACGATCTGCTCCACCGCCATCATGTCGGCCGGGGTGAACTCGAGATTCGGTCGCACCAGCCGGGCCCGTTCGGTGAAGAGTTCGACGGCGTCGACCTCGCCGAGCGGCGGCACGGGGTACTCCTGCTCCCCGGCGACGCGCAGCGGTTCGCGGGACGAGGCCAGGACCGCGACCTGGGGCGCGCCGCGGACGAGCTCGGCCGCGATCCCGGCGCCGTCCGGCAGCAGCTGCTCCAGGTTGTCCAGCACGAGCAGCTGCTGGTGGTCGGCCAGGTGGTCGCGGAGCACGTCGGTGATGGCCCGGCCGGGCACCTCGGCCACGCCGACGGCGGTGGCGATGGCGCCCCGCACGAGGGCCGGGTCGCGGATGGGAGCCAACTCCACGAACGTGACGCCGTCCCGGAAGCGATCCCGGACCTGGGCCGCGACCGAGACGGCCAGGCGTGTCTTCCCGGCCCCGCCCGGGCCCGTCAGGGTCACGAGTCGGGCACGCTCCAGGAGGCCGGACACCGCCGCCACCTCTCGTTCGCGGCCCACGAACGTCGTCAACGCCTCGGGCAGGTCCGAGTCGGCGATCGTGCGCAGCGGCCGGTCATCATCCGCCGCGCCCAGCACGATCAGGCGATGGATCGGCAGCGGCTGGTCGAAGTCCCGCACCCGCCGCCGGCCGACAGACTGCACGGTCACCCCCTCCGGCACGGCACCGCGCAGCCCGTCGTAGGCGGAGCCCGAGAGCAGGATCTGGCCGCCGTTGGCCGCGCCCGTCAGGCGGGCGGCATAGTGCACGTCCAGGCCCAGGTAGTCGGTGCGGTCGGCCGTGAGCTGCGCCGTTGCCGTGTGGAGCCCCATGCGCAGCCGAGGCCGGGCGTCGGCGGGCCAGGCCATGTCGGCGATCGCGCGGCTGAGCTCCACGGCCGCGGCGGCCGCCGCGGTCGCCTCCGGGAAGGCCGCGAAGGTGCCGTCGCCCTCGTGCTTGACCACGACCCCGCCGCGGGCGGCGACCGTCGCATCCACGATCGCGTCATGCCTGGCCAGGAGCGCCGCCCAGTCGGCCTGCGTCAGGGCATGGGCGAGCCTGGTCGACCCCTCGATGTCCGCGAACAGGAAGGTCACGGTCCCCGTCGGGAGTGCCGCGCGCCTGGGGGCCAGTTCTGCGCTCCGTCCGTCGAGCCGTTCCCGTGGCCGGTCCAACGCCGTCCGGCCACGGTGGCGCCACCAATCTAGCGCGTGTCCCTTTCGCGGGCACGCCCCCACTCCTTGGCCCCAAGCCGGTGCGGCCAGTTCCCTGCGGTGGGTTATTCCGTTACGCTCAGGCACGTCGTGATCTGTTCGAACTGCGGCACGGAGAACAAAGTCGGGCGGCGGTTCTGCGTCGAGTGCGGCGCGAGCCTGGCGGCGGCCTGTCCGTCATGCGGCACGCCCTATGAGGCGGGCGAGAAGTTCTGCGGCACCTGCGGCGCGGCACTGACGGGTGATGCTGGAGCGGCGCGCGCCACCGGACCGGCAGGCGCCGCGCCGACCCCCCCACCGCCGGCCACCGAGCGACGCCTCGTTTCCGTCCTCTTCGCGGACCTCGTCGGCTTCACGCCCTTCGCCGAGGAGCGCGACGCCGAAGACGTCCGCGCCACCCTGGACCGCTACTTCGCCATGGCCTCCGAGGTCATCGGCCGTTACGGCGGGACCGTCGAGAAGTTCATCGGTGACGCGGTCATGGCCGTGTGGGGCACGCCCGCCGCCCACGAGGACGACGCCGAGCGGTCGGTGCGAGCGGCGCTCGAGCTGGTCGACGCCGTCCACACCCTGGGCGATGGCATCCGGGCTCGGGCGGGGGTCCTGACCGGTGAGGCTGCCGTCACGATCGGGGCCACGAATCAGGGCCTCGTCGCCGGCGACCTCGTCAACACCGCCAGCCGCCTTCAGTCGGCAGCCGCTCCGGGTACCGTGCTGGTGGGCGAGGCGACGCAGCGGGCCGCCGCCAAGGCCATCGCCTTCGAGCCGGCCGGCGAGCCAGCCCTCAAGGGCAAAGCCAGTCCGGTGCCGGCATGGCGCGCGCTCCGGGTGGTCGCCCAGGTCGGCGGGCGCAACCGCGCCGACGCGCTCGAGGCCCCGTTCGTGGGCCGCGACGACGAACTGCGCCTGCTCAAGGACCTCTTCCACGCCACGACCCGGGAGGGCCGCGCCCGCCTCGTCAGCGTCATCGGGCCGGCCGGCATCGGCAAGACGCGCCTGGCCTGGGAGTTCCTCAAGTACGTCGACGGCCTCGTGGAGACCGTCTGGTGGCACGAAGGCCGCAGCCCGGCCTACGGCGAGGGCGTCACGTTCTGGGCGCTTGGCGAGATGGTCCGCCGTCGCGCCGGCCTGCTCGAGACGGACGATGAGGCCACGACCAGGGCGAAGATCGCGGCGACCGTGGCCGAGCACGTGCCCGACGCCGATGAGCGACGCTGGATCGAGCCAGCCCTCCTGACCCTCCTGGGCGTCGAAGCCGGCGGGGGTTCGGACCAGCTGTTCGCGGCATGGCGGACGTTCTTCGAGCGCCTGGCCGCGACCGCCCCGGTCGTGCTGGTCTTCGAGGACTACCA
This sequence comes from Candidatus Sulfotelmatobacter sp., assembly GCA_035622975.1. Lineage (GTDB taxonomy): Bacteria > Chloroflexota > Limnocylindria > Limnocylindrales > CSP1-4 > DASPUH01. The sequence goes on from DASPUH010000103.1 coordinate 16,324, forward strand.
CTACGCCGACACCGGCCTGCTGGACTTCGTCGACCACCTGCTGGAGTGGAGCCGGACCGTCCCCATCTACGTCGTGACGCTGGCGCGCCCGGAGCTCCTGGACAAGCGGCCGGCGTGGGGTGCCGGCAAGCGCAACTTCGTCAACGTGAGCCTGGAGCCGCTCGCCGAACCGGCCATGCGCGAGTTGCTGGCCGGCCTCGTGCCGGGCCTGCCCGAGCCGGCCGTCAAAGCCATCGTGGCGCGGGCCGACGGGGTGCCGCTGTACGCGGTCGAGACGGTGCGCATGCTGCTCGCGGAGGACAAGCTGGTCCTGGAGGGCAACACCTACCACCCGACCAGCGACCTCACCGACCTGGCCGTGCCGGAGACGCTGACAGCGCTGATCGGCTCGCGCCTGGACGGGCTCGCGCCGGCTGACCGGGCGCTGGTCCAGGACGCCGCCGCGTACGGGCAAAGCTTCACCATCACGGGCCTGGCCGCCGTGTCGGGCGCCGAGGCGGCCGAACTGGAGCCACGCCTCGCCCGGCTCGTCCAGGCCGAACTGCTGACGCGGACGGTGGACCCGCGCAGCCCCGAACGCGGCCAGTACGCGTTCGTGCAGGCCCTCATCCGCGAAGTGGCATACCGCACGCTCAGCAAGGCGGCCCGCAAGGCGCGGCATCTCGCCGCAGCCCGGTACTTCGAGTCGCTGGGGTCCGACGAGCTGGCCGGTGCGCTGGCCGGCCACTACCTGGCTGCCTTCTCGAACGCCTCACCCGGCCCCGAAGCGAACGCGCTCGAGGCTCAGGCGCGGATCGCCCTGGGCGCCGCCGCCGAGCGCGCGGATGACCTCGGCGCTCACGCCCAGGCCGTGACGTTCCTGGACCAGGCCCTCTCGGTCACCCGCGACGAGACGGACCGGGCCGTTCTCCTGGAGCGTCTGGGGGCCTCGGCTGAGGCAGGCGGCCAGCTCGCCCGGGCTGAGGCTGTCCTGGAGGAGGCGCTCAGCATCCGACGGGCCGCGGATGATCGACCGGCCGCGGTCGCCACGGCCGCCATGCTCTCCAGGATGCTCCTCTCGGTCCACGCGACCCCGGATCTCCTCGATCGGACGCGGGCACTCGTGGACGAGTTCGCCGACCAGGCCGCCGAGCCGGCCGGTGTCGCGCTGCTTGGCCAGCTCGCCCGCGCCCTGTTCCTGATGGGCCACAACCACGAGTGCCTGCCGGTGGCGGACCAGGTCCTGGTGGCGGCCGAGCGGCTTGACCTGATCCCGGTCATCGCCGACACGTTGATCACCAAGGGCTCCGTGCTGGCCGACACGGGCCGCTCACACGAAGGCCTCAGCCTGATCGAGACCGGGGTCCGCCTGGCCGAACAACACGGACTTCCGCGGACCGGCCTCCGCGGACGCCTCAACCTGGGCTTCTTCCAGGCCGGGGACGATCCTGAGGCGGCCATGGCGGCGCTTCAGCCGGCCCTCCGCGAGGCCCGCCGGCTCGGTGATCGCGGCCTGCTCCCGAACATCCTGGCCAACATCGCGGGCGCCTCGTTCTTCTCCGGTCGGTCGCGCGAGGTACTGCCGGAGCTCGAGGCGGCCCTGGCGATGGACTACGAGGCGACCCACCGGACCTGGCTGGTGACCGAGGCGGCCTGGCATCGGGCCCTGCTCGGCATCCCG
>DASPUH010000104.1:0-4779 GCA_035622975.1 Candidatus Sulfotelmatobacter sp.
GGCCCTCCCTGGAGGACACGTACCTTGAGCTCGTGGCGGCCGCCGATCCTGAGGTGGCCGCGGCGGCGGACCGCGTCGTGGCCGGGGCGCCGGCGTGACGACGCTCGCCCATCTCTCCGGCCACCCGGCGACCACGGCCCATGGTGGGCGTCTCGGGCTCTTGGTGGACCAGCTGAGCCACGCCGCGCGCGGGCTGTGGCGCTCGCGCATCGTCCTGATCTTCACGTTCATCCTGCCGCTCGTATGGCTCGTCCTCATGGGCCTCGTCGCCGGCGACCAGGTCGCCGATCCGGCCACCGGGGTGCGCACGATGCAGTTCGTGACGCCGATGGCCGCCGTGTTCGGCGCCGTCTTCGCGACCTACCCACCCGTCGCCATGAGTCTCGCCCTGGCCCGTGAACAACGGATCCTCAAGCGCCTGCAGGGTACGCCGACGCCGGTCTGGATCTACCTGTTGGGTCAGGTCGGCGCTGCGATGCTCCTTGCCACGGCGGCCCTGCTGCTGATGCTGGCGATCGGCGTCGCCGCCTACGGCGTCCAGATCGAGTGGCGTTCCGTGCCGGCCTCCGTGGTCACGCTGGTGGTCGGCGTCGCCTGCCTGGCGTCGGTCGGGCTCGCGGTCGGGGCCGTGGCGCCGACCGCGGCGACGGCGCAGGCCTTCACCATGGCGTCCGCCGTGCTCATGGCCTTCGTGTCGGGACTCTTCCGCGTCGGCGACACCGAGCCCGCCTGGATGGCGCCGGTCGGCGCGCTCTTCCCGATGCGCAACATCGCCGACCCGCTCCGCGACCAGTTCGATCCTGCCGGCACCGGCGGTGGCTGGGCCCCGGGTGCCCTCGCCGTCCTCGCCGCGTGGGGCATCGGGTCGCTGCTCTTCGCCGCCTGGGCCCTGCGCCGCGAGCCCGCCACGGCCAGCGCACCGAGGCGCACCAACGGCCTCGCACGGGGGACGCCTGCCGCGGTGGCCTCGATCGTCCGCATGCCCGTCGTCGCGGGCGGCCGGCCCCGTGCGCTCGCGCTCATGGCGGACCAGGCGAGGTGGGCGATCATGGGTGCCCGGCGCAACGTGAGCATCGTCTTCTTCGCCATCGTGATGCCCGTCGGGCTCTATGCCCTCATCTGCTCGATGTACCCGCAGGACGCGCCGGTGCACGACATGCCCCTGGGGATCTGGTTCGGGGCCGCCATGACGGCCTACGGGGCCGGGGTCATCGGGTTCATGCACCTGACGGTGAGCCTCGCTGCGGCGCGCGAACTGGGCGCCCTCAAGCGGCTGCGCGGCACGCCGGTCCCCGCGTGGGCCTTCCTGGCGGGTCGCACGATCGAGGTCCTCGCCCTCGCGCTGGTCGTGGCCATCCTGATCCTGGCGGTCGGGACGATCGCGTTCGGCGTCAGGGTGTCGACGGGGGCGCTGCCGTCGGCCGCAGCGGTGCTCCTCTTGGGGACGGTCACCATGGCCACGTGTGGCCTCGCGCTGGTCGCCCTCGTACCGACCGCCCGCGCCGCCTCCACCCTGACGATGGCGATCCTGCTGCCGCTGTCCTTCGTGTCGGACATCTTCGTCGTCGGCAACATCCCCGCGCCCGTCCAGGCCTTCGCGTCGCTGTTCCCGCTCAAGCATGTGGTCGCCGCGCTGGCCGCGACCCTGGATCCGGCAGGCGGGTCGCTGGCCTGGACGGACCTCGCCGTGATCGCGGTCTGGCTCGTCGGCGCGTCGGTCGTCGCCCTGCGCCGGTTCCGCTGGGAGCCGGACCCAGGGGCGGTCCGGGCTCCGCGCATCGCGCAACGGCGATCTTCAGGTGGTGGGGCGCCAGCCTGAACTGGTACCCGACCCAGTGGTCAGCGCCAGATCATCCCGTACGGGTGGTCGCCGACCAGGTGCCGCCCCTGGGCGAAGCGCTCCAGGGCGTATGGACTGATATCCGCCGTCGTGGCACGGCCGTCGTGGATCAGCTCCGCCAGGGCGGCTCCGACCGCCGGTGCCGTCTTGAAGCCGGTACCGGAGAAGCCGCAATCCAGGTAGAACCCATCCGGGCCGGCCTGGCCGATGATGGCGTGCTGGTCGGGCGTGATCCCGTCCTGGCCGCCGTGGGCGGTCCGGAAGGTCCCGCCCGCCATCCACGGCACGCGACGGCAGACGGCCTGCACGAGTGCCTCCGTGGTGGCAGCACTCAGTGGCGCCATGGGCCGGTCCGGCGAGCCCCCGATCACGTTGCCGCTCTCCAGGCCGACGAGCATCAGCTCATGGCCCTCCGGGCGGAAGTAGACCTCGCCGGCCTCGTCGATGACGATCGGGAAGACGGACGGCCGATCACTCGGCAGGCCGAAGTAGGCGGTGTCGTGGCGCCACGCCTCGACGGGGACCGTCAAGCCGACCGTGCTCGCCAGCTGGCCCGCCCAGGCGCCCGCGGCATCGACCACCACCGGCGCGGAGAAGTTGCCCTGGCTGGTCCGGACGCCGGTCACCCGGCCGCCGGCGACGAGCACCGCCTCCGTCTGGCAGTGCTGCATCAGTTCGGCCCCGTCGCGCCGGGCCGCGGCCATGAAGCCCGCCGCCGTGCCGGACGGATCGGCGTATCCCGACTCCGGCTCGTACGCCGCCGCCTGGATGTCGGCGGTGACGATGCCCGGCAAGAGGGCCGCCACCTCCGCGGGGTCGATCACGCGGCTGGCGATCCCGATCCCCTGGTGCATCGCGACGTTGGCGCGCAGGGCGTCCGTCAGGGCGGGCGGCACCAGCTGCAGGAAGCCCGTGCGCACGAACCCGCAATCGCCGGCGCCGACACGCTCGGCCCAGTCCCGGAAGTACGGGAACGACGACCACGCCAGACGGGCGTCGCCCTCGTAGTCGTAGTGCATCCGCACGAAGCCGGACGATCGGCCGGTCGCCCCGTCGGCGATCGCCCCGCGCTCCAGCACCAGCACCCGGACGCCCTTCTGGGCGAGGTGGAAGGCCACGCTCGTGCCATGCACCCCGGCCCCGATGACGATGACGTCGGCGGTCTCGCCCATCAGCTCACCCCGCGGCCTTCCTGACCAGCTCGGCGATCCGCCCCTCGGTGGCCGGCGTCAGCCGCGTGAGGGCGAACGCGACCGGCCACATGTCCTCATCGTCGAGCCGCGCGTCGGGCTGGAAGCCCAGGGTCGAGTAGCGCACCTTGAACTTGGCCTTGCCCTGGAAGAAGCAGACCACCTTGCCGTCCCTGGCGTAGGCCGGCATGCCGTAGAAGGTGCGCGGCACGAGGTCGGGCGCGGCCGCCATGACGAGCGCATGGACACGCGCGGCCATCGCCCGATCGTCCTCGGGCAAGGCGGCGATCGCCGCCTGGACATCGGCCTCACCTGCCGCGAGCGCCTCTTCCGGTGTCAGCTTCGCCGCACGCCTGCGCTCCCGCAGCGTGGCCTGCATCGCGGCGCGCTCCTCCGCACTCAGGAGATCGCGTGACCCTTTCGTGAAGCCACCTCGCTTCGTATCGGCCATGGCGCGTCTCCTCGTCCGTGCGCCGGAGCTGTTGCCCGGGCACCGGAGCCTACGCCCACGCGCGTCCGGCCGCTTGCCACCCCTCCGCGGTCGGATGTGGCTGTGAGACTGTGATACTGTGACCAGGTGAAGAACATCACCGTCTCCGTGCCCGACGACGTCTATCGCTCGGCCCGGATCCGCGCGGCCGAGCGCGGCAGCTCGGTCAGCGCGATCGTCACGGAGTACCTGCGATCGTTATCCGGCTCGGGCGCGGCGTTCACGCGGCTCGAGGCCCAGCAGCGGCGCATCCAGCGCCAGATCAAGCGCTTCAGCGCCGCCGACCGGCTGGGCCGCGACGAGGTCCACGACCGTGCAGTTCGTTGACACGAACGTCCTGCTCTACGCGATCTCGCGCGATCCCGCCGAGGCACGGAAGGCGAGGCGGGCGAACGAGCTGCTGGCAGCCGGCAACGCGGGCCTCTCGGTCCAGGTCCTCCAGGAGTTCTACGTCCAGGCGACGCGAGCCAGCCGTCCCGACGCGATCACGCACGAGCAGGCCACCGGGCTGATCGACGCATGGCGCCGGTTCCCGGTCCAGGAGATGACGGTGGACGTCATGGTGGCCGCGTTCGAGACGCGCCGTCGCTTCCACATCGCCTACTGGGACGCCGCGATCATCGAGGCCAGCCGAGCCCTGGGCTGCGCGGTCGTGCTATCGGAGGATCTGGACACCGGCACCGACTACGACGGCGTCCGGGTCCGCGACCCGTTCGCTACGCCGTAGGCTCACCGTCACGTTCACACGGCGCCAGCGTGACGCCGCGCCCTCGACCGCTGCCGAGGGTCAGACCGAACGGCGCTTCCGCGGTCGTTTGGCCTGTCCCCGCTTGGTGGTGGCTCCGCGGCCGGGCTTCCATGGCCCAGGTTCGACCGCCCCAAGGTCGTCCGATCGGCTGGACCCGGAGGCCACCGCCCGCGCGCCCCGACCGATCGATGGGGACAACGGCCGCCCGGGGTCCAACCGCTGACGGAGCCAGTCGTTGCGCACCGCTGATGCGCCGAGCGCAGTCACGCGCTCGCGGAGCTCGATGTCATCGGAGACCACCAGTGTCGCGTCGGGGTCCGCCCTGACGCGCCCGACGATCGCGTCGTCGCCACCGTGCGCCCGTGCATGGACCATGGTGACCCCGCCGACCTCGCGGATCGTGGACGTGCCGACAGGGGGGTCGGTGTCGAACACGACGACCAGCGTGATCAGGGCAGGGATGATCGATCGGAGCGAGCGCGCGTAGGGCTCGTCGTGTATCGACTCGCCC
>DASPUH010000105.1:0-9124 GCA_035622975.1 Candidatus Sulfotelmatobacter sp.
CCGGCCGGCGGCAGCATCGCCGGCCGACCCGACCGCCTGGGCAGTGCCGGTCACCCCGGCCGTCCCGGGGCAGCGCCGGTATCGGGACGGCGACCGGGTGCGGCACCGCGCCTTCGGCGAGGGCCGCGTGGTGACGTCCAAGCTGACCCGTGACGACGAGGAGGTCACCGTCGCCTTCCCCGACCACGGCGTGAAGCGTCTCCTCGCGAGCCTCGCCAACCTGGAGGTCGCGGGCTGACCCGGCCCCGTAGGCGGCCGGGCTAGAGGGTCGTGGTGATGACCGGTGAAGTGCCCAGGACCACACCCGTGAAGCCGTGGGCGCGCGCGGCCACGAAGGCCGGCCGGCGGGGGATGGCGAGGGCCGTCTCGAAGCCGTTGCGGGGCGCAGAGGCGAGCGGCGCCAGGTTCGCCGGCGTGCCGCCGCCCAGCAGTTCCCAGCTGGCGACCTCGGTCGCGCCGTTCCAGCTGACGAAGGCCGTCAGCGTGCCTGGCTCGCTGAGGTCGAGGGCGATGGCGGGTGGCTCGGTCGGGCGGCCCACCCAGGGGAAGCGGAAGGCGCGGTAGGACGAGCCGCCGGGCGGCAGGGCGGCGTCGAAGATGACCTTGCCCTGCTTGTCGAACTCCGTCACGTTGGGCTGGCTGCCCCAGCCGATGAAGGCATCGCCGTTGGGCAGGATCTCCATGTTGCCCTGGCTGGTGGCCTGGATGGATGCCGGGTGGGTGTAGGCGCGGATGAGGCTGGCCGCCCTGGCCGTCTCGTCGACCTCCAGCACGAGGCCGCGCGACCCGTTGGGGGCCTGGTTGTCGTCGAAGAGCGTGAGCGTGCCGTCTACCTGGCGCCGCGCGTCGTGCTGCCAGGCGAAGGCCGTGCCCGGACCCATGGTGAAGTCGCTCTTCTTGCCGCCCAGGCGCCACATGATGTCGCCCGTGGTGCGGTTGATCTTGTAGACGCAGAACGTGTGGCGGGCCGACACGAGCAGGTTGCCGTCCGTGTCGACGTCGATCGAGTTCGCGTGCAGGTAGTCGAAGGCGGTCCCGGGGATCGTCGGGAGCGGCAGATACGACTCCGCGGGATCGACGTGGTCCATGCTGTGCCACTCGAAGAGGACCTTCTGGGTGACGATGTCGATCTCCTGGACGATGCCCTCCCAGCCCGTCGCGACGATCGTCGGCGCGGCGCTGCCCGACGGCGTCACCGTCACCGGCGCGGGCAGCGCGAACTCGCGGCCGGCGATGATGAGGGCCGTGTCCTGGGGCGTGATGAGGAACTCGTGCAGGTCGCCGGCGAACCCGTTGCCTGCCCCGAACCGCCCGATCTCGCGGTACGTCTGGTCGGCCATGACGTACTGGCCGCTCCCCAGGCCCTGGCCGGAGACGGTCCCTTCCCACCAGGTCAGGACCGGCGTGTCGCCGAAGGTAGCTACGCGAAACCCTTCGGCCGAGGTGGTCCCGCTGAGCGGATGCAGCCAGACCGGCGAGCCGCGGTCGTCGTAGATGGCCGGCCCGTCGCTCTTGAAGTTGTACGAGGGGGTCGTGAAGATGAGTCCGGGCGCCGTCCCGCTGGCCGGGGTCGAGACGGTCATGACCTGTGGGGACAGGTCGCCCCGGGAGCGGTAGAGGGCTCGGGCGACCGGCGGGATGGACTTCGTGGGGCCGCTCGGCGTCGGTGTCGGCGAGGGGGCGGCGCCGCGCGCCCCGACGCGGCCGAGGAAGATCTCGTCGGCCGCGACGCCCACGGCGAAGGCGCCCGCGACGGCACCCACTGCCGCCTCCAGGAAGCGTCGCCGTGACCACGAGGCTGTCACCGCGCGGGACGGTAGCACGGTTCTCTGAGAGCCATCTGAAAGGCCGGCCCGAGCGGCGGCATCGTATCCTCCGGCCATGGCCGGGAGACACGCCACCACGCCGCCAGGAGGCCCGCAGGACGGCTCGCCGGCCGACCGAGCCGCGGCCCTGCGCGGTCTCCTGGACGAGGCCAACAGGCGCTACTACGTTGACGACGCCCCGACCCTGACGGACGCCGAGTACGACGCGTCACTGCGGGAGTTGCAGGAGCTGGAGGCCGTCCACCCCGAACTGGTCACGCCCGACAGCCCGACCCAGCGGGTGGGGGCCGCGCCGAGCGCCACGTTCGACGAGGTCGTGCACCGCACCCCGATGCTCAGCCTGGGCAACGCCTTCGGCCACGATGAACTGCGGGCCTTCGATGCCCGCGTGCGGAAGGGGCTGGGCCTCCCAGCCGCCCCTGAGCCGGCCCCGGACCTGGGCTACGTCTGCGAGCTGAAGATCGACGGCCTCAGCGTGAGCCTGCGCTACGAGCGCGGCCGCCTCGTCCGCGCGGCGACGCGCGGCGACGGGCTGACGGGGGAAGACGTCACGGCGAACGTGCGGACGATCGACTCCGTGCCGGCGCGCCTGGCAGAGCCGGCGGACCTGGAGGCACGGGGCGAGGTCTACATGCCCAAGGCCGAGTTCGCCCGCATCAATGCCGAACGCGAGGAGGCGGGCCTGCCGCGCTACGCCAACCCGCGCAACAGCGGCGCCGGGTCCCTGCGCCAGATCGACCCGGCGGTGACCGCCAGCCGCAAGCTGGCCGCTTGGGCCTACATCCTCCTCGAGGAGGGGCGCGCGTCCGTGGCCGCCCAGAGCGCCGCGCTCGACCGGCTGGCGGCCCTCGGCTTCCCGGTCGAACCTCACCGCGAGGCGGGCCTGGACATCGAGGGCGCCATCGCCTTCACCGAGCGGTGGCGGGAGGCACGCCACGACCTGCCCTTCGAGACCGATGGCGTGGTCGTGAAGGTCGATCGCTACGACCAGCAGGCGCGCCTGGGGATGGTGGCCCGCGCCCCGCGCTGGGCCATCGCCTTCAAGTTCCCACCGGAACAGGTGGTCACGCGGGTGGAAGACATCGTGGCCTACGTGGGCCGGACCGGCACGCTCACACCGGTGGCGCACATGACGCCGGTCGTGGTCTCCGGCTCGACCGTCGCCCGGGCCACGCTGCACAACCTCGACGAGGTGCGGCGCCTGGATGTGCGCGTCGGCGACTGGGTGATCCTGCAGAAGGCGGGCGACGTCATCCCGGAGGTCGTGCAGTCGCTGCCGGAACGGCGGACCGGCGATGAGGTCGAGTGGCGGATGCCGGCGACCTGTCCCGTGTGCCATGCCGAGGTGGTCCAGGACGAGGGCGAGGTCCGCTATCACTGCAGCAACCCCTTCTGCCCGGCGCAAGTGGCGCAGGGCATCGGCCACTTCGCCGGCCGCGGCGGCATGGATATCGAAGGTGCCGGCTGGAAGGTCCTGGTGCAGCTCCTGGAGCGCGGCTTGGTGAAGGAGCCGGCCGACCTGTACCGCCTGACCCTCGATGACGTGCTGTCGCTGGAGCGCTATGCCCAGAAGAGCGCGGAGAACCTCATGGCGTCGATCGAGCGGTCCCGGACGCGGCCGCTGTGGCGGATCCTCAACGCGCTGGGCATCCGGCACGTGGGCAGCCAGACCGCCATCGACCTGGCCGACTGGGCCGCGGCCACATGGCCGCCGGCGGAGGGCGAGTCGGACGCTGCATGGACCGCGCGGGTCACGGCGGAACTGGTGGCCCTGCCCGGGGAGCGCTTCGAGGCGGTACCTGGCATCGGGCATGTCGTGGCCGAGAGCATCGCCGGCTTCTTCCGCGACGAGATCACCGCCCCGCTCCTGCCGCGCCTCGTGGCGGCCGGTGTGACGGCAGTGCCGCCGGTCGTCTTTCCGGCCGGCGCCGCCGGGGGCACGGGCGGCCGGCTGGCCGGCAAGACGCTGGTCGTGACGGGCACCCTGACCGGCTTCGACCGGCCAGGTGCCGAGGCCGCCATCCGCGATGCCGGCGGGCACGCGGCAGGCTCCGTCAGCCGCAAGACGGACTACCTCGTGGCCGGCGAGAACGCCGGTTCCAAGCTGGCCAAGGCGGAGGAGCTCGGCGTGCCGGTCCTGGACGAAGCGGCCTTCGTCCGCCTGCTCGCCGGCGAGGCGCCCTAGCCGGGTTCGCCGGTCGAGCCGGGGGTGGTGGCGCCGGGTCCTTCGACCGCAGGCGCATCGGGCTCGTCCGCCGCGAGGCTGCCCCACTCGTGGGCTGCTCCAGCGGGCCTGGCCGGACCTGAATACGACGGCAGGTCGGTCCGCGCCGTGCGCACGTCGTGGATGGTCCCTGGATCACCCAGGTCCAGCAGGCGCACCGGCGCGTCGATGGCCGCCAGCGCCTCCTCCACCGACCGTTCCGCAGTGCCTTCCGGCGCACGGACCACCGCAACCGGCAGCAGCACCGGCCACCCGACGCGGCCGTCGTACATCGGCCGGAGAACGGCTTGGCGCGTGACGCCGTGGGCCTCGATCAGCGAGGTCAGGGTCTCCGGGTCGACCCACGCGTAGGCCGTCGGCCAGACCATCACGGCGTCCGTCTCGGAAACCTCGCGTACGGCAGCCTCGACCCCGCCCACGACGTCACCGGGCGGCACGAGCGTAGCCGGGGCGTCGGCCAGGGCGGCCGCCAAGCGGCCCACCGGGTCGGCCACCGAGACGATCACCGGCACCGCTCCGCCGGCCCACGCCGCGTCCACCACGCGCCGAAGCAAGGGGCGCCCGTCGATCGGGGTCAGCGCCTCTTCCGCGGAAGCCGGCAGGAGCAGGGCGGCCACGGTCATCGCCGCGATGCTACCAGCGAGGGCCGTGGCCGGACGCCGCCGCTCGCCGCCGGGCGTCCCCCCGACGCCGACACGCGCCCTTGGCTACGGCACGGGCGTGGCGGTCTCCAACGAGGGGAAGGTGAGCGTCTTCAGGATGTCCTCCGCGAGCGGCCGGAACGCGTCGAACTCTGCCGCCGAGGGGGCCTGGACGGTGATCAGGATCAGCTCGCCATCGCGCGATGACACGTCGAGCTGTTGACGCACGCCAAGGTCGAAGTAGATGCAGGTGTCGTAGGACAGCTGCAGCGTGCACGGGGTCACGTAGACCGAGACCGGGTCGGTGGTATGGCAAGCGTAGGCTGGGACGACGCCGACGTCGTACTGGGTTGCTGGCAGATCCCCGAAGTCGCGAAGCGTGGGCGTGGTCAGCTGGAGGCCCCTGACGGCGCGAGTCCAGGCCAGGAACTGACTCTCCGGCTCCGGCCCGATGGCGACCGCCGGTTTGGAGGCGCATGCGTCCGCGGCCAGGTCCACCGGCCACCGGATCGCGAGCTGATCGTCCGGACTCGTCGTACGCGCCAGGCTGAGGTTGATCTTGCTCGAGTCGGCGACCGACCAGCCGTCGTCGGCGATCGTCAGTGACGGGCTTCCTGGCAGGGCCTCCGCCACATACTGGCCGGGTGCGAGGGCCAGCGGGCCGTCGAATCCCAGCGGGAATGCGGTGATGACGGCCGCGGTCGGAGATGGTGCACTGGACGGTGTGGCCGAGAGCGTCGCAGACGGCGACGCCAGGGCCGCCGTGGTGGGGGTGGCGGTCGTCTTGACGCCGCCACCACCGGTCAGGTTGGCGGCCACGACCACGGCGGCGAGGGCGACGACGACCACGGTGGCCCCGATGGCCCAGCGGCCACCCGCTCGATCCGTCAGGGTGGCCCCGCGACCGACCCGCCCGGTCGCGACGGTCGGCGGCGGCGCCGCGAGGTCGAGGGCGTATGCGTGCACCGGCTCGGCCAGTCCTTTGAGCGCGAGCGGCCCGCGGTCGGCGAAGGTCCAGCCGGCGCCGGCGGCGAGGTCGCGGACGGTCGCGCTGAGGAGGACCTCGTCTGGTCCCGCGGCGGCCATCAGGCGGGCCGCCACGTGGACGGTGATGCCGCGGGCCTTGCCCTCCTGGGTCTCGACCTCGCCGGCATGCATGCCCACCCGGACCGCCAGCCCGAGGCTCTGCACGCCCGCCACGATCCGGCCCGCGCAGGCGAGCGCCTGGGTGGGTCGCTCGAAGGTGGCGAAGAAGCCGTCGCCGGCGGTGTCCATCTCCCGTCCGCCGGTGGCCTTGAGGGCCGCGCGCACGATCGCGTGATGGTGCGCCAGCAGTTCACCCCAGGCTCGGTCGCCGACCTGCGCCGCCCGCTCGGTCGAACCCACGATGTCGGTGAAGACCACCGTCCGCAGGTCCCGAGGTCCGCCTGAGCGCCCGCGCATCATGGCCCGGGAGTGTACGACCGGTCGGTCACCCAGGTGCGGGCCGGCCCGACGCGCCTGTGCGACAATCACGACTCCCCATGAGCACGCCCGCGTCACCGTCCGCCGCTGCCCTTGCCACTCGCGCCGACGTGCGCGACATCGCCATCGTGGCCCATGTCGACCACGGCAAGACGACCCTCGTCGACGCGATGCTGCGCCAGACCGGCGCCTTCCGGGCCAACCAGGCGGTGGTGGACCGCGTGCTCGACTCGGGTGACCTGGAGCGCGAGAAGGGCATCACGATCCTGGCCAAGCAGACCGCCTTCGAGTACGACGGCGTGCACCTCAACATCGTCGACACGCCGGGCCATGCCGACTTCGGCGGGGAGGTCGAGCGCAGCCTGAACCTCGTCGACTCGGTCCTCCTGCTGGTCGACGCCGCGGAGGGCCCGCTGCCCCAGACGCGCTACGTGCTCCAGAAGGCGATGGCGCGGCGCCTGCCGGTCGTGGTGGCGGTGAACAAGATCGACCGAGGCGACGCCCGCCCGGCGGAGGTCCTGGACGCGATCTACGAGCTGTTCATGGACCTGGGCGCCGACGCGGGGCAGATCGAGTTCCCGATCGTCTACACGAACGCGAAGCTGGGCACCGCGACGCTGGACCTGGCCCAGCCCGGGCGCGACCTGCGGCCGCTGCTGGACCTGCTTGTCGCCCACACGCCCGCCCCGGTCTACGAGCCAGGCCATCCGCTCCAGCTGCTGGTCACCAACCTGTCCGCCAATGACTACGTCGGGCGCATGGCCGTGGGCCGGGTGTGGAACGGCACGATCCGCATGGGCGGCCGGGTGGCCGTCGTCCGGGAGGCGCCGGAGTCCGCCGACGGGAGCGTCGAGCCGGGGCGGTCGGTGACCCTCACGGGCACCGTCACGAGCCTCACCACGGCTCACGGCATCGAGCGGGTGGACATCGAGTCGGCCGGTCCGGGTGACATCGTCGCCGTGGCCGGCCTGCCGGAGGTCACCATCGGCGACACGCTGACCGACCCGGCCGATCCGCGCCCCCTGCCGCGCCTCGAGCTGGACGAGCCCACCCTGGCCATGACGTTCGGCGTGAACACCTCGCCACTGGCCGGCCGCGAGGGCCGGTTCGTCACGAGCCGCCAGATCAAGGCGCGCCTCGATCGCGAGATCCTGGGCAACGTCGCCATCGAGGTCCGCCCGACCGAGTCGGCCGATACCTTTGAGGTGCGCGGCCGCGGCGAACTCCAGCTGGCCGTCCTCATCGAGCAGATGCGGCGCGAAGGTTACGAGCTGCAGGTGTCCCGGCCGGAGGTCATCCTCCACGAGGTCGGCGGGGCGGTCCACGAGCCGTACGAACGGATCACGATCGACATGCCGCCCGAGTTCATCGGCACGGTCCAGCAGGCGCTGGCGGCCCGCAAGGGCCGCCTGGAGCACCTCAGCAGCGACGCCGACGGACGGGTCCGGCTGGAGTACGTGATCCCCGTCCGCGGCCTCGTGGGCTACCGCGGCCAGCTGCTGACCGAGACGCGCGGCACGGCCCTCCTGCATCAGATCGGGGAGGGCTATGGGCCGTGGGCCGGCGAGGTGGCCCACCGCACCTCCGGCGTCCTGGTGGCCGACCGGCTGGGCACGTCCAACGCCTACGGCCTGTTCAACCTCCAGGAGCGGGCCGAGTTGTTCATCGATGCCGGCGTGGAGGTCTACGAGGGCATGGTCGTGGGCGAGAACAGCCGCCCCGGCGACATGGACGTCAACGTGACCAAGGAGAAGAAGCTCACCAACATCCGCACCCACGCCCACGACGAGGCGCTGCGCCTCACGCCCCCGCGCCCCATGACGCTCGAATCGGCCATCGAGTTCATCGCCGCCGACGAGCTCGTGGAGGTCACGCCGCAGTCGCTGCGCCTGCGCAAACGGACCCTGTCGGTCCACGACCGGCGGCGCGCGGCCGGCCGCGAGTACGACCGTCAGCGCGCCGAAGCGGAGGCCGCGGGCAGTTGACGGCGGGGCCCTGGCGACCGCCAGGGCACGTGGTGGTGCGCACCGGCACCGCGCCGCCCCTGGGTCCACGTGCGCGATCGCGGGGTCGCCAATCGTCCCCTCGACGAGCGGGCGCCGCCGCGCTGCAACAGGTACCCTGACCGGCAGCGGCCTGGCGAGTCCATGTGCAGGTCGACGGGTCGCGGTGAGCCGTCGGCCGAGATGGAGGTGATGACCGGCTCACGAGTCCGTACGTGCTTCGTCGATCGCCCGTTCCCAGCACATGAGGTCGCTGATCACGATGCTCGAGTCAACCGCCACGGCGTCGTTGCGACGACGCCTGGTCTCCTTCGGCGCCGGCCTGACCCTCCTCCTGCCGTCCGCAGCCGTGGCCGCCGTGCCGGCGGTCCATGCCGTCATCCCCGGCGTCGCGTCCTCGCCGGCCTACGCCCGGGCGACCCGTGCCGACGGCGCGCAGCTCTTCACCTGCCAGCTGCCCACCACGACGACCCCCTGCTACGGGCCGCAGCAGATCCAGGCCGCGTACGGCGTCGACAAGCTGCAGCAAGCGGGCGACACGGGCAGGGGCCGCACGATCGTCATCATCGACGCGTTCGGCAACCCGTTCATCGCCACGGACCTGCAGATCTTCGACGCGACGTGGGGCCTGCCTGACCCCGTCTTCAAGGTGTTCGCGCCCCAGGGCGCGCCATCCTTCGACTTCACCAACGCCGACATGGTCGGCTGGTCGGGCGAGATCTCGCTGGACGTCCAGTGGGCCCACGCCATCGCGCCGGCCGCCGCCATCGACCTGGTGCTGGCCAAGTCGGACCAGGACCCGGACATCCTGGCCGCAACCAAGTGGGCCGTCGACCATAACCTCGGCGACGTCATCTCCCAGAGCTTCGGTGAGGCGGAGAGCTGCGTCGCCCCCGGCGTCCTGCCGGGCGAGCATGCCGTGTTCGCCGAGGCGACCCGGGAAGGTATAACCCTCCTGGCGTCGTC
>DASPUH010000106.1:0-4979 GCA_035622975.1 Candidatus Sulfotelmatobacter sp.
CCCGAGCAAGCCGTGACGGCCCTGATGGCCCTGGGCGTGGACGCCGTCGGCGGCAACTGCGGCAACGGGCCGGAGGAGATGGTGCCGGTGATGACCCGCATGCACGCGGCGGCCCCCGGCGCGGTACTCGTCGCGAAGTCCAACGCGGGCATGCCGGAGCTGGTCGACATGCGCGCCGTCTACCGCTCCGAACCAGCGGTCATGGCGCAGCAGGCGTGCGCCATGCAGCAGGCCGGGGCGCGCGTCATCGGCGGCTGTTGCGGCAGCACGCCGGCGCATCTGGCGGCGATGGCCGCGGCGCTGCTTCCCGCCGCGCTCCCGTCGCGCTGACCGTGGCCCGGGCGAGCGCGCGCCTCCTGCTCGGCGGCCCCCTCGCCCAGGCGGCTCTGGCCACGGTCGCGGCGGATGCGGCCGAGTATCGCGAGGCTCACGGGCATGCCCCCGCCCTGGCCGTCGTGGTGTGCGGCCATGAGGCCCCGTCGATGGTCTACCTGCGCCAGATCTTGCGCGGCTGCGAGAAGGTGGGCCTGGCGGGGCGGCTGGTGGAGATCGAGGGTGACGATCCCGAGCGCGGCCTGGTCGACGCGCTGCGTGGGCTCGGCGAGGACCCCGAGGTGGCCGGCATCATCGTCCAGATGCCCCTGCCGGACGGCGTCCGTCTGCGCCCGGTGGTCGAGGCCATCGACCCGGCCAAGGACATCGACGGCATCCATCCGCTCAACGCCGGCCTCGTCCGGCTGGGCTACGACGGGTTCGTGCCCGCCACCGCCCACGCCACGCTGGAGATCCTGAAGGGCCATGGAATCGAGATCGCCGGCCGCGAGGCGGTCGTGGTCGGGCGCTCCACGGTCGTGGGCATGCCGGTGGCGTTCCTGCTCGTGCGGGAGAACGCGACCGTCACCGTGTGCCACAGCAAGACGAAGGACCTGCGGCGCCACCTGCGCGGGGCGGAGATCGTGATCGTCGCAGCGGGCCATCCCGGCCTCGTCACCGGGGACATGCTGCGGCGCGGCGTGGTCGTGGTGGATGTCGGCATCAACGCCGTGGACGGCCGGCTGGTGGGCGACGTGGACTTCGCCTCGGCCGAACGGGTCGCCTCCGCCATCACCCCGGTCCCAGGCGGGGTCGGGCCGCTGACCAACGCGCTGCTGCTGGCCCACCTGATGCGTGCGGCGCGCCGCCAGGCGCAGGCCCGCGACGCCGGGGCCGCCCCTCTCGCTGACATCGGCGCCATGGCGCCGACCATCCCTTCACTGACCCGAGGTGGCCCGTGAGTCTGCCCTCCGACCTGGAGATCGCCCGTGCCGTCAAGCCCAAGCCCATCGTGGAAGTGGCACGGGCGCTCGGCCTGCACGACGACGAGATCGAGTTGTACGGCTCGACCAAGGCCAAGGTGGCCCTCTCGGCCATCCACCGGCTCGAACGCGAGAACCCGCGCGGCAAGTACGTTCTCGTCACCGCCATCACGCCGACCCCGCTGGGGGAGGGCAAGTCGACGACCACCGTCGGCCTGGCCCAGGGGCTCAACCGCATCGGCCACCGGGCCGCGGTCGCCATCCGCCAGCCCTCGCTGGGGCCCGTGTTCGGCATCAAGGGCGGGGCGGCTGGCGGCGGTTACAGCCAGGTCATCCCGATGGAGGACTTCAACCTCCATCTCACTGGCGACGTCCATGCGATCGGAGCGGCCCACAACCTGGCCGCGGCGTTCATCGACAACCACCTCCACCACGGCAACGCCCTTGGGATCGACCAGCTGGGCATCCTCTGGCCGCGCGTGCTGGACATCAGCGACCGGGCCCTGCGCCACGTCGTCATCGGCCTGGGCGGCCGCGAGGATGGGGTGCCGCGCGAGACCGAGTTCGTCATCACCGTGGCCTCCGAGGTGATGGCCGTGCTGGCCCTCGCCTCTGATTTGGACGACCTCCGGGCGCGCCTGGGCCGGATCGTCCTGGCCACCACGAAGGACGGACGGTTCGTCACTGCGGAAGACCTCAAGGTGGCCGGTTCGATGGCCGTCCTGCTGCGCGACGCCCTCAAGCCCAACCTCCTGCAGACGCTGGAGGGCGGGCCCGCGTTCGTCCACTGCGGGCCGTTCGCCAACATCGCCCACGGCAACAACTCGGTCCTAGCCGACCGGCTGGCGCTGGCCTCCAACGAGATCGTCTGCACGGAGGCAGGGTTCGGGGCGGACATGGGGGCGGAGAAGTTCTTCGACATCAAGTGCCGCGCCTCCGGCCTGCGCCCAGATGCGGCCGTCATGGTCGCCACCATCCGAGCCCTCAAGATGCACGGCGGGGTCGGACGGATCGTGGCCGGCAAGCCGCTGGACCCGGCGCTCAAGGCGGAGAACGTGCCGGCCGTGCGCTCGGGCGCGGCCAACCTGGCCAAGCAGATCGAGGTCGTGAGCCTCTACGGCGTGCCCGTGGTGGTCGCCATCAACGCCTTCCCCGATGACACGCCGGCGGAGGTCGCGGCGATCCGCGAGGTGGCGCTGGCGGCCGGCGCGCGGGATGCGGTCGTGACCCGCAACTGGGCCGAGGGCGGCGCCGGGGCAGAGGACCTCGCCCGGGCCGTGTGGGATGCGGCCGCCGTGGGCGCCCCTGACTTTCACGTGCTCTACCCGGACGAGATGCCGCTGGCCGAGAAGATCGAGACCATCGCCACGCGCGTCTACGGCGCCGACGGCGTCGACCTCGCGCCGGCCGCGGTCAAGGCCCTCAAGCGCTACGAGGAGGCGGGCTTCGGCCGGCTGCCCATCTGCGTGGCCAAGACGCAGTACTCGCTCAGCCACGACGCCAACCTCAAGGGCCGCCCGACCGGCTTCCGCGTGCCGGTCCGCGACGTGCGCCTGGCCGCCGGCGCCGGGTTCGTGACCGCGCTCGTGGGCGAGATGCGGACGATGCCCGGCCTGCCGTCCTCGCCCGGCGGCGAACGCATCGACCTGGACGAAGCGGGCGAGGTAGTGGGGCTCTTCTAGGGGTTCGGGCGGGACCGTCGTCGCCCCGCCCCCCCGCGCTCAGCGCCCTGCGCTCAGGACCCCGGTCTCGGCGCGCCCATGCGACATCAAAGGCCCCTTACGGCCACGATGCACGATCTCGCTGGCCGTTTGCGAAATCAGGTACCCACCCCGGCTGCCGAAACCGCCCGATCCGGCGGTAGAGGGACGTTTGGGTGGTCATTACGGGCCCTTTCTGTCGTGTCGCGGGATCGGAGCGCGGGGCCCAGGCACGTGCCCGTCCCGCGTGCGGCGCAGGATGCCGCGCCGGTCCAGGTCCTCGAGCAGGGCCATGACGTACTTGCGGCTCGTGCCCGTGGCGTCGCGCAGAGCGGCGGGGGTGAGAGGCCCGCCGGTCGCCAGCCGGAGGGCGGTCGCCGCCAGCTCGCCGTAAGTGCTGGCGGCCCATGCGAGGTCCGCCTCCACGCGGACGATCCGACCCGCGGCCTCGAGGGCCCGGACGCCGTCCGGCGGGCAGCCGGCCGCCCGCGCGGCATCGGGCAGGGACGGCGGGGCAGGCACCGCCAGCAGGCGCTCCAGCCGCTCCATCGCGGCGAGGAGCTCCGGGGTGGGCCCCGTTGGCGCGTGGCCGGGCAGATAGAGCGCGTCGCCGGAGCGGACCAGACGGCCTGCCGAGATGAGCTCGTCCAGGGCGCGGCTGATGGTCGCCGTCGCGGCCGCCTCGTCGATCGTGACCTGTCGTCGCAGCCACCGGACCAGGGCCCGGCGCGCTTCGGCCAGCGGCATCCCCGCAGACTCGGCGAGCGCCAGCGCCTGGTCTTGGAGCGCCGCCACAAGGTCGGCGACCAGCTCGGGCGTCCCATCCCGGCGGGCGAACCACCCGTGCAGGTCGAGTCGAGCGGCATCGGAGTCAACGCCGCCGTCGATGGAGGTGGCCAGGGCCACCAGTCGGGTCGCGGACGCGCGCCTTCGTGACGGCCCGGCCGCCGGGGCGGCGTCGAGGACCACGCCACCCGCCGCCGTCCACCCGGGGGATGGGGCACGCAGCACGAAGGGGTCGCCCGAGGCCGCGGCGATCAGTCGGGCCAGCCGCAACGTGGCGATCTGCCGGCCGTCGGGCAGCGCCGCGCCCAGGCCTCGGCCGCGCTGCAGGCGAGCATCCACACTCTCGGTCGCGAGGTGCAGCCGCAGCGTGGTGCCTGCCCCTGGCGGCCAGCGGCGGGCCGGTCCCTTCTCGACGAGCCGGGCCGGCGGCCGCAAGAGGGTCAGCAGCCGGTCGGTGGCCCGGACTGCCGGGTCGCCAGTCAGCGTCACGCCCCGCACGAGCGAACCCGACGCTGCCCCAACGAGGTTCAGGGCCACCCGGCCGCCATCGGTGACCGACTCCACCGTCGCCCGATGGACTTGCATCTCCCGCACGCGGACCCACGCGCCGCCTGGTTCGACGCGGAGCGAGTCATGGTTCGCCAGCGGCCCGCCCCGCAGGGAGCCGGTGACGACGGAGCCGCGGCCCTTGACGACGAAGACGCGATCGATGGCGAGGCGCGGCGCTGTCCGGACGGCGGAACCCCGCGACGCGACGACCCGGTCCCGTAACCGCGCCAGCGCCACCCGCACGTCGTCCAGTCCCGCCCCCGTGACCGACGACGCGGCCACCACCGACGACCCAGCCAGGGTCGATCGGGCCAGCACGGCCGCTACCTGCCGCGTCACGGCGGCTACTCGGTCCGCGTCAACGAGGTCAGTCTTGGTCACGACCGCCAGCCCGTGGACGATGCCCAGGCCGTCGAGCAGCTCCAGGTGTTCGAGCGTCTGGGCCCGCACGCCGTCATCGGAAGCCACGACGAGCATGGCCGCGTCGATCTCACCCGCGCCCACGAGCATGTTGCCGACCAGCCGGTCGTGCCCTGGCACGTCCACGAAGTCCAGTTCGGTACCGTCGAGCAGGCGCAGGTGGGCGTACCCCACGTCGATGGTCATGCCCCGGCGCCGCTCCTCCGGCAGGCGGTCGGCATCGATGCCG
>DASPUH010000107.1:0-15656 GCA_035622975.1 Candidatus Sulfotelmatobacter sp.
GCCGCCAAGATGCGCGCCAGCTTCATCCTGCTGGGGCCGCTCCTGGCCCGCTTCGGGCGGGTCATCATCAGCAATCCCGGCGGCGACCGCATCGGGCGCCGCCCGGTCAACCTCCATGTCGATGCCATGCGCGCCCTGGGCGCCGAGATCGAGTACCGCAACGGCTACTACTTCGCGCGGGCCCCCGGCCGCCTGCGCGCAGCCCGCGTGACCTTCCCCGCGGTGAGCGTCATGGGCACCGAGAACGCCATGCTGGCGGCGACCCTGGCCGACGGCCGCACGACGATCCAGCCGGCGGCGCAGGAGCCGGAGGTCGACGACCTGATGGGCTTCCTGTGCGCCATGGGCGCTGAGGTCTCGCGCACCGCGCCCGACACCATCGAGGTGGTCGGTCGGCGGCGCCTTCGCGGCGCCAACTACCGCGTGGCGTCCGACCGCATCGAGGCTGGCACGTTCGTCGTGGCGGCCGCGGTGACCGGTGGCCAGCTGACGCTGGAGGAGGCGCCCTGCGCCCAGCTGGGCTCGTTCCTTGACGTCGTCCACGATGTGGGCGTGGACCTGACCTGCCAGGACGACCGCATCGTGGTGCGCGGGGTGGACCCGGCCCTCAAGCCGTACCGCGCACGCGACATCACGACCGCGCCGTACCCGGGCCTGGCCACCGACCTGCAGCCGCCCACGTGCGTGCTGCTGACGCAGGCCGAGGGTGTGAGTCAGGTCCACGAGACGATCTTCGAGGACCGCCTGGAGTACGTCGGCGAGCTCGTCCGCATGGGTGCCGACGTGACCCTGGCGGACGACCAGCA
This sequence comes from Candidatus Sulfotelmatobacter sp., assembly GCA_035622975.1. GTDB lineage: Bacteria > Chloroflexota > Limnocylindria > Limnocylindrales > CSP1-4 > DASPUH01. Next base: position 807 of record DASPUH010000107.1, read on the forward strand.
CGCGCGCATCCGCGGCCGCACCGGCCTCCACGGCGCGGAGCTGGAGATCGGCGACCTGCGGGCCGGCGCCTCGCTGATCCTGGCCGCGCTCGCCGCCGAGGGCACGTCCCTGATCCACGGTGAACACCACGTCCAGCGGGGGTATGAGAACATCGAGGGCAAGTTCCACGACCTCGGCGCCCACGTGACGCGCCTGCCCGAAGGGGCCTCCACGGAAGGATCTCCCGCCAGCGCATGAAGATCGGCATCGACCTCGGCACGGCCAACGTCCTCGTCTACGTCAAGGGCCGCGGCATCGTCATCCAGGAGCCGTCGGTGGTCGCCGTGAGCGACGACAATCACATCGTGGCCGTGGGTGAGGACGCGCGCGAGATGATCGGCCGGACCCCCGTCAACATCCGCGCCATCCGGCCCATGAAGGACGGCGTCATCGCCGACTACGTCATCACCGAGGCCATGCTGCGCTACTTCATCAAGAAGGCCGGCCGGGCCATGACCAAGCCGGACGTCATGATCAGCGTGCCCTCGGGCGTCACCTCGGTGGAGAAGCGCGCCGTGCGGGACGCGGCCCTCAAGGCCGGCGCGCGCGAGGCGTACCTCATCGAGGAGCCGCTGGCGGCGGCGATCGGGGCCAACGTGCCCATCAGCGGCCCCTCGGGCAACCTCATCATCGACATCGGCGGCGGCACGACCGAGATCGCCGTGATCGCCCTCGGTGGCATCGTCGTCAGCTCGTCCGTGCGCGTGGGCGGCAATCGCTTCGACGACGCCATCGCCAACTACGTGCGCAAGAAGTACAACCTCATGATCGGCGAGCGGACCGCGGAGGAGGTCAAGATCCAGATCGGCGCGGCGTTGCCGCTGGAGCGCGAGCTGCACATGGAAGTGCGCGGGCGCGACCTCATCGCCGGCCTGCCGCGGACCATCCCGCTGACCAGCGCGGAAGTCATGGAGGCGCTGGAGCAACCCCTCCAGCAGGTCGTGACGGCCGTCCGTCACGTGCTGGAGGAGACGCCCCCCGAGCTGTCCAGCGACATCATCGACAAGGGCATGGTCATGTCCGGTGGCGGGGCGCTGCTGCGCAACATCGACCGCCTCCTGACCCAGGTCACCGGCGTGCCCTGCCACGTCGCGGAGACACCGCTGGACTGCGTGGCGCTGGGCACCGGACTGGCGCTGGAACACTTCGACTTCTTCAAGAAGTCGCTCGTCCAGCGCGTCTGAGGCCGGCCGCGTGCCCGTCCCGGGCGAGCCCGCCGCGACCTCGCGGGGGCAGGCCTTCGTGGACCTGCACTGCCACAGCTCGGCCTCCTTTGACTCGCTGAGCCGGCCAGCCGACCTCGTCAGGGTGGCCGCCGAGCGCGGCCTGACCCACCTCGCCATCACCGATCACGAGCGGCTCGACGGCGCCCTGGAGGGCCGCGCGCGCGCCCCGGCGGGCCTGACCGTCATCATCGGCGAGGAGATCCGCAGCGCCGACGGTGACGTGCTGGGCCTGTTCCTGCAGGAGGCCGTGGGGCCAGGGCTATCGGCGGCGGAGACCATCGACGCGATCCATGCCCAGGGCGGGCTGGCCGGACTGCCGCATCCCTTCGATCGCTACCGCCACTCGGGCCTCAGGGGCGACCGCGAGGCGGCCCTGGGGGCGTTCACCGGGAAGCTGGACTTCATCGAGGCCTACAACGCGCGGGCCGCGTTCGGCGACGCCAACGAGCGGGCGGCGCAGTTCGCCCTGCGCAATGGGCTGCCCGGGGTCGCCTCGAGCGATGCCCACTCGCTGCTCGAAGTCGGGGTCGCCTGTACCATCGTCCCGGGTCCCATCGAGACCCCTGACCAGCTGCGGGCGGCCCTGGCGCAGGCCACGCTGATGCCCGGCCATGCCTCATACCTCGTGCGAGGCCTCACACCGCTTGCCAAGCTCATCAACCGGACCCGCGGCAACCGTCGACTCGGTCCGCTCCCGCCTCCTCGCTGAGCGCCCCCGCCGCGTCGTCGCGGCGCGCCCATGAGCCCCTCCTTCGAGCCGGCCACGACCGACCAGGCGACCGAGGGCGCCGACACCTCGGCTGAGGTCTCGGCCGACCAGCTCTCGCTCGTGCGCCGGCTGCGCAGCCCCCGCACCATCGTCTCGCTGGCGGTGCCGCTGGTGCTGATCGTGCTCCTCGCGCGCTCCCTGCCGGGCTTCCAGCTGGACCAGCTGCCGTCGCGCATCCTGGCCGCCAACCCGTGGTTGCTCCTCGCCGCGTTCGGCATCTACTACGTCGGGTTTCCCATGCGCGGCTATCGCTGGACGCTCCTCCTGCGCAGCGCCGGCACCCGCCTGTCGACCCGCGATTCGACGGAGATCGTGTTCATCAGCTGGATGGTCAACTGCCTCGTGCCGGCCAAGCTGGGCGACGTCTACCGGGCCTACCTGCTGCGGATGAACCAGCACGTGTCGACCAGCCGCACGCTGGGCACGGTCTTCATCGAGCGCGTGCTGGACCTCTTCGCCATCGCCGTGCTCGGCCTCGCCGCCGGGTTCTGGAGCTTCCGCAATGGCTTCGACCCGTACGTCACATTCGTGCTCGGTCTGGGCGTCGCCGTGGTGGTGGTGCTGGCGGTGGCGCTGCTGACGTTGCGCAACTTCGGCCGGCGCATCCTGGTCCGGCTGCCCGTGCCGCACACGGTCGTGGAGCTCTACGACCGCTTCGAAGAGGGCTTCTTCAGCCTCAAGGCGCGCAGCCTGCCGCGCCTGGGGTTCCTGACCGGGTTGATCTGGTCGACCGAGGCCATGCGCCTGTGGTTCGTCATCGCCGCCCTGGGCTACGCCGATGTCCGGATGGGCGTGTCGGGGGTCTTCTTCGTGGCGCTGGCGGCCTCGCTGCTGACCGCCGTGCCGCTCACGCCGGGTGGCCTGGGGGTGGTGGAGGCAGGCATGGTCGGCATCCTGACCTACATCTACGGCGTGCCGCAGGGGGAGGCGCTCACCATCGCCCTGGTCGACCGGTCCATCAGCATCCTGTCGGTCGTCGTGCTCGGGGCGGTCGTCTACGTGGTCTCCAGCAAGACCAAGGTCATCCGCCGCCCGATCGCACCAGCTGCGGCGCCAACGCCGTAGCGGGTCGCGGGCGGTCCGGCCGCGTCGAACGCTCCGGCCGCGTCCGGCGGTCCAGCCGCGTCCGGCGGTCCGGCGGTCCAGCCGCGTCCGGCGGTCCGGCGGCGCGCGCTCCGGCGGCGCGCGCTCCGGCGGCGCGCGGCCCACCGGTTCGAGGCGGCACGCCCAATGTTTGAACATGCGATGTTCGCAGCGTGGGCTGTCGGGGCCATCCGGCCTCGCGTGTCGGGGCTCGTCGGTCGTTTCGAGCGCACCAAGCACGGATCAACGACAGAGCCGGGCTGGTGGTCGGCTCCTCCCCTGCAGTGAACGTCCGAGGTTCACAACACGACGATCCCGTTGGCGCCCGGGTCGCGGCCGGCGGTGAGGGCGGCCATCACGGCCCGCGTGTCGAGCGGGAAGTCACCGCGCAGGACCTCGCGTGCCTCGCGCAGCGCTCGGCGGTTGTGGTCCGTATCGGCCACGGCCAGGATCAGCCGGTCAACGACGCCCGCCGCGAACTTGGCGTGGGCACGGCGTGCCTGGGCCTGGATGTCGTAGAGGCGGGTCTCGGCCTCGCAGGCGATGGCGACGCCATCCTTGCTCGCCACGGCGTCCCACCAGCGGTGATCGACCGGACTGACCTGGACCTCGACATGCCACGCCCACGCGGCCTGGAGCACGCGGCGACGGTAGCGCAGAAGCAACCGCAGGTGACCCGCGTCCCGGATCGGCGAATCGCCCGGGTAGGCTCGCAGCCGCAGGTCCAGCCCGACCACGGCCGCGACCCGTGCCAGCAGGCGCGGTGGCGGCTCCGCCACCCGCCCGAGCTCGAGCCGCCCGACCTCCTGGCCCGTGATGCCCGCGTGTCGGCCCACCACTGCCTGGCTGAGTCCGCCCGAGATCCTCGCGCGCCGGATCTCCTCCCCGGCGAGACGCAGGTCGGCTTGCATCCGCGAGTTCGCTCGAGCCACGGAACCCTCGCGCACCGACATCCGCACATCCTGGTGGGCCCCGCTTGGCGGTCGCTTCGTTGAGGCGAGCCGGTCGGTCCAGGCCGGGTCGGCCAGCGGACCGCCTGGTGCGAGACCAACCGCAAGCCGTACGCCCGACGTTCGCTGCAGGGACGGAGCCCGATCTGGACCTGCCATCGGTGACGCATGACCGCTGAGTTGAACGGTGGGTGCACGATCCGTGGGGGGAGGGCGGCGGCCGTCGCACTCCGTCGTCGCAGTGAGCGTGACGGTTTCAAGTGGGCGAGGCTGCCTCAGCCAGAGGGCGAGGCCGCCCGCGTGCGGGGCCGCCCGCGGGCGGGGCTGCCTCAGTCAGGAGGGCGAGGCTGCCCGGCCGAGCCAGCAGGGCCTGCCAGAAGGCCGCCCGCGGGCGGTCCGGCCGCGTCGGGCATACCATCTGCAGCCCATGAGCGGTCCGCAAGCCATCTTCGCCCTGCTGTCGGTCGCCCCGGGCGCGATCCTCGCGGTGATCGGCTTCGCGCTGAGCCTCCGTGAAGCCCTGCGTTCGGGCCAGGAGTCGCGACTCGGCCTCAAGCTCAACGCCGTCGGGGCTGGCCTGGTCTTCCTGGTCCCGGGGGCGGGCCTGATCGCGTTGGTCATCATCGGTGTGCTGGTGTGGCCGGCCGCGGTGGGCGGCCTGGCGGGCATCGGGACGGGCGTCGCGATCCTGGCACCGCTCGGGTCCACCTGAGGCGGCTCTGCCCGGTCGGGGTTCGTGAACGCCGGATGCCGGCCCCCAGCGGCCGGCACCCGGAGAGGATCGGTTCGGTTGTCAGCGTCGGCGCCGTGGCGCCGCCAGGGGTAGGTCAGTTGCGCTTCGGGAAGCGGGTCAGGCTGGCCGCACCCACGGTCACGGCGGCCGGCGATGGGCGAGCGGCGAGGCGCCGCATGCGCACCGCCAGGTAGTACTCCATGACCTGGCGCACCTGCGCCTCGGAGAGGTAGTCGTCCGACCGCAACGAGTACTCCACGCGCGCCGTGGGGTTGGTCGCGGCAGTCGCGACGAGCCCGAAGTACTGCGGCGTGTCGGCCTCATCGTGGATCTCGCGGAGGCCACGGGCCAGCTTGGTCGCGGTGCCCAGGGACGGCGTGCGGTCGCCTCGGATCAGGCGGGAGATCGTCGAGTGATCAACGCCCGACTGCTGGGCCAGCTGCCGCTGGGACATCTTCTTGGCCTTCAGCTGCGAGCGCAGCCATTCGTTGAAGGCTCGACCGTTCTGGACGCTCATGCGCGGCTTACGGACCCTCGAGCGGACCGGGATGACAGGGGCATCATCCGAGCCGTGGCAGGGCGTCGATATAGGTCCTTGGTACCCCGCGTCCCGCGCCGAACGGTGAGCCGTTCGGAGCCCGGCCGGACCGGCCATCGATCAGGCCGACGGCCCCGTCAGGCGCCCTCCAGGGCCGGCGCCGCCCGCTCCCGCCGCGAGCGCGGCCCCGGCAGGTCAAGGGCGGCTTCGTCGAGCTGTGGCAAGGCCTCGCCGGCCATCAAAGCCCGCACCCGCTCCATGTTGCGGGCGTCCCAGCCCTCGTCCATGCCCGGGGTCTCCAGGTACGCCGGCACGGCCGCCAGGCGCGGGTGGGTGAGCAGAGCGCGCATGCCCCGCTCGCCGATCGCGCCCGCGCCCAGATGCTGGTGGCGATCGCCATGGGATCCCAGCGGGACCTTGGAGTCGTTGAGATGCAGCATCGCCAGGCGTCCCGCGCCGAGCAGGGCATCGAAACGCAGCAGGACCTCGTCCAGGACGGCCGGATCCGAGAGGTCGTAACCGGCACCCCACAGGTGGGCCGTATCCAGGCAGAAGCCGAAGGCGCCTTCGGGTACCCCGGCCCGCACGGCAGCGTCCGCGATCGACGCCAGTCCCTCCAGGGTCGAGCCGATGCCGTCACCCCCGCCCGCGCTGTTCTCGAGGACGAGCAGCGGCAGCCCGGCCGTACCCGCCGCCGCCAGGGCCGCGGCCATGCCGCGCGCCAGTCGCGCGATCCCGCCCTGCGGGCTGTCGCCCCGGTGGGAGCCGGCGTGCACGTTGACGAACGCCGCCCCGTACGTGGCGCCCATGCGGAGTTCCGCCGCGAGCGCGCTGACGGAGCGGTCCCAGAAGGCCTCGTCGCTGCCGGCGAGGTTGATGAGGTAGGCGGCGTGGGTGGCCGTGGGCCCCAGGTCCAACTCGGTCAGGCGCGCCCGGAAGGCCGGCAGCTCGCGCGGCGGATCCGCCCGGCGGCGCCACGCGGTGGGGTTGTCGGCGAAGACCTGCAGCGCGGCGGCGCCGATGCTGTCGGCCCGGTCGGCCGCCTTGACCATGCCGGCGCCGAGGGGCAGGTGGATGCCGATGGGTCGGCCGCCAAGGGCCGCGCGGAGGTCGCTGGGCATGGGCGCCCATGGTACGGCACGGGCGGCGGACCGCGATTAGACGGTGGTCTAATCGCGCGGATATGATCCGCGTATGGATCCGGAGCTCCTCACGACCCTCAAGGCGCTGGCCGACGCGTCCAGGCTCCGCCTCATCGGCCTGCTCGCGGCACGACCCATGGCCGTGGAGGAGTTGGCCCAGGCCACGGGGCTGTCTTCTCCCACGGTCGCCCACCACCTTCGGCGTCTGCGCGAGGCGGGCCTGGTCACCGCTCGGCCCCGTCATCCGTACGTGGAGTACGAACTCCGGTTGGATGCCCTGCATGACATCGGGCGGCGCCTGGATGCCGCGTCTCGCCCGGGTGCCGCAGAGCCCCTGGAGGAGGCCGGTCCGGACGGCCGGCCGCGACCCGCCTTCGAGGCCAAGGTCCTGCGCGCCTTCATCCAGGACGGGCGGCTGGTGGCCATCCCGGCCCACGAGAAGAAGCGCCTGGTGCTGCTGCGCTACCTCGCCGAGACGATCTTCCAGCCGGGCGCGACCTACCCGGAGAAGGAGGTCAACCAGCGCCTGGGGCTGGTCCATCCGGACGTCGCATCATTGCGGCGCTACCTGGTGGACCTGCACTTCATGTCGCGCACGAAGGGCGTCTACCGCCTGGAGCCGGCGAGCGCCTGGCCGAGCTGAGGGACCTCAGGCGCGCCGGCGCACCCGGCCCACGGCGTACTCACCACCGACCACCGGCTCGATGAGGCCATAGTCGCCGTCCCGCCGGCGATACAGGACGTTGAGGCGCTCGTCCTCCGCGTTGACGAACACGAAGAAGCTGTGGCCCAGCTCCTCCATGCGGGTCACCGCATCCTCCTCGAACATCGGCTCCAGGGCGAAGCGCTTGACCTTGACCACCCGTGGCGACCCGTCGGCGGCGGCCTCTGGCTCGGCCTTGACGGTCGAGCGCGCCGAGGGCGCGCCCGGGTTGTCGGGCTGGCGCAGGCGTTCCTTCTGGTCCACGGCACGCCGCTCCAGGAGGTCGATGATCTCGTCCGCGGCGGCCCGATGGGTGGAAGCACGCGCCGAGCCGTGGATCGGCGGCCGGCCGTCCAGGTCCAGCTTGACGGCCACGACATGGCTCGTCGCGGCGCTTCGATGGCGCTCCACCCGCAACTCGGCGATCGCCTCCGCCCGCTCCCCGAGGAGGCGATCCAGGCGGTGGAGTTTGCCCTCGACGTACTTCCGGTCGGCTTCCGGGACTTCGAAGTTCCGGCCCCTGACGATGGTTCGCATGGGCGCTCCCTTCTGGCCTCGATTCTAGCCCCGGCAACCAGCGACCGGTCACGACGGCTCCCGCGCCCCTTTCACCGGTCGCGGGCCACCACGAGGGCCGACACCGCGCGCGCCCCGGCCGCCCGCAGGACCGAGGCGCATGCCCCGACGGTCGCACCGGTGGTGAGGATGTCGTCCACGACGACGACCCAACGCCCTTCGATCGACGCGGCGGCCTCCGGTGCCAGGACGAAGGCGTGGCCCACGTTGGTGGCCCGCGCCCCACGACCCAGGGCGTGCTGCGCCGACGTCGCCTCGCCGCGCCGGACGGCCGGCAGGACGGGCAGCCCCAGCCGAGCGGCCGCGGCGAGGGCGAGCAGCTGCGCCTGGTCATAGCCGCGGTCGTGGAGTCGCTGACGATGGAGTGGCACGGGCACGAGCACCTCACCACCACATCCGACGCGCGCCCAGCGAGCCGCCAGCAGCATCCCCAGCGGTTCGGCCAGCGAACGCACCCCGTCGTATTTCAGGGCGTGCAGCGTGGCGCGCGTGGGACCCGTATAGGCGGCCAGCCACTCCAGCTGGACCACGCCGGAGGGCTGCCGGTTGCGCAGGCCGAGCGGCACCCCGGGTGGTTCGGCGAGGCGGCGCCGGAGCGGCCGGCTGCACGTGGCACACAGGTGGGTGCCCTCGCGGCGGCAGCCGGCGCAGCTCGGCGGCAGGAGGAGATCCAGCACGGCCGCCATGGGTCCATCATCGCCATGTCCGCTTGGCTGCCGCTTACGTAGGGCCGCCCCATATCATCGACGTGATGGACCAGGAGGGACGCTCCACCGCGTTCGCCATGGCGATGGGCGTCGCGGGCGCGGTGCTCCTCGTGGCAGCCCTCGCGGTGTTCAGCAGCAGCACGGGCTACAGCTACGACCTGGCCGCCTACCTGTCGGCGGCCGCGCGGGTCGCGGCCGGCGGCACGCCGTACCAGCCCCAGACGCTGAGCGGGCCGTTCAACCCCGGCCCGGCCGGCCTGTACCTCTACCCGCCGCCCCTCGCGGTGCTGCTGGCGGCCGTGAGCGGCCTCGCCCCGTCGGCCGTTGAGGCGGGCTGGTGGCTCCTGCGGGTCGGGCTCCTGATCGCCGGCTGCGCGGCCCTGCCCGTGCCGCGCTGGGTCCGCGGTGGCGTCCTGCTCGTCCTGGCCGTCAGCTACCCGACGTTGATCGACCTCAACCTGGGCAACGTCAGCCTGCTCGTGCTGGTGACCAGCTGCCTCGCGTGGCGCTGGCTGGACCGCCCGGCGTCGGGTCGCCTGACCGCCCTTGCGCTGGCCCTGCGGCCGACCCTCGTCGTGCTGCCGATCTGGTGGCTCATCCGGCGCCGCTGGCAGCCGCTCGCGTGGACCATCGGGGCGGGCCTCGCGCTGGTCGTCCTGACGCTGCCGTTCGTCGGCCTGGGGGGCTACGTCGACTACCTGACGGTCGTGCGCAACCTGTCGCACGTGACCGGGGTCACCCACAACGTGGACCTGGCCTCGGCCGCCCTGCTGCTCGGCTGGGGGCCGGACATCGTGCAGCCCGCTCTCATCGTGCAGTACGCACTGGGGCTGGGGGCCTGCGCGCTGGCCCTGCGGCAGGATCGCGAGGCCGGCTTCGTCATGGTCACCGTGGCGTCGCTCCTGCTCGCGCCACTCATCTGGGTGCACTACCTCGTCGTCCTGGCGCTGCCCGCCGCCCTCCTGGCCGCGCGCGGCTATCGCGTCGCCATCCTGCTGCCGCTGCTGGGCTGGCTGCCGGAACCGGCCCTGCCCCTGGTGGCGATCGCCGGCGCCTACCTGCCGCTGCTGGCCGCTCGACGGCCGTCCAGCCAGAGGCGGAGCGGGGCGATCAGGATGACCGTCGTCGAGAGGTAGAGCGACGGCATGGCCACCACGACGGCCATGGCGCTCAGCCACGGCCGCCGCAGCACGACGCTGCCCAGCCCGGCGAGGACGAGGGCCACCGGCAGGCGCAGGTACCATGGCCCGACCGGCAGCGAGATGGCGATGGTGGACGGCTGGCGCGCGAGGTAGGCGAACCAGTCGGGCCACAGGTGCAGCACGGGCAGGGTCACCAGGCAACACAGCCCGAGGGCGACCGCAGCCCCGCGCCAGCGGGCGGGCGGCAGGGCCAGCGCCGGGGCCAGCTTGGCGAGGGCCATGAGCGTCAGCGCGCCGACGCGACGCAGGTGCTCGAGGAGGCGGGAGGCCTCGCTCCTGGCGGCCCCGACCCTGTCGGTCGCGGGCCCGCCGGACCAGGCCAGCACGATGGCCGCCGCGATGAGCAGGTCGATGTTGCCCGCGGAGAGCTCGAAGGCCGTCAGGGGCCACAGCAGGATGAGCCCGGCGCCGCGCCAGCTGCCAGCCACGTAGCGCATCGCCAGCAGGTCCAGGCCGATGATGCCGGCTTGCACGACCAGTGGCGGCAGGAGCGCCAGGCCGGCGGCGATGACGGCCCAGGGCGGCGCGTAGGGGAAGTTGGTCGCCTCGCCGATCTGGCCCACGTAGACCGGCGCGCCATCGAGCAGGTCGTGGCCGGCACGCAGGTAGGCATCCAGGTCGGGACCGGTGCGGAACCACTGGCCGCCGACGCTGGCCTCGATCGTGATGAAGGCGAACACGCCGAACAGGTAGCCGGTGATCGCCCCGGCCCATAGCAGGAGCTCGCGCGGGGTGAGCCGCCGCGCGCCGAGCGCGCCGCCCCCGGTCACGGCAGGCGGCTCAGGCCGGGCGGCCGTTGCGCCCGCTCAGGGTGACGCGATCGCCGACCTGCGTCCCGCTCCGCTCCAGCGCCCCCACGGGCAGTTCGATGACGCCGTGCGCGCCGCGGGCGTACCACACGATGCCTCGCCACGGCGGCAGGGCGCGTCGCACGTGCACGACCTGCCGCGAGCCGTCGTCAGCGGGCCGGCCGACGAAGCAGCAGTCGATGGCGAAGCGCATGAAGAACATGTGGATGTTGTTCGTCCCGGGCAGCCACAGGCCCTCCATGGGGGCCAGCGAACGGCGGCCCATGAGGCCCACGAATCGGGCCCAGAACGAATCGGCCGCCACGACCTGGGTCGCGACGGCCGTTCCGCGGGTGGTGTTGCGGAGCTGGAGCAGGTCAGCCATGCGGCCGGCTGCGGACTAGGTGTGGAGGTTGACCATGAGCAGGATGATGGCCGGCCCCAGGATGACGATGAAGAGCGACGGGAAGATGCAGCCCACGAGGGGGAACAGCATCTTGATGGGGGCCTTGGCCGCCTGCTCCTCCGCCCGCTGGCGGCGCTCGATGCGCAGCTGCTCGGACTGGACCTGGAGGACCTTGCTGATCGAGACGCCGAGTTGCTCGGCCTGGATGATGGCGCCGATGAAGTTGGCCAGCGCCGGCACATTGGTGCGGGCCACGATGCCGCGCAGGGCGTCCCTGCGGGCCGCCCCCAGGCGGATCTCCGCCAGGGCCCGCCGGAACTCGTCGGCCAGCGGACCCTGCGTCTTCTCCACCACGCGACCGAGCGCGGCGTCGAAGCCCAGGCCGGCTCGCACGGAGATCGTGAGCAGGTCCAGCGTGTCGGGGATGGCCAGCAGGATGGCCTTGTTGCGCTGGCGGATGCGGCGGTTGAGCCAGTACTCGGGCAGGACGAAGCCCAGGCCCAGACCGACCACGCCGGAGATGATGCCGAGGAGGAAGTTGGCCTGGAGCACCCCGAAGAACAGCAGCGCCAGGGCGCCGACGACGACGGCCGAGACCAGCTTGAGGGCGGTGAACTCGGCCGCCTTGAGGTTGCCCGGGTTGCCGGCCTGCGCGAGGCGCCGGTCGGTGCGGCTGGCGGACGCGGGGCTGCTGATGCGCTGCGCATACGCCGTGAGACGGGCCATGAACGGCCGGAACGTGCGGTCGAAGAACGGCTGCTGGAGCTCGAGCTCCTCCAGGTTCTTGGCCTGCATCGAACCCAGCTGGGTCAGGCGCGCCTGGACGGGGTCTACCGACTGGCCGCCGGCAAGGCCCAGGACGATGAGCATGATCGCCGCGAAGGCGACGACCGCGAAGACGACGGGCAGCATGGCTCAGACCTCGATGTCGACGATGCGCCGGATGGCGAGGAAGCCCATGAGCATGAACAGGCCACCGACGAACATGATGCAGACGCCGAGGGGCAGGCCCAGGAAATCAGGGGGCTTGAGGAACATCGGCTGCATGAAGCTGGGGGCGATCACGAAGAGGATCGCCACCAGGCCGATGGGCAGGCCGGCCACGACGTAGCCCGACAGGCGCTGCTGCGCCGTCAGGGTGCGGATCTCGCCCTTGATGCGGACCCGCTCGCGGATGGTGAAGGCGATGGAGTCCAGGATCTCCGCCAGGTTGCCGCCGACCTGGTGCTGGATCGTGATGGCGGTGGCCATCAGCTCCAGGTCGTCGGATCGCACGCGGCGGACCATGTTGGCCAGGGCGTCATCGAAGGCGAGGCCAAGGTTGACCTCGCGGATGACGCGGCCGAACTCGGTGGAGATGGGCGGCTGCGTCTCGCGCACCACCAGTTCCACGGCCTGCAGGAACGACGAGCCGGCGCGCAGGGCGTTGGCGATGAGCGTGATGGTGTCGGCCAGGCGGCTGTTGAAGGCCTTCAGGCGGCCGGCCTTGCGGTGGTTGATGTACCAGCGCGGCAGCCACAGGCCGACGATGGCGGCGATGACCAGCACCAGCGGGTTGCCCAGCGTGGGCAGGAAGTCACTGAGGGCCAGGCAGATGAGCGGCAGGCCCACGATGGAGGCGCCCCAGATGGCCAGGAACTCGCTGGTCTTGAGGCGCAGGTCGGCTCGGGCGAGATCGCGCGCCAGGTTGGCGCCGAAGTCGCGGTTCTCCACGACCTTGTTCAGGCTGGCCAGGGCGACCGAGCTGGAGATGGCGTCACTGATCGAGCCGGAGCCCTGCTTCTCGGCATCCGGCTTGCGGCCCGACGCGTAGCGGTCGAGGCGAGCGCTGATGCCCGAGCCGCCGGAGGACGTGAGGCCCACGATGATGAGCAGCACGGCCGCCCCGGCCAGGGCGGCGAGGACGATGGGCAGCAGGTTCATGGCTCCGTCTCCCGCGGCCTAGTAGCTGAAGCCGAACATGCCGGCCGGGAGCTGGATGCCCATGATCTCGAACTTCTCGACGAACTTGGGCCGGATGCCGGTCGGCTTGAGGCGGCCCTGGATCTTGCCGTCGACGATGCCCGTCTGCTCGAAGACGAAGACGTCCTGCATGACGATGACGTCGCCTTCCATGCCCTGGACCTCGGTGATGTTGACGACCTTGCGGGTGCCGTCCTTGAGGCGGGACTGGTGGACGATGAGATCGACGGCGGACGAGACCTGCTCGCGGATGGCCCGCAGCGGCAGGTCCACGCCGGCCATCAGGACCATGGTCTCCAGGCGGGAGAGCATGTCGCGGGGGCTGTTGGCGTGGCCGGTGGACATGGAACCGTCATGGCCCGTGTTCATGGCCTGGAGCATGTCGAGGGCTTCGCCCGAACGGCACTCCCCGACGATGATGCGGTCGGGCCGCATGCGCAGCGAGTTGCGCACGAGCTCGCGGATGGGGATCGCGCCCTTGCCCTCGATGTTCGGGGGCCGGGCCTCGAGGGTCACCACGTGCTCCTGGCGCAGCTGGAGCTCGGCGGCGTCCTCGATGGTCACGATGCGCTCGTCGTTGGGGATGAACGAGGAGAGCACGTTGAGGGTCGTGGTCTTGCCCGAGCCGGTCCCGCCCGAGACGAAGAGGTTGAGGCGGGCCTCCACGCAGGCCTTGAGGAAGTCGAACATCTCCGGGGTGGCGGTGCCGAAGCGGATCAGGTCGTCCACGGTGAAGGGGGAGGCCGAGAACTTCCGGATCGTGATGACGGGGCCCACCAGGGAGAGCGGCGGGATGATGGCATTGACGCGCGAACCGTCCGTCAGGCGAGCGTCCACCATGGGGCTTGACTCGTCGACGCGGCGGCCGATGGGGGCGATGATGCGGTCGATGATGCGCATCACGTGGTCGTCGTTCTGGAAGACCACGTTGGTCAGCTCGAGCTTGCCGGCCCGCTCGATGTAGACCTGGCGCGGGCCGTTGACCATGACCTCGGTGATGCTCTCGTCACGCAGGAGCGGCTCGAGCGGCCCCAGGCCGATGATCTCGTCGGTGATCTGCTCGACCATCCGGACGCGCTCGGCGCGGGTGAGGGCCAGGCCCTCCTCGTCGATGACGCGACCGAAGATCTCCTCGATCTGGCGCCGGACCTCGACCTGGTTGGACAGGTCCAGCTTGGGATCCAGGTCCTGGATGACGCGCGACTGGATGCGGAACTTGACGTCCCGGAACGACTCGCGCACCGGCGCCTGGCTCATGATCCGCGACGGCCCGCTGGTGGGCGGCCCGCCACCGGGCGCGCCGGGCTGTCCCGGTGCGCTCGGTACCTCGCCGGCCCCGGGCCGGGCACTCTCGATCCGCTTCAACAGGGACATCTATGGCTCTCCCCTTCCGCCCTTCGCGGGACCACGATCGGCTGTCAGCGCCATGCGAACAGCGACTTGCGTTGGACCGGTTTCTCTCGTTGCGCGGCGGGCCGCACGGCTTCGCCGGTGACGGACCTGGCCAGCCGGATGATGTCCTGGCTGACCTGGGCCTCGCGATTGCTCGTGACGAACGGTACGCCACGGTTCAAGGCATAGACCACGCTGCGGCCGTCGCTCACGATCGTCTCGTCGATGCGCCGGCCGATGGAATGCTCCACGTCCGAGACGCGGATGCCAAGCGCCGAGTCGGCGCGATTGAGGACCAGCTTGATCTTCCCGGCGGGGTAGCCGAGCTGGTCGGCGACCTCCAGGAAGAGGCGGATGTTCTTGATGTTGGTGATCTCGAGGGTCAGCAGACCCAGGATCTGGTCGGACATGTCGAGCAGCGCCAGCGTCGAGTCCTGGATGAGCGGCCAGCAGTCGACGATGACGAGGTCGTGGGTGTCGCGCAGGCGAGACACGATCTTGCGGATGTGGTCGACGGACACCAGCTCGGCCTTCTCGGGGCTGGGTGGTGCCAATAGGACCCGCACGCCCGAGCTATGTGCCACCAGCGTGTTGTCGACCATGTCCATGTCGCCGTTGGTGACATCGTCGAGG